>CP098402.1:3014659-3316125 GCA_025916675.1 Phycisphaera sp.
ACGACTCTGCGGTGGCCATCGTCGCCCTCCGCCGGCAATTGTCGGTGGCGATCATCGACACCGCCGACACGCTTGGGTCACCAGCCAGCGGCTTGGACCCCGACGACCCGGCCGCGTGGCTGCGCGTGGCGCTGGCCCCCGACGCCATGGGCGAGGGCGATCCGCTGGCCGATATCGCCGCAACGACGCTCGACCCCTCGGTGGTCGACGTGCCCCGGCTCGCGCGCGTCGACGCGGCGTTCGTGCTGGCGCCCAACGACCTCCGCGCGGGCGGCTGGCGTGCGCTCGCCGGCTTCGCACGCGGCGGCGGGCTGGTCGCGGTGTTCCCCGATCCCGCGAGTTCGCTCGCGCCGTGGGCCGACCGCTTCACCGAGGCCTTCGGCGTGCCGTGGACCATCGGGCCCGAGGCCCTGGCCCACGAGGCCCCCCTGGGCGTTTCGCGCGCGCCGGGTGACGACCCGCTCGGCCTGCTGCGCCTCATCGAGGGCGAGCTCGAATCGCTGTTGCGCCCGGTCACGGTGAGCAGGAGCCTGCCGCTGGCCACAGAGCCCGGCAGCGGATCGGGCAGCCTGCTGACCCTGGCCGATGGCTCGCCCGCCGCGCTGGTGTCCCGGCCCGGTGGTGCCAACGGCGATGGTTTGGTGATCGTGTTTGCCATGCCGCTGGCCGCGAGTTGGACCGACCTGCCCGCGCGCCCGGCGATCGTGCCGCTCGTCCAGGAACTGGCACGCTCGGGCGTGGGGCTGGCCGTCGGATCACACCCGTCGATCGCGGGCGCGCGTCCGGCGGCCCCGAGCGTGGCCGTGCAGCTGCGCCCGGGCTGGAACGTGGCCGCCGGTGGTTCGATCGCGCCGGTTGCGGTCGGCGACGAGGGCCGGAGCCTCCGGCCGCTCCGCCGCGCCGGCCCGTGGCTGGCGCTCGACGGCGCGGGCCGGCCCGTGGGTGTCGTCGCCGTCGCTCCCGATCACCGCGGCGCCGCGCGCGAGGCCGTCGCCCGCGAGCGGGTCCGCGAGGGTGTGGCCGATGCCCTTGGGGTTGAGTTGGCCGACGACGACACCCTGTCCTGGCTCGACCGGCCCGGCGGCGCGACCGAGGGCGCGGTCGCACCCACACAGGCGATGGCCCGGACCGAGCCGAGCCTCGCCCTCGGGGCGATCCTCTTGGGTGTTGCCCTGGCGCTGGCCATGCTCGAAGCGGTCCTGGCGCGGGTGTTCAGCCACGCGCAGGTGCCCGGCGCCGCGGGCGTGAGCACATCGACCAACACGAGGCGGGAGGCGGCCTGAATGGACATGCTGCTTTCGCTTGCCACTATCGCGCCCGACGGCCTGTTCAGCCGCGTGTTCGCGCTGCGCGAGCTCGGGTTCGGCCAGGACGGCGTGACGCTCGGATTCGAGCGACCGCTGCCCACGTGGGGCTGGGCCCTCGTGGTCATGGGGTGCATTGCGCTGGGCTGGTGGGGCTACCGAAAGCTCGAGGGCCCCAAGGCGGCGCGGTGGTCGCTCGCGCTCGTGCGATCCCTCCTGCTGTTCATCCTGGTGGTGCTGGCCCTCGGCCCGCGACTGGAGCGTGTGAACGAAAGGCTGGAACCCGATTGGGTGCTGGTGCTCGTCGACCGCTCCGTATCGATGCGCGTAGCCGATGCCCCCATCACGATCGACGGCAACGCGCGCGCCACGCGCGACGAGCAAGCCCGTGTCCTCCTCGACCGTCACGCGCCGATGTTCGCCGAGCTCGCCGGCGATCGCGAGATGGTCTGGCTCGGCTTCGACGCGGCCGCTTTCGATTTACGCGCGCGATCGGCAATCGACGACGAAGGCGTGGGGCCGCCCGCACTCCCCGAAGCTGACGGCCGGCGGACCGCGCTGGGCGCCGCCATCTCGGGTGCGCTCACGCGCGCCGCGGCGCGCCCGCTGTCGGCGGTGGTCGTGCTGAGCGATGGCCGGTCGATCGACGAGCCATCGGCCGCGGTGCTCCGGCGGCTCGTCGGCGAGCGCGTGCCAGTGCATGTCGTGCCGCTGGGCAGCCCGCAGGCGGCAACGGATGTGGCGATCGTGCAGGCCGTCGCGCCCGAGGCGGCGTTCGCCGGCGATCAGGCACCCGTGAACGTGCGGCTCGATCGCCGGGGACCGGCTTCGGGCTCGTCGGGTGTGCTGCGACTCGAAGATCGCACAACGGGCGAGGTCATCGATCAGGTCCGCATCGAAGCGGACGACGAGCGTTGGCAGGATGATGCGGGCGAGGTCATCGATCAGGTCCGCATCGAAGCGGACGACGAGCGTTGGCAGGATGATGCGGCCGAGGCATCGCTCGTGGCCGGCGAGCTCGCCGCGGGCGAGGCCGATTGGGTGGTGCGGTTCGTGCCCGACACGCCCGACCTCTTGAGCGAGAACGACCAGGCCAACCTGCGCGTCCGCGTCGTCGATCGGCCGCTGCGGGTGCTGTATATCGATGGCGGCCCGCGATGGGAGCGGCGCTACATCACCAGCATGCTGCTGCGAGAACCGAGCGTGCGGTCGAGCTCGCTGCTGCTGGCCGCGCGGCGGAGCTTCATCGAAGAGGGCAACGTCACCATCGGCTACCCGCCCACGAGCGACGAGGAGTGGGCCGAGTACGACGTGGTCATCATCGGCGATGTCCGTTCAGGACTGTTCAGTGCCGAGCAGCTCGACCAGCTCCGCGAGCACGTGGCCAGCCGGGGTGCGGGGCTGTTGTGGATCGGCGGCACGAGCAACACGCCCGCGAGCTGGCGCGGCACGCCGCTGGAAGACCTGCTGCCTTTCCGCATGGACCAGGGGTCGGGCATTGCCACCTCAAGCCAGCCCGTCGTGCTGGATCGGACCGCTTCGGGCGAGCGCCTGGGTGTGCTGCGTCTCGATGAGACGCTGTCGACGTGGCCCGAGTATCTGAGCGACCCGCGGACGGGATGGAACCGCTTCTGGTGGTGGCAGCGCATCGAAGAGGGCGCGCTCAAGCCCACGACCGAGGTGCTGGCGCGCTTCGAGCCGGCCGAGCAGGCCGGCGCGGCGATGCCCGCCGTCATGACGATGCCCTACGGCGCGGGACGTGTGGTGTATGTTGCCACCGACGAGGTGTGGCGGTACCGCTACGCGCGAGGCGAGCCGCTGTTCGAGCGGTTCTATCTTCCCTTGGTCCGCATGCAGGCGCGCGGGCGGCTGGCACGCACCGGGGCCGAGGCGGCCCTGAGCGTGTCGCCCAGGCCCGCGCTCGTGGAGCGACCGGCACGCGTCGAGGTGCGGCTGCTCGACCAGTCGCTGGTCGACCGGCGTTTGCCGTCGGTCCGCGCGCAGGTGCGGCCCATCGACGACGACAGCCAGTCGGGCATGGCCCAGACGCTGACCCTGGGTGTCGAAGACACCGGCGCGCGGAGGGCGCTGTCGCAGGGATACGCGGCCTCGTGGCTGCCGACCGAGCCGGGCACGTACGAGATCATCGTCGACGAGCCGTTGCTGGCGCCGCTGGGATTGCGAATCGAGTTGGAAGTGCTCGCCGATAGCGACGAGCTGCGCGACCCGATGGCCGACCACGAGTTACTGGCCTCGCTGGCCGAACGCACCGGGGGGCGCGTGCTGGGGATGGACACGCTCGGCGAGCTCCCCCAAGCGTTGCCCAGGCGAGAGGTGGTCATCGCCGGGCAGCCCCAGGTAGAGCCGTTGTGGGACCGGCCCATCGTGCTCGTGGTGCTGCTCGTGCTGCTCGCGATGGAGTGGGTGGGCCGGCGGCTGATCCGACTCATCTGATACCTTGGACCCGAGCCTTGGAGGGCGAATCATGATGACAATACAGCGAGTAGCAACCATCGCCTGCGTGCTCGCCGCGAGTTCGATATCGCTCGCGCAAACCGGAGGCAAGCCGAGCGATGCGCAGCTCGACCAGGCCAGGCAGATGCGTGATCGGGCGGCGGCGTTCTTGCTGAGCAAGCAGGACGGCGACACCGGCGGATGGAACGTGCGCCCCGATGGCCCGAACCTGCCCGCGATTACCGGCCTAGTGCTCCTTGGTATGACCGCCGACGAGGCCTTCTCCCAGCGCGACCAAGCGACGGGGCGCGCTCTGGATCGCGGATACGAGTACGTGCTCGCGATGCAACAGAACGATGGCGGCATCTATGACCGCATCCTGCCTCAGTATAACACGGCCATCTCGCTGGCGGCGCTGGCACGCCGTGACACCCAGCGCGCCGATGCTGCCGTCAAGAAGGCCCTCGGCTTCTTGCGTGGCATGCAATACAGCGAGGTCGCACCCGAAGAAGAGCTGCGCGTGCAACAAGAGCACCCGTTCTATGGCGGCGTGGGATATGGCAGCCACGGCCGGCCCGACAACAGCAATCTGCACATGTTCATGTGGGCGCTCCAGGAGGCGGGCGTGCCCGGCGACGACCCGGCGGTGCGGCGGGCGTTGGTCTTCCTCGAGCGCACGCAGATGGACGATCGCATCAACGACATGGAGTACGCCGATCGCTCCCGGCAGGGTGGCTTCGTGTACGCCACGAGCCCCAGCGGTGAAGCCATGGGCCAGGGCGAGAGCAAGGCCGCGATGATCGAGGAGACCCTCGACGACGGCACGAAGATCAGCCGCTTACGCGCGTACGGCTCGATGACCTACGCGGGCTTCAAGAGCTACGTGTACGCCGACCTGGCCACCGACGACCTCCGCGTCACGGCCGCACGCGAGTGGATCTCGAGGAACTACACGCTCGAGCACAACCCGGGCCTGGGGGCCGAGGGCACGTACTACTTCCTGCTGACATTCGCCCGGGCCTTGGACGCCTTCGGCGAGCCCTCGCTTGAGGTCGTGAACGCCGACGGCTCGACGCGCGAGGCCAACTGGGCCGACGACCTCGTCGACCGGCTGGCCGAATTGCAGCAGCCCGACGGCTCGTTCCGCTCGGTGAACGACCGCTGGATGGAGAGCGATCCCGTACTCATCACCGCCTACGCGATGGTGGCGCTCGGCGAGGTGCTCGATTGACGGCGCCCGCGCTCGCGTTGGTTTGGACCCCGGCTGGCCGTTTGGCTACACTCCCCATGGCCCGGGGACCGCACTGGGTCGCGAAATTATCGTGCAAATCGTGCCTTGCGGGCGTAGCTCAATGGTAGAGCGTCAGCCTTCCAAGCTGAATGTTGACGGTTCGAGTCCGTTCGCCCGCTTTCTTCATTCTCTGCTCTCCGCTAGCCGAACAGCCCCATTTGCCCGCTCACGTCGGGTTTTACGAAGTGGGCGCCTGAGAGCGGCCGGACGTCGCGATTCAGCCCGTACCGGCGGCTGAACACGTCGAAGTTCTGCTTGATCTGCCGGACGATGGGGCCCTCACCCCGCCCCCGATTCTTGCTCGCGTCGTAGAGCTTGCCGCCGCGGCCCTGGCGGATGAGCGACTCGACCTTGCGCGCCCGATCGGGGTGGACGTTCCGTGTCAGCCACTCCAGGAACAGCTCCTTCACCTGATACGGCAGGCGCAGCAGCACCCACGCCGCCCGCTTCGCGCCCGCGTCGGCGATGGCTTCCAATATCCTCGGCACTTCGGTGTCGGTCAGCCCCGGAATGATCGGCGCGATGTTCACCGACACCGGCACGCCCGCGTCGGTCAGCTCGCGGATCGTGCGTAACCGGCCGGCCGGCGCACTCGCCCGTGGCTCGAGCGTGCGCGCCAATTCGGCATCAAGGGTCACCAGCGTCACGATCACACGGCCGGCATTTTTGGCCGCGAGCCGCTGCCATAAGTCGACATCGCGCAGCACCATCGCGCTCTTGGTCATCGTGCTCACCGGCTGGTTGCATTCGGCCATGACCTCTAGGCACTGCCGCGTGATGCGCATCTCGTGCTCGATGGGCTGGTACACGTCGGTGATGGCCGACATCACGATGGGCTCGCCCTTCCAACTCCTTTTCGCCAGCTCCCGCTTGAGCAACTCGGGAGCTTCGGGCTTGGCCATGATCTTGGTCTCGAAGTCGAGCCCGCAACTGAACCCCAGATACTCGTGGTACGGCCGAGCGAAGCAGTAGATGCACCCGTGCTCGCAGCCGCGATACGGGTTCACCGTCCAATCGAACGGCACGTCGCTGGTCCTGGCCACGCGGTTGATGATGGTCTTCGTGCGGTCCCGGAAGACCTGCCGCTGCACCCTCTGGGGCGCGCCTTCATCACCCTCGGCCTCCCGCTCCACCCACCGCCGATCGAGTTCCTCGCCAAGCACGTGCAGGCGTATGTCGTCAAACCGGTTGCCCGGATTCAGCCCGGCCCCACGCCGGTGGGCGGGGCCATCCGGCAGCGCATCCCGGTATGAGGGCTCGTATTGCTCCATACCAGACACAATACAAACATATTGGCACAAGTCAAGAGAGGAAAGGCCCTTACGACTTCCAAACTTCTACCAGGCATCTCCCCACCGCCTCCACCGCCAGATCCCCCACCTCTAGCACTTCACCCGCCAGCGCCTGGTATACGCTGTCGCGCTTCTCGTACACACCCCGCACCTCATCGGGCAGGTCGGCGTCGCCCAGCGGCGGGCGGTCGCCGGGCGATGCCAGCAGACGCCCGGCCAGCACTTCGGGCGGGGCATGCAGGTAGACCGGCCCCACCACCGCACCGGCGACCACCGCCGCTTGCAGGTCGTGCCTGGCGGCGTTGATCATGGGCGTGCCGCCGCCGAGGGCCAGCACGTCCTCGCGATGGCGCCTGAGGGCGGTCTTGAGGCACGCCGCCTCGGCCGCGCGGAAGGCCCACTCGCCGTGCTCGGCCCAGGCTTCGGTAACGCTGCGCGCGCCCAGCTCTCGCAGCACGAGCGCGTCCAGGTCAATGAATGCGATGTTGAGCGATTGGGCGGCCAGGCGGCCCGCGGTGCTCTTGCCGCTGGCGCGCAGGCCCATGAGCACCAGGTGCCGGCCGGCGTAGGGCAGCTCGGCGGCCGGGGGCACGGTGCTACTCCTTGGCGCGGGCGAGGTAGCGGCCGTCTTCGGTGGCGACCTTGATCTTCTCGCCGATGGTGATAAACGGCGGAACGCGGGTCTTCAGGCCGGTCTCGCACTCGGCTTCCTTGAGCTGGTTGGTCGCGGTCGCGCCCTTGATACCCGGGGTGGTGTCGGTGACCTCCACCTCGACACTCGCGGGTAGCTCGATGCTCAGCGGGTTCTCTTCGTACACCAGCACGGTGCAGGTGGTGTTGGGTGCCAGGTATAGCAGCGCGTCGCCCAGTAACTCGGCCGACAGGATCACCTGGTCATAGTTCTCGGTGTCCATGAACGTGGCGCCGGTCTGGTCGCTGTAGAGATACTCCATCTCGCGGCGGTCGAGCGGGGCGCTCTCGACCGAGTCGCCACCGGTGTATCGCTTGTCGATGTGCAGGCCGCTGGACACGTCCTTGAGCTTCACCTGGTAGTAGGCCGGGCCCTTGCCGGGCTTGGTGTGGTCGACCTTGACGACGATGTAGACCTTGCCGTCGATCTGGATGGCGTTGCCCTGGCGGATCTCGTTGGCCTTCATAGCGTGATTCCCATTCCTTGCTTCGAGTCGCTGCATCGGGCGGCCGGGCGCGGGGGCCGCTTGGGGCTCCGCGCGGTTTGATTCGGCTCGTGCCACCCATGCCGCGGGGCCGATGGTAGGCTGGGCCCACCAGCGGCCGACCGCCCCAGCCGCGTTCGAAGGCCCCAGAACCGAACCCGAGACCCGCCCGAGGCCTACTGCCACGATGCCCCCGCCGTCCGACTCCCACCCAGCACGAACACCGGCCACCGACCGGAGTCAGGCGGGCCCCCGGAAGCAGGCCCAGGCCATGGGCCGCCAGGTGGGCGGCGGGCTTACGTGGCTCATGGTCGCCACGGCCGTGGTCAAGATCGCCAGCCTGGCCAACATCGCCATCCTGGGTGTCCTCTTGGGCAAGGACGACTTCGGCATCTTCGGCACGGCCATCGGGGTCGCCGCCCTGGTCAATGTCCTGCGCGACGGCGGCGTCCGCCGAATCCTCATCCAGAAGGGCATCCACCGCTACGACGGGCTCGTCGGCCCGGTGTACGCATGGACGCTCATGCTCAACCTGGTGGCGGCGGCCATCCTGTGCGCACTCGGCCCCGTGCTCGCGTACATCCATCAAAATGACGAGTATGTGATGGTCATGGTCACGCTCGGTATCGCCGCGGGCATCTATGGGCCAAGCATGATCTACCGATCGAAGCTGGCGATGGGTTATCGCTTCAAGGCGGCCGCGGCGATGAACGCGAGCAGCTCCATCGTGCGCTACATCGCCATGGTCGCGCTCGCGCTGGCCGGCGCCGGTCCGCTCACGTTTACATGGTCGTTGGTCATCATGGCCGCGTTCGAGTGGTTGTATGGCCTCTACCTCACGCGCGACCCATTGATACGCTTCCAGCCCAAGGTGCGCCTCTGGCCCGCCATCTGGGCGCGCACGAAGTGGCTGCTGCTCGGCGCGGTCGCGCTCGCGCTGCTGCGCCAGGGCGACTACCTCGTGCTGGGCTTCCTGCTCGATGAGAGCGTCATGGGCGTGTACGTGTTCGCCTACATGATCGGCGACCAGGTCATGGCGCTGCTGGCAAGCAACCTCCGCCAGGTACTCATGCCGACGATGGCCGCCTTCCAGCACGACACCAAACGCCACGCCGCCTCGGTGCTGCGCGTCAGCGGCGCCCTTACCCTGATCGCCGCAGGGTTCGCCGGCGGCATCGCGGTGACCTTCGACCCATTACAGCAGATCATCTGGCAGGGCAAGTGGGACGGGGCCGTCCCTGCAGTGCAAGCGCTCTCGCTGTGCTTCGCGCTCCGCCTGCTGGTGACGGTGCAGGAATCCGCCCTCTCGAGCACCGGACGCTTTCGCACGCAGTTCTGGTCGCTGCTCGCCCAAGGCACGGGCATGGTCGCCATCGCCGGCGTGGGTGGGCTGCTCTATCCAAACGAGCCCGGCATGATCGCCGCGGGCGTGGGGCTGTACTTCGTCGTGGGTGTTACGGGCGTGGCCGCGTGGAGCCTGCGCGGCGCTGGGGTTCCGGTCGCATCATTTCTCGGGGTCGTGCTCAAGCCCTGGGGCATGCTCACGATCCTCGCGCTCATGGTCATCGTGGGAGACTTGTGGATCCAGAACGGCATGCTGCAGAACCCGCAAAGACTGCCGGGCCAAGCGGGCATCCTCGAAACCGTGGAACGCCTCGCGCTTTCGGCGTGCGTGTACGCCCTATCGGCGTGCGTCCTCGTACGGATAGTGCTGCCGGACACGTTACGAAGCATTTTTTCGATCGCGCCGGGCAAAGCGGCGCGCATAGCCGGGACGGTTCTCCGCCTCCGGCCAGTGCCTTGACATGATCGGGGGTAGGATGCGATCATGCCTCGTTTCTTCTTCATAACTGGAACCCCCCGATCGGGAACAACGCTCTTGCAAGCCATGCTCTCGCGTGGCCAGGGCGTGTTTATTCCTCCCGAGACACACTTCATGGGCCTCCTTTGGCGACAACGAAAGAAGCTCGGCCCGATCGCGAGCGATGACGGGTGGAACGCCGCCAAGCGGGCCCTCATACGGCGCAATGAACTCGCAACAATTGCTCTAGAACGCGCACGGTTCGAAGAATTGGCCGAATCGGGCCCCAGGCACTACGGGACGCTGATGTCCGCGTGGCTCCGTGCCGCCGCAGAAGCGCACGCGTCCTACGACGATCAAACACCCGCCATCATCGGTGAAAAGAGCCCGGCCCACGCTCAGGACATACTCGAGTTGCTGGCGATGATGCCCGATTCGAGCGTCGTACACATCATCAGAGATCCGCGTGATGTCGCCGCCAGCCAGCGAGAGGCTTGGAATACCCCGACGATGTCCGCGGCAATCCGATGGACGCTCGATCAAAAGCTCCAGGGCGACCTCGAAACGATCGTCTCGCCGTCGCGCTTCGTGACGGTGCATTACGAGGATCTCGTGACCGATCCAGAGTCCCAGCTACGCCGCATCTGCGACGTGCTCCCAATGGAGTACACGGCCGAGATGCTCGAGCCCCACAAACGGACCGCCAAGGGGTACGCCGATCACGAGACTCACAAGAAGCGCACGCTCGAGCCCGTCACCAACTCACGCGTCGGTCGGTTTCGCCAGAAACTCCCGTATTGGAAGATCGGTGCCATCGAGCGCATTTGCGGCCAGCAGATGGACCGACTCGGATACGAAAGAGTGGGAGCTCGCCGGCCGATCCCCGAACTCGGCGTGGCAACCCTGGCCCTGCCCATGGTGTGGCACAAGGCGATCACACTGACCCCAGCCAACCGCATCGCCAAGCAGGCCCGCAACGCATGATCCGGTTGTTCGAGCACAAAGCACGGCAGTGCTCGGTCCGAGCACTCCGGAATAAACCCGCCCCCCGAGTTCTTGTTTTGTTTGGAATGCCGCCGAGGCCGTCTCAGACCGGTCGGGCTACAGTGGACGCTCATCACACGAGAACCAGCAATCGGACGCTCCCGATTTCTGGATGACGCCCATTATCCGAAGACCCTTCACGGAGGACCCACCCCTCGTATGGCCAAACAAGACGACAAATTTACGATGGAAGCCATCGTCGTCGAGGCGCTCCCCAACGCCATGTTCAAGGTGCGCCTGCCTAACGAGCAGCAGACCGAGATCCTCGCCTACGTGTCCGGCAAGATGCGCAAGCACTACATCCGCATCACCCCGGGCGACACCGTCACCGTCGAGATGTCGCCCTACGACCTCACCAAGGGTCGCATCACCTTCCGCGGCCGCTGACGCCCCTGCAACCAAACGCATAACAACTAACCCCCCGCGTCCGCGTCATCAAGGGGCAGTTTTGATGGTCTGTGAACTCCCTTCGGGCGAGCCCGTACAGTTGCGGGAACCCCGAGGAGGATCGCCATGACAATGCGCGTACGAATCGTGAAGTTGCTGACACTCTCGATCGTGGCGGCCGCCATGATCGCCCGACCGCAAGCGGCGTCCGCCCAGGACCAAACGACCTTGTTGGAATTGGCGGACAGGCTCCAGTCCGATGAAACCTACCCCAGCGTGCAACATTACAAACTGGTGCACCCGGTGCTGCGATACCCCGCGCGTGTGCAGCGCCTCGAACGGCAACCGGACGCTCGACGGCTCTTGTCCGAAACAACCGAGCAGCTCTACGCCGAGCTCATTCTCGGCACCCAGGAAGGCCCCTACACACCGACCCAGCCCATCGAGCCGCGCCGCTGGGGCGACATGAACCGCGAGTACGAGCTCCGCTACGAGCACGACGGCACCGATCTGCGTGGGCTCGTGGTCGAGCCCGCGGGCGGCGAGCTGCGCGGCACCGTGCTCATCGTCCACCAATGGCGAGGCCTGGGCGACGAAGAGAAGGAACGCGCCCGCATGCTCGCCAAGCTCGGCTACCGCGCCTTCGCGCTCGACATGTACGGCGACGGCGTCCGAGCCGAGAACAACGAAGAGGCCTCCGAGCTCGCCGGCAAGTACTACGAAGACCGCCCGCTCATGCGCGGCCGCGTGCAGGCCGCCATCGATGCCCTCGAGAGCGAGGGCAAGCTCACCGACAACCTCGCCGCCATCGGCTACTGCTTCGGCGGCACCGTCGTGCTCGAGTGCGCCCGCAATGGTTTCGACCTCGACGCCGTTGTCAGCTTCCACGGCGGGTTGGAGTTCGAGAGCGCCCCGCGCCGCGATCAGGTGAAGGCAAGCGTCTTGGTCTGCAACGGCTACGCCGATCCCTACGTGCCCATCGAAGACCGCCAGGACTTCAAGCGTGAGATGGAGCAGGCCGAGGCCGACTTCGTGTTCATCGACTACGCCGACGCCGTCCACAGCTTCACCAGCAAGGCCGCCGGCCCGCCCGCCGAGGGCAAGGGTGCGGCCTACGACGAGACCGCCGACAAGCGTTCATGGACGGCGATGAAGGGCTTCTTCGAGGAAGCCATGCCGAATTAATCGCCCTCACTCGCTTCCGCCTCACGCTGCTCGATACCCAACGCGTGCTTGAACGTGAGCGTCCGATACGGGAAGGGGATCTCAATGCCCGCGTTGTCGAGCGCACTCTTGATGGCCTCGACCACCTCGTCGCGGCTCTTGCGCTGGTCCAGCGGCGTCGCGCCCGTCCACCACGCCACCTCGAAGTTGATGCTGCTGCTGGCAAACTCCTGGGCGAATACCTGGACGCCCAGACGCTTCTGGATGGTCTCGCAGCCTTGCACGGCTTCTTCGATCACCGCACGCGAGTCGGCGACGCTCTCGCCATACGCCACGCCCACGATCACCTCCAGGCGGCGGTGCGACCGGTCGGTCAGCACGTCGACCGGATTCTTATAGATCGTCACGTTCGGCACAATCACAAGCTCGCCCCGCACCGTTCGCAGCACGGTGTTGCGGACGGTGACGTTCACGACGCGGCCGGTAATGCCGTTGCACGAGATCCAGTCGCCGTTCTCGAAGGGGAAGCGCCACAAAATCAGTACGCCGGCAAAGAAGTTCTCGAAGATGTCCTTGAACGCCAGGCCTATGGCGATCGAGCCCACGCCCAGAGCGGTCAGCGCCTTGGTAGGTGTGAGCCCGGGAAACGTGACCATCGCCGCGATCATCAGGCCAACACCCCAGACGCCGAGGACGACGAACCGGACGATGAGTTCCTTCAATGAGTCACGCATCCGAACGCCCGAAAGTAATCGCCGGGCGATGAAGCGGGCCAACTGCCCCACGACGAGCGTGGCCAGAACCACGAGCACGCCGGCAACTATCAGCGGCAGATGGGCCAGGAAGCTCTCGGCGATCGACCGGAGGGTGTCCATCACGGTCGCGGAGGGATCTCCCAGGGCCGAATCGCCCGGTGATGCCGCCGCATCAACTGTCCCGTCGGCCCGCGTTCCATCACCTTCAGGGGCCGCAGGATCGCTCGGAGTCTCTTGGGCTTGGAGCATGCTCATGGATCGAGCCTAGGGACCAAAAACCCGCATAGCACCAGAGAGGAACGCTCAGTCCGGCACGATCTGGATGAGCAAAACTTCATACAATCGCTCGCGTCGCTCCTCATCCAGTTCGCGATAGATCGCGAGCATCGCCTCGCGTCGCCGCTGCGGTGTGGCCTGCAATCGCGTGTCCTTGATGTGCTCGAGCACGACGTCTCGGATCGCCGCCCGCTGCGCCTCGGTCGGCTCGACGCCGTCGTAGATGCTCTCGAGCAGTTCGCGGTATCGCCGCAGCGTCTGGTCGTACGCCGTGCGCAGCTCCGCCTGGAACAGCTCGAACGCCAGACGCTCCCGGGCCGCGACAATGATGGGGTCGTCGCTCTCGACCGGCGACCCCGCGCCATCCATCCGATCCGCAAGCCGATCGCCCAAGCGCTCGCGCAGCATCGCATCGAAGTATTCCGACACCATCGAACGCAGCTTGGGAGCGTGCTCCGCCCCGATGGCGTCTGCCAGGTCATCCAGAAGCGGCGCATGGGATTGGCCGGGCTCGAACCGCTCCCACATCGCCCGCATCTCGTCACGCGCGGCGTCGGCCTCGCCGGCGGTAATAAGATCCGTCACGACGCGCACGGTGTCGAGCTCGTCAACCAGCAGCATCCGCATCGCCTCGCTGCGGGCCGCAACGACGCCCCGCACACGCTCGGACACCCCGGCCGGCAACCCCGACGCCGGCACCAGCGCCTGCACTGCCGCGACCTCGGGCCGCCCCTCGACGCGGATCAGCCGGCCGTCCATGCCATGCCGAACGATCGTGGCCTGGGCATCGACCGTTGGCCCCGCCAGCAGATCTGGCGCGGTGTCCTGGGCCATGGCCATGTGTGGCACCAAGACCAACGCAACCACAGCGAGCGAGACAACGAACTCTGGGAACCGGCAACCGAGCATGGCGCACCTCCACACAGGTGTACGCCGCTCCCGCGGTGTTCGTTTGGGATCGGCCCGCAATGCTCAGCCGCCGGTGCCTGGCTCGGCTTTCTCGCCACGGAGCGTCTGGAGCAACGCGGCAACTTCGATCGCCTGCGAGGCCGAGTAGCCCCGATCGGTGAACCACCCAACCCGTCCCTGGCGATCGAGCACCAGCACACGCGCGTTGCGGCCATTCTCGGTGCCGGTGAACTCGGCGACCGGATCGGCCGCCCCGCCGTAGAGCGTGACCACCGCGCCCCAGTCCTCCCGCGGGATGCCCGATCGCATGCCGTCGTCGATCCAGCCCGATGCGAGCGACGTCACCAACCCCGGGATGGTCGGCACCTCAACGATCCGCGCCGTCACGCCCGCCTGCAATAAGCCGAGGATCCAGCGATCGATGTCGAACTGTGTGCCCTGGCGATAGCCAACGAACAAGACCACCGGCTCGCCCGCGAACGCATCGGGCAGCGTGACCTCGTTCTCTTCGAGCGATTCGCCCGTGACGGCCGGGAACACCTCGCCCGTCGGGTCGCGGTTGGGCACCGTCGACGCGCACCCGTGCATGACCAGCAAGGTTGGCACCAGAATCACAACGACCGCCAGCGGCACGATCCAACGAAGGCGTCGCATCCTACTGCCCCTGCGCCAGCGAATACCCGGGCTTCCCGTCGTAATACTTCAGCGGTTGAAAGTCCGTCACCCCAAACTTCTCGGCGATACGACCGAGCAACTTAATGAGCGTTGCCTGGTCCATGCCCGCCGCCTGACCCATGTCTCGTAGCTCGAAGCGGCAGCGGTAGTAATCGACGATGTCCGTGTACACGCTACCACTGGGCCACACCTGCGTGCCGCGGTTGCTCATCATGGTCAGCTTGAAGGGCGTGCCCTCGCAGATGCTCCCGAGCTGATCGCCAAGCGGCTTGGGCTCGAGGATCGTGTCGAGGTAGATATCACATCCCACCAGCTCGCTCTTCGCATCGGCGAACGTGCGCATGAGCGTGTGCCCTTCGGGCCGCGAGGGCCGGCTGTGCTCGACCTTCGCGCTCACGCCCTCGGTCGGCCGCACGACGTGCGTGCTTGGTTCCTTGCCGAGATTCTCCGCGATCGCGGCACCGTACTCACGTGTGCCCACGGCCGGCTTGCCGGAATTCGCGCCAAAGTCCCCGGTATGCACGCCCTGCTCGAGCGTGTGCATCAGCGCGTTCTCGATCGAGTTGGCCTGGGCCAGCAGCCCGATATGCCGCAACATCAGGATGCCGCTCAGCAGCAGGCTCGTCGGGTTGGCGATGCCCTTGCCGGCAATATCGGGTGCCGTGCCGTGGACCGCCTCGAAGATGCTCACGTTCTTGCCGATGTTCGCGCTCGGCGCAAAACCAAGCCCGCCCACGAGCCCGGCGGCCAGATCGCTCACGATATCGCCCTGCAGATTTGGCAGCACCACCATGTCGTAGGCTTGGGGCTTGAGCACCAGGTTCATGCACAGCGCGTCGATGATCACGTCGCCGATCTCGATCTCGGGGTACTCCTTGGCGACCGTCTTGAACCGTTCGAGGAACAGGCCGTCGCTCATCTTCATGATGTTGGCCTTGTGCCCGCAGTGCACCTTGGTGATGCCAAGCCGCCGCGCCGTCTCGAACGCCTCGTGGTGCACCTGATCGCACCCCGGAGCGCTGATCAGCCGCTTGCACTCCACCACGTCGGCGGTCAGCCGGTGCTCGATACCGCCGTAGGTGTCCTCGATGTTCTCACGCACGATCACAACATCGATCGGCACGCCCGCCTTGCTGTACACCGTCTCGACGTTGGGCAGCGTCTGGAAGTGCCGGATGTTGGCGAACGCGCCGTACATCTTCCGCAGCGTCACGTTGATGCTCTTGCCGCCCTTGCCCACCGGCGTGCCCATCGGCCCCTTGTACACCAGGCCCGTCTCCTCGACGATCCGCATCCCGCCTTCGCTGATGCCCATCGAGTTGCCGGCCTCGAACACCCGCTCGCCCATCTCGGCGGGCACGAACTCGACGTGCTCCATCACGCCAGCGGCCTCGAAGATGCCCAGGCACGCGGCCATGATCTCGGGACCGATGCCATCACCCTCGGCCAGGGCGATCTTCAGTTTTTGCGACGATTGCGACATGCGGCGGCCACCTCTCCCGTGCGAACCAGTGAGCGAGAATTCACGAACAAACCCCGCCACAGATCGCTCGGCGGGGGTGCAGGGTAGGGCCTCAGACGCACTTCGGACAGCAGCTATCGCGCGGCGGCCGCCCGCCGCAACCGCTCGCGGACGGCGTCCCACACCGGGCCCTCGCCCCGGGGCTCGCACACCGCGATGACCGAAGCTCCCGCGCCATCCGCCCCGCGCAAGGCCGCGTACAACTCCCGGGCGTACGCCAAGGCCCCGGCGGGCATCGACACACCAGCACCCGACGAATCGCCCGGCGGCGGCAGCACCACGGCGTGCCCATCTGCCATCGCCGCATCGATCTCATCTCTCGTGCGCACCAGCACCACCCTCGCCCGCGGCTGGTAGTGCGGCCCGATCATCCCCGGGCTGGCAACCGCCCCACCCGCTTCTTCGGTGCCAAGGACCGGAACCGACGCGACCCGCTCCAACGCCCCCGCGCCGATCACGCCCGGCCTGAGCACCCTCAACCCATCATCACCCACCGACACCACGGTCGATTCCAGCCCCACCTCGCACGCCCCGCCGTCGAGCACGAACACCTCGGCGTCGCTCCACACACCACGCACGTGCTCCACCCTCGTCGGCGACACATACCCCGATCGGTTCGCGCTCGGCGCTACCAGCGGCTCCCCAACCGAATCGATGAGCGCCAGCGCCACCGGATGCCGTGGTACCCGCACCGCCACGGTGCCGCCGCCCGCCGTCACGACATCGGGCACCCACTCCGCCCTGGGCAACACCAGCGTCAAAGGCCCGGGCCAGAACGCCCGCGCGAGCGCATCGGCCTCTGCCGGCCACAGCGCACAACACCCGCGCGCCATCTCCAGCGTGCCGGCATGCACGATCAACGGATTGGTCCCCGGCCGGCCCTTCGCAGCAAACACACGCCCGACCGCATCAGCATCCCGCGCGACCGCCGCCAGCCCGTACACCGTCTCGGTGGGCATCACCACCAGCCCGCCCGCGCGCAAGTGCGCCGCCGCGTGGGCGATCGCGTCCATCGCTACTTGCTCGCGTCGGGATCGTACGTGTACGGCCCGAGCCGGCCATCGCCGTAGAGTTCCTCACTCTGCCCCGCGTCGGGCACGATGAACCGGACGCCGTTGCGCTCCAGCGCCGTGCCCATCGCCGCGTGCAGGTTGGCGATGCCGATCATGTAGTCGACCAGCGCGCCGATCTCCGCCTGCTCGGCCGCCGCCAGCCGCTCCTGGGCCTGGAACTCGAGGTTCAGGCGCTCGGGCGTGTTGACCGCGATGGTCTCACGCTGGATGTCGAGCACGCGCACGCGGTTGGCCGCCGCCAAGCGGTTGCTCTGGGCCTGCCCGATGCGCTCGAAGGCCTCCTTGGCCCGACGCAGGCTCGTGCGCACCTCGGCGATCACGCCCTGCACCGTGTTCTGGTACGCGATGGTCGCCTGGTACTGCTGGATGCGCCGCTCGTTGCGCGTCGCTTCCGCCGCCCGGTTGCCGATCGGCAGCTCGAAGTTCAACCCCAGCAGCCAGCTCTGGCGGCTGAAGCCGTACGCGTTCGTGATCGAATCGCCGAACGTGTCGTCCAGGTCACTGATCGCAAACTGCGCCCGAAGGTCGAGCTGGGGCAACAGCCCGTTCTCGGCCACACGCCGGCGGATAGACGTGTTATCCAGGCTCAAGAGCGCTTGATAGATCTCGGGCCGCCGCCGGAGCGCCGACTGGTACGCATCGAACAATCCGTACTCGATAGCCTGGTCCACCGGCCCATCGGCAGGCAGCAGCAGCAACTCGCCGGCCACCGGATACCTCGGATCGCTCATCGCTGTCTTCAGCCGATCGTTGGCCTCGCGCACGGCCGTCTGGCTCTGGATCACCGTCTGGCGGCGCTCTTGCACGCGCGCGTCGGCGTCGGCGACCTCGGCCGGATCGGCATCAACATCGGCGCGGATGCGGATCTCCCGCTGCGTCTCGTTGCCGCGATCGAGCAGCCGTTGCACGATCCGCAGGTTGTGCCTCGCCCGGAAGAGCTCCCAGTACGCCGTCTCGGTCTCGAGCACCGTGTTGATGGCCTGGGCCTTCAGGTTGGCCAGCGAGTCACGCTCAGTGTTGCGCGCCAGCAGCAGCCCCTCGCGCGCCACGTCGGTGCCAAAACCGCGCAGCAAGGGCTGGTCGGCCCGGACCGTCAGCGTGCTCTGCCACGCGGGGTCGGGCGTGAAGGTCAGGTTCGGATTGTCGGTCAGCACGTCGGTGTACTGGAAGTCCTGCTGGATGGTCAGCGTGCCGCCGGTGGCCATCTGTCGCCGCAGGCCCAGCGAGCTCTGCCAGATGTTCCGCTCGTCGCGCGACGGCACGAACGCGCTGGACGAGATCTGCTCGCTCTCGCTGCTGTTGTACTGCGTGGTCGCGAAGAACACCCAATCGAACGCCGCCTCGGCCCGCACCACGCCGGCCTCGGCCACAACGGGGTCGAGCCGCGAGAACTGCAACGCGAAGTTGTGCTCGACCGCAGAGCGGATGGCGCTCTGCAACTCGATCGGAGCCGTGGCCTGCGGCCGGCCCAGCAAATCGGGCCCGAACTCGTCGGGCACGCCCTCATAACTCTCGTAGCCCGCGATCGACCGCACGTCGTCCATGAACCGTCGGTCGATGTCGATCTCGACCGGCGTGCGCTCGAACGTTCGCACGCCCTCGCCGCTGTCGCGCGCCTCGCGCAGCTCGATCATCAGTTGGTCCACGAGCGCCCGCTGCGTCGCGGAACTCCCCCGATCCAAGGGCGAGGCGCACCCCGAGGCCACCAGCAACGCGGCGGCCCCACCCAGCAAGAAACCGGCCCGCCGGGGACCACCGAGGCAACGCGAGCAGGGACGGCTGGCACGATCGATCATCTTGATTCCGCTTTCTCGTTTCAAGTCCGGCTCGCGCGCCGGGAGGGCTGGCAGGGGAGGCTGGCGGGAGGGGTTCGACCGGCGGCACGCCGGCGAGCCTCGAAGGCGCTAAGCCCCTCGCCCGTGGGGAGCCGATGCTAGGAGGCTGGGACCGCCGCCCCAAGCGGTCTATCTTTCTATTGTCAGACCCAGGGATCCGGCGCATCGACGCGTCCGGGCCCGCAAGCACGACGATTTGCCCCCGGGGCCCCGTTCAACGGAGGGAACGATGCTCACCGCACGCCAAAACCCGCTCACAACCATCACCCTGGCCGCCCTGGCCCTGCTGGCCACCATGCTCGCCCCGGGCGCCCAAGCCCAGACCCGCGACGTCGAGCCCTACTTCATCACCATCACGGCCGAGCAGAGCTTCCTCCGCTCGGGCAACCTGCGGAGCTATTACCCCATCGCCACCCTCCGGCCCGGTGCCGTGCTCCGGGTGACCGGCGAGAGCGAGCGCTGGCTCCGGGTGGAGTACCCCAAGGGCGTCCTGGCCCTCGTCAGGGCCGACCACGCCACCCTCGATCAGGCCGAGGGCGTCGTGACGCTCAGCCGCTCTGGTGCCCTCAAGGCCCTCAGCGACACCCGCTACGGCGTCGATGGCTCCTTCCGCGACGTGCAGGGCCCCGACACCCCCGCCACCACCCAGCTCAAGCACCACCGCACCGAGACCAGCAGCCGCGGCTTGGTCTTCTACGTCGTCGACGCCCCCAAGGGTGCCGCCGGCTTCATCGAGGCCGCCCACGCCCGCCGGGCCGTGCCAAGCGAGATCCAGGCCTACCGCGACAGCCTCGCCCAGGAGCCCGGCTCCCAGCCGGCTACCCAGCCCACTCAGGCCGAGGCCGATCCAACCCAGCCCCAGGGCGAGCTGCCGGTCGAGGTTCCAGGCGAGCAAGAGCAGGAAGCCAGGCAGCCCGCCGGCGAAGCCCCGGTGCCCACCGTGATGGAGCCGATGCGCATCGAGCCGGGCCGCACGCCCACGCAAGATGCCCCAGCCATCACCAACCCGACGCCCGAGCAGAACCCCGCACCGGCCGAAATCGAGACGCGTAGCGATCCAGCCCGCCCGGCTGGTGCCCTGGATCGGATGCCCAGCCTTGAGGCGCTCTCGGCGGCCTTCGACGCCGTCCGCCGCCAGGACACCCTTGGCGCCGAGGTCGACGAGCTGGTCGCCGCCTTCGAGCGCGTGCTGGCCAACACCCCCGATTCGGTGGATAACGAGTCCACCCGCGCTTGGCTCCAGCAGCGCCTCACCCTGCTGGACATCCGCAAGCAGCTCCAGAAGAGCCTGCAGGACGTCGCCGCCGCCCAGGCCCGCCTCAAGGAGGGAAACCAGCAGAGCGCCGAGGCCATGGCCAGGCTCGAAGCCTCGGCCATCTACGACTACGTCGGCAAGCTCGAGAAGAGCGCCGTCTACAACGGCAACCGCCTGCCCCTCATGTACCGCCTGGTCTCCATCGGCGAGGGCGTCCCCCGCACCCTGGGCTACATCGAGCCCAAGGAAGGCCTCAACCTCGACCGCAAGCTGGGCGTGCTCGTGGGCGTCAGCGGCGGCGGCAGCCAACGCGCCGACCTTCGCCTGAGCACCATCGACGCCACCAACGTGGTCGTCCTCCGCTCCGAAGAGTCCGAGAAGGTGCAGTACGCCACCGAGCCCGGTGACGAACCCTAACCGATCAAGCATCACCCAAAAGCGAGGCCCGGGCACAAACCCGGGCTTTTTACGTGGTATCACCGCCCTCTCGCGCCATCACGCGGGCAAACCCACACGCCACGCACCCGTGCCGGGCCCGCGCCCGTACACTACTTCCGTGAGCACGCACGCCACATCCGCAGTCCCCGCGACCATGATGGCCGCCGGCCTCTCGTCGCTCGACCGCACCGAGTACGCGGCCGTCCAGGCCTTCGAGCAGGCCGCCGAGCAGTTGCCCGACGGCCCGGCCTCAGCCGATGTGGCGATGGTGTTCTTTTCGAGCGCCCACGCGGGCCAGGCCGGTCTGGTCGCCTCGGCCGCGCGCGCCGCGCTGCCCAACGCCACCATCGTGGGCTGCTCGGCCGAATCGGTCCTGGGCGGCTCGCTCGAGCTCGAAGACCGCCCGGGCATCAGCGTGCTGGCGTGCAGCATGCCGGGCGTCGACGTGCGCGCCTTCCCGCTCACGCGGTTGGGCACCATCGACCCGGCCAACCCCAATCAGGTCGAGCGCGTGCGCGACATCGCGGGCATGACCCACGAGCACCGCGCCACCATCCTGTTCCCCGATCCCTTCGGCCTGCCCTCGGGCCGCACCATCGGGGTGGTTGACAAGGCCGCCCGTTTGGGCTTGGCCGACAACGAACGCCCGGTCACCCTCGGCGGCATGGCCTCGGCCGACAACAACGCGGGCGGCAACGCCTTCCTGCTCGACGGCCAGATCATCCGCGACGGCGGCGTCGGCCTCTCCATCAACGGGCCCGTCACCGTCGACACCGTCGTCAGCCAGGGCTGCCGGCCCATCGGCCCCAACATGGTCGTGACGCAGGGCCAGGGCAACATCGTCAACCGCCTGGGCGGACGCCCGGCCTTCGACGCCGTGCGCGAGGTCATCGCCGACCTGGACGAAGACGACCGCCAGTTGCTCTCGCGCGGCGTGTTCCTGGGTGTCGTGGCCGACGAGCACCGCCGCCACTTCGGGCGCGGCGACTACGTCATCCGCAGCATCATGAGCGCCAACGAGAAAGACGGCTCGATAGCCCTGGGCGACTACGTCCGCCTCGGGCAGACCGTCCGCCTGCACGCCCGCGATGCCAGCACCGCCCACGAGGACCTCGAACTGCTGCTCGACGCCCAGAAACTCCACGAGCACCCCGCCGGCTGCCTGCTCGTGACGTGCAACGGTCGCGGCACGCGGCTGTTCGACGAGCCCAACCACGACGCGGCCACCGTGCGGCGCGCGTTCGAGGCCGTCCGCAAGGGCTCGCCGGCCATCGGATCGGCCCCACGCGGCACGGGGCACCCCATGCCCATCGCCGGCTTCTTCGCCGCCGGCGAGATCGGGCCCATCCAGGGCCGCACGTTCGTGCACGCCCACACGGCCTGCGCCGCGCTGTTCCGCGGCGCGGCGGTCTAATCTCACACATGATCACCCTCGTGTGCGTGCCCATCGCCGTCGACACGCCCGAGCAGGCCCTCGCCGATGCCCAGCACGCGCAACTGGCCGGTGCCGACCTGGTGGAGTTCCGCCTCGACGCCTTCTTCGAGGAAGCCAGCCAGATCGACGCGTGCGTGAAGCTCGTCGCCGATTCTCCGCTGCCCTGCGTCGCGACGTGCCGGCCGAGTTGGGAGGGCGGCGAATACGAGGGCGACGAAGAAACCCGGCTCGCGCTGTTCCAGCGCTTGGCCGAAGCCGAGCACGCGCCGCGGTACATCGACATCGAGCTCGCCACGGAAACCAAGCCGGACATCGGCGACGGCCTTATCCTCAGCACGCATGACTTCGAGGGCCGCCCCTCTAACCTCACGCGCCAGCTGCTCCAGCTCCGCGATTCTTCGGCCACCGTCCACAAGATCGCCTTCCGAGCACGATCCCTTCGCGACAACATCGAACTCTTCGACATCCTGAGCCACCGCGACCGCCCCACCATCGCCCTCGGCATGGGCGCGTATGGGCTCATGAGCCGCGTGCTCGCGCCCAAGTTTGGTGGGTTTCTCACGTTTGCGAGCCTGAAGCCCGAGAGCACCACCGCCCCCGGCCAGCCGACGATCGCCGAATTGCTCAACCTCTATAGGTTCAAGAGCATCACCCGCACCACCAAGGTCTTCGGCATTGTTGGCGATCCCGTCGAGCACTCACGCTCTCCGGCCATGCACAACGCGGGCTTCGAGCGCATCGGCTTCGACGGCGTCTACCTGCCCCTGCCCGTCGCGCCGGGGTACGAGTCGCTCAAGGCCACGCTGACCGAATTGCTCGCCCACGACACGCTCGACCTGACGGGCCTGAGCGTCACCATGCCGCACAAGAAGAGCCTCGTGCGTCTCGCGCGAGAACAAGGCTGGCTGATCGACGACCTCGCCGAACGGTGCGGGGCGGCCAACACGCTCGTGCGCGACGGCGGCACGATCCGCGTGATGAACACCGACGGCCCCGCGGTCGTTGCCTGCCTCACGAACGCGGGTGTTGAGTTGCAAGGGGCCCCGATGCTCGTCCTCGGCGCGGGCGGCATGGCCCAGGCCGCCGCGTTCGCGCTCGCCGAGGCGGGCGCACGGGTTCACATCCACAACCGCACCGCCGAGCGTGCGCGGGAGCTGGCCGCCCGCATCGACGGCGCTACCCACCTCGAATCGCTCGAGAAACCATCGTCGATGCGCGCGATCGTGCAATGCACGCCCCTCGGCATGGCCGGCGGGCCCGCGCCAGGCGAGTCGCCCATCCCCGCCGACGCCCTAAGCGACGCAACGATCGTCGAGACCGTGTACCACCCGCGAGAGACGCCGCTGGTCAGAGCCGCGACCGCGCGGGGCTTGCGTGTGATCGATGGGTTGGACATGCTCGTCACGCAGGCGGCGGCGCAGTTCGAGGCGTTCACCGGAAGCCAAGCGCCGATCGATCTATTCCGAGAGACCGCGCAGGCCGAGTAAGGCTGGAAGTGCCGCTCCTTCCGAGCCGCGGGCGTGAGCACGCGGACCCCTTCCTTCGGGCGATAAGAGGTCCGCGTGCTCACGCCCGCGGCTCGGAAGGAGACTGCATATCCCCCACACCCTCACCATCCGCCCGCACACTCGACGAAATCAACGTCCGAAACGCCTCGGCGATCAGCAACGAATCCCGCTCGGCGGGCACGTGCGCGAACATCAAATCGATCGTACCAAGCTCGCGCGGTGCGTCCCACGCCGGATCATGCACGCGCACCAGCCCATCGACCGAAGCCCCCGCTTCATCGATCGCGACCAGCCTGGCCTCGAACTCGATCGTCGCACCGGGCTGGACCTCAAAGTCCAGTTCGGCCTTGCGCAGCTTGGCCAGCACCACGTCGTCCTTGAACCCGCGCGCGTGGCCGGCCAGCAGGCCGCCGGCCTGGGCCATGCCCTCGATGATGAGGGGTGCCGGCACGACGGGCATCGCGGCCTCCGCTTCGATCGCCGGAAAGTGCTGGTGCAGGTGCGGCTCGCTCAGGCTCACAGCCTTGCACGCGACGAGCCGCTTGCCCGGTTCGAGCGTCAGGATGCGGTCGATCCACAGCCAGCGCACGAGTGTGCCTCAGGCCGCTGCGCCGAGCTTGCGCTCGACGAAGCTGGTCATCGCGTCGACAGTGAATATCTCGCCCACGCGGCTCAGCCTTGGGTCGGCCTCGATGGCATCGATCTCGGCGTGGGGCAGCTTCTCACGAAGGGCGGCCAGCCCGGACTCGGTGAGCGCCCCGTCCTGCACGTAGGTCGCGTCCTGCTGCAGGTTCTCGGGGAACAACTCGCCCTGCTCGATCTTGATGTCGAAGGCCTGCTCGAGGCGGAAGACGATGTCCAGGAAGTCGATCGACTCGGCCCCGAGATCGCCGGTGAGCGTCGCCCGTGGGGTCACCTCGTCCTCGTCGATGCCCAGCACCTCAGCCAGCACTTCCTGAACCCTCGCCTGGATCTCGTCTCGCGTCATAGCGCCTCCGTCGTGCCCATCGTTCGCCCCGGGTGTAGTCCCAAACCATCCCCGCCAAGGGTGTTCGATGCTATGAGGCCCGGGGGTTCCACGCGCCACCAATACGAGCAGGACGAAGCACCAGGCGGCCCGAAATGGCCGTGGGAAGGCCACCCAAGGTGCCAAGATCACACTCAGCCTCGTCGGCCACAAGGCCGGCGACAGCCACCTTGGCTTCCTCAGCCGAGGCCCGAAGTAGCTTTACGTCGCACACCAGCCACTGCCCGGGAGTCAGGAACTTGCTGAAACGCACCGCCCTGGCCGAGCCCAGCACCCACCGCGCGGCACCCTCGACGTGATCACCGAGCAAGATCCGCGAGGCCTGTACCAGGGCCTCGGTCGCCAGCACGCCGGGCAACACGGGCCGCCCAGGAAAGTGATCCCGAAAGAACGGGTCGCCCTGGTCGAGGCGGTGCCGCGTCACCACGCGCTCGGGCTCATGCAGCAGGATGTCATCGACGAAGGCGTACCAGTCCACGGGCAAGCGTAGTGTTTTGTTCGCACCGCGTCCCGATCGAACCACCATGCCACCCATCCATGACGACGCCATCTGCCTCCGCCACAGCGAGTGGAGCGAGACCAGCCAGCACGCCACGCTGCTGTGCAAAGAGCACGGGCTCATCCGAGGGCTGGCGCGGGGCTCCCGCCGCGAGCGGTCGGCCTACTCGGGCGGCTTCGAGCTTCTGGCGCGTGGCCACGTGGTCTTCTACGAGAAGGCCACCCGCGAGCTGGCCAACATCACCGCCTGGGACCTGACCCACACGCAAGGCCAGCTCCGCAAGGACCTGCCCAGCCTCTGGCGGGCAATGTTCGCCGTCGACCTGATGCAACGCGCCCTACCGGTCCGAGAACCCCACCCGCGCAGCTTCGATCAGCTAGCCGAGTTGCTCGGCCAGGATGCCATCGGGATGGAGCACCTCACTGGGTACCAGTGGGCCCTGCTCGACGAAGCGGGCCACAAGCCCGAACTCGACACCACCGCGCCGATCGGCCCCCAAACCGTGGTCTACTTCCTGCCCGAGGCCGGCCGCTTCGAGACCGACAAGCCCGCCGGCATCGGGCCGGCCTGGCCGGTGCGCGGCCGGACGCTGGCGGCGTTGCGGTCGATAACCGAAAGCCAACGTCCGCAAACCGAGGCCAGCGAAGATACATGGACCCGATCGGCGGCCTTCCTGTGCGCGTACTGGATGTGGGTGCTCGGCAGGCCGATACCAGCAGCGGGAGCCGTATTCGGCGACCGCATCGAACTGGGTGAGTAAGGACACTCGCCCGGGTCGGCCATACAGAGACCCGGCCGACCGCCTGAGGACACGCGACCATGGACGCCTGCGCCATCGAGGAAATCCTCTCGTGCGAATCGCTGCCGTCGCTACCGGCGACGGCCGTGCGTGTCCTCGAACTCAGCCAGGATCCCGACAGCACCGTCAACGAACTCGCCGAGACTATCCGCTTCGACCAAGGCCTCTCGGCCAAGATCCTCAAGACCGTCAACTCCAGCTTCTTTGGTCTGCGCACCAAGTGCGCCACCATCGACAAGGCACTCGTCGTGCTGGGCTTACGCGAGCTGCGCAATCTCGCGCTGGGATTCTCCCTCGTGCCCGCCATGGAAGCCGCCTATACCGAAGGCTTCGATCCGATCGATTACTGGCGCCGCGGCATCTACTCGGCAGTTGCCTCCAAGATCATCGCCCAGCGCGTCGCGCGTGAGGTTGCCGACGAGGCATTCCTCGGTGGGCTCCTCCAGGACATCGGCATCATGGCGATGCTCCAGGCCCTGGGCGACCCGTACGAAGAGGTACTCCTGACCGCGGCAACGGACCACCGCCGCCTGGCGGCCGCCGAGCTACGCGCCTTTGACATGCAGCACCCCGAGGTGGGCGCGCTGCTCGCACGTAAGTGGCAGCTCCCCGATGAGTTAAGCGTGCCGATCCGCTTCCACGAGCGCCCCACCGCGGCCCCGAACGAGCTCAAGGAAGTCGTGAGCTGCGTGGCGCTGGGCAACTCCGTCCACCAGTGCCTGACCTACGACGACAAGGCAGCCTGTTTTAGCCGGCTCTATGATCAGGCTTCGCGGTTCTTCGGCATCGACAACGCGACCTGCGACGAGATCCTCAAGGAGACCGCCACGGCGGCCAAGGAGGTCTCGCGCCTGTTCGAGCTCGACACGGGCGACAGCGTCGACGCCGACGCGCTTCTCAAGAAGGCCCAAGAGCTGCAATCCGAGCCGGCCACCGAGCAGGACAACCTCAACCACGGCTCGGTCTCGGCGGTCATCCGCGACGGCGATCTTGTCGACCCGATCACCGGCGTGATGACCCGCCTAGCCATCGAACGCCACCTCGAAGCCGCCTACGAAGAAAGCAAGACCGAACGCACGCCGGTCAGCATCGCGATTATTCGCCTCGACGGCTTTGCCAAACTCATCGAAAATGAAGGCCTCGAAGCGGGTGACGTTGCCGCCATCGACATCACCGAATCCCTCGAAGAAATCTGCGAGGGCCTCGAGAACGGCCAGCTGGGCAGCTTCGACGACGCCACGGTGATCCTGCTCTGCACCTCACCGCTGCCCACCCTCACGACGGCTGTCTCCGCGTGGCGAGACTCGTACAAGGGCCCGAAGCGTCAGACCACGAGCGCCGGACTCACCGGTTGCGAGGGAGCGACCTACGACGTCTTCACCAAGCCCAAGCAACTGTTGGCCATCGCCTACCGCGCGATGGAAGCCGCCGAGAAGGCCGGCGGAGACGCGCTGCGCACCTTCGAGCCGGGCAAAGACAAGCGCGCCGCCTGAGCGCTCTCTTCCACCAATTCACGCCGGCTTGAGCACACCTTGCGTCGTGGGTTTCAGCGGGTACTGCCGCGCGACCTCGCGCAAATCGTCCAGCGTCACCGAGCGCACCTGCTCCAATTCCTCTTCGAGTGGCAGGTAATCACCCAGCAACGTCCACCGCGCTCCCAGCCGCTGCATGCGATCCGAAGGCCGCTCGCCCCCCACTGTTACCCCCGTCGCCGCCTTGGCGCGCAAACGCTCCAGGTCGTCCTCGCCCAGCTCATCGACCACCTTCGCAAGCTCCCCCGCGATGACTTCCTCGATCTGCCCGAGTTTGTCGGGATCGCCGCTGGCGTACACGATGAACTCGCCCGCACCGTCCTGGCCCATGTACGACGCGGCCGCCTCGTCGGCCAGTCCGGGCTCGACCAGCGCCCAATGCAGGCGGCTGTTGCCGGGCGCGCCGAGCACCTGCGAGAGCAACCGTGCCGCGTGCCGCAGCTCGTCCTGCAAAGGTGGCGCGGGCCACAGCGCGATGGTGTATCCACGGGACACGCTCTCACGCTCGAGCTCAAAACGCCCACCGCCGCTCTCGGGCGCGGGCCCACGCGGCGGCGGATCGCCGTGCGTCCAGGGCTCGTCCAATCCTTCGAGCACACCAGCCACCTCGTCCATGTCGAGCGCGCCGGCGAGCGCAACAACCGTCGCCTCGGCCGTGTATCGCCCGTTGAAATAGTCGCGCATCGTCGACACAGGGATGCCCGCAATGATCTCCTTGGTGCCCAGCACGCGATGCCCGAGCGCGTGCCCCTTGTAGTGTCGCTCGCTGGCCGCCTCGAGCAACACCCAGAACGGGTTGTCGTCGTACATCGCGATCTCTTCGAGGATCACGCCCCGCTCGGTCTCGAAGTCGTCCTCGCGCAGCGCGGGCCGCATCATCCTGCCCAGCAGCTTCGCGGCTTCGGGCAGCGCCCCGGGCAGCGTGTGCGCGTAGAAGCACGTCAGCTCGCTGGACGTGTACGCGTTGTTGCTCGCGCCAAGGTCGTCCATCGCGGTATTCAATGCTTCGGCGGTCAGGTCCTTGGTGCCCTTGAACATCATGTGCTCGAGGAAGTGGCTCACGCCCATCGCCTCGGCCGGCTCGTCTCGCGCCCCCGTGCGCACGAAGAAGCCCGCCGCCGCGCTGTGGGCCGCGGGGTCCACCTCGCCGATCAAACGGATGCCGTTGCTCAACACGCGTTCTTGGAATGAGATCGCCATGCGCCAGTCTAGCTCACGATGCGGCCATCTTTCCCGGCTTCGCCCGGCCCATCGCCTCGACCACTTCGCGCGTCGCGGCCTCGGGGTCTTCAGCACCACACACCGCGGCGCACACCGCGACCCCCGTGCAGCCCCGGCCCACCATCTCGCCGGCGTTCTCAGCATCGATGCCGCTGATCGCCAGATGTCCAAGCCCGCCAGCCAAAGGGTCGGCCACCACGGCCTCGATCAAGGCTGGCCCACTCAGGCTGTCCTTGGGCTTTGTGCCCGAGGGGAACATGGGCCCGAGCCCCAGATAATCCGCCCCATCCCGTGCAGCCTGCCGAGCCTGCTCCAGCGTGGAGCACGAGACACCCACGAGCAGCCGCTCACCCGCCAGCTTCCGAACCTCGGCCACGCCAAGATCGCCTTGGCCCCCGTGAACGCCCGCCGCCCCCGAGAGCAACGCGATATCCGGCCGATCGTTGATCACTACCGCCACGCCGTGCGGGCGAGCGATCTCAACCAAACGCTTGGCCCGCACAAGCAACTCACGATCATCCAGCCCCTTCTCGCGAAGCTGCAAGCACCCGGCCCCACCCCGGCACGCCGCCTCGGCCACGTCTTCCCAGGGCAAGCGGCACAATCCGGCCGTGATCAGCACGCACACCGGCCACCGAGGCATGCCCCCACCCCCAAGCGCCAGCACCAGCCGTTTCTGGATCTCGTACGCCTCGTACCGGGCCGCCTCAAACACCAGAGCATCCAGCCCGAGCACCTTGGCAATCTCCTCGCAGGCACGCAGCGCCTCAGTTACACGATTCCCCGCAGCGAGAGCCAGGGCCCCCGCGTTGGCTCGCCTGGCCTCCATCTCCGTAGAAATCGTTGTCCCCACATCGCCCGGCGTATCCCGCCACGCCACCAGCCGCTGCGGACCAACCGCCGAAGCCGAAGCCCGGATCACGTGCCTGGCATCCTTCGCCCGCCGAACCAGGTCGGCACCATCGAGCAGGAAGCGCGCGAGATCCTCGAGCGTGCGCAGGCCCTCGCACGCCCGGTTCACGTTCGCATCAAACATCCGCTCCAGGGCAGCCATGACCAATGGTAGAGATCGACGATGCAGGAGCAGCTCTCAGGCCTTTTCCCCATTGCCGATTGCCGATTGTCATCCCAGCAAATAAAAAGAGCCCCCGATGTTTTACCATCGGGGGCTCAAGTACGGCGATGACCTACTTTCCCGCAGTGCAGTATCATCGGCGGCCAGGGCTTAACTGCTGTGTTCGGGATGGGAACAGGTGTGACCCCTGACCTATGGTCGCCGAAAATGCACGAGCAGCCTTTCGGCCACCCGGCACTAGATCTTGCCTAAGCAAGTCCGGCCGGATCAAACGTCTACTGGCGTCATCGAGGTGAATCGATGACAGACGGAAGACCGTGTTCACTGAACGAATTCAGCTAAAACAGCGATATTCCTGGTTGATACTTCGAAGCACTCGAGCGAGTGCTGATGCCACGATTCCAAAATCTGGGAATCGCGGCGATGGGTTGGTGCGATCAAGCTTTCGACCGTTAGTACCACTCAGCTGAGGATATTTCTACCCTTACACCTGTGGCCTATCAACCTTGTAGTCTACAAGGGGTCTCACGCTAATGCGACCAGGCCTCATCTCGAGGGGGGCTTCCCGCTTAGATGCTTTCAGCGGTTATCCCTGCCACACGTAGCTACCCAGCGATGGCCCGAGCGGGCCAACTGGATCACCAGGGGTGTGTCCATCCTAATCCTCTCGTACTAAGGATGACTCCTCTCAAGCCTGGAACGCCCACGACAGATAGGGACCGACCTGGCTCACGCCGGTCTGAACCCAGCTCGCGTACCGCTTTAATAGGCGAACAGCCTAACCCTTGGGACCGCCTTCAGCCCCAGGATGCGATGAGCCGACATCGAGGTGCCAAACCGCTCCGCCGCTATGGACGCTCGGGAGCGATCAGCCTGTTATCCCCGGGGTACCTTTTATCCGATGAGCTACGGCCCTTCCACACGGGACCGCAGGATCACTAAGGCCTACTTTCGTAACTGCTCGGCCCGTCGGCCTCGCAGTAAAGCTGGCTTGTGCCTTTACACTCGATGCGCGGTTTCCATCCGCGCTGAGCCAACCTTATGCGCTCCTCCGTTACTCTTTAGGAGGAGACCGCCCCAGTCAAACTGACAAGCACTCACTGTCCCCCGCCCAGCTTCATGGGAATCGGGGTTAGGCCACAAACAAACAAAGGGTGGTATTTCACCAATGGCTCCACCAACGCCTAAACGCCGGCTTCAAAGCCTCCCACCTATCCTACGCAATGATCGCTCGTGACCAATAAAAGCCTACAGTAAAGGTCCACGGGGTCTTTCCGTCTTGCCGCGGGTAGGCGGCATCTTCACCGCCACTACTATTTCACCGAGTCGGTTGTGGAGACAGTGCCCAAGTCGTTACACTATTCATGCGCGTCGGAACTTACCCGACAAGGAACTTCGCTACCTTAGGACCGTCATAGTTACGGCCGCCATTGACCGGTGCTTGGGTCGCGAGCTTCGCCGAAGCTAACCCACTTCCGTGACATTCCGGCATTGGGCAAGTGTCACTCTGTATACATCCTCTTGCGAGTTAGCACAGAGCTGTGTTTTTGGTAAACAGTCGCTAGGGCCTTTTCTCTGCGCCCTCCCTTACGGGTAGGGCCCCCTTATTGCGAACGTACGGGGTAATTTTGCCGAGTTCCTTCACAACCGTTCTCTCGAGCGCCTGAGGTTCTTCACCCCACCTACCTGTGTCGGTTTTGGTACGGGCCCGTTAGTGACATAGCTTTTCTAGGAACCGATTCCACCCCCAACGGCCTTGCGGCCTACCAATCTGATAAGGCAGAGGGTTTTCTCGATCCGCACTATGTCCGGGGTGCTGGAATATTAACCAGCTGTCCATCGACTACGCCTTTCGGCCTCGCCTTAGGTCCCGACTGACCCTGGGAGGATTTACCTTCCCCAGGAAACCTTAGGTTTTCGGCGAGCAGGATTCTCACCTGCTTTATCGTTACTCAAGCTCGGATATTCACTTCCTGACGCTCCACCAACCCTTCCGGATTGGCTTCAACGCCGACAGGAACGCTCTCCTACCACACTTGCGTGTCCGCGGCTTCGGCTCGATGCTTATCCCCAATCATTCTCGGCGCCGGACTCCTCGACCAGTGAGCTATTACGCACTCTTTAAATGGTGGCTGCTTCTAAGCCAACATCCTGGCTGTCAGGGCAATCCGACTTCCTTCCTAACTGAGCATCGATTTGGGACCTTAGCCGGCGGTCTGGATTGTTCTCCTCTTGACGACGGATATTGTCACTCGCCGTCTATCTCCCGAGGCTTGGGCATTGGTATTCGGAGTTTGGTTGGATGGGGTACCCGTGAGGGCCCACCATCCATCCAGTAGCTCTACCCCCAATGCTTGCATCTCGAGGCTAACCCTAAAGTTATTTCGGAGAGAACGAGCTATTTCCCGGTTTGATTAGACTTTAACTCCTCCCCACAGCTCATCCCAATTCTTTTCAACGAATACGGGTTCGGGCCTCCAGAGGGTCTTACCCCTCCTTCACCCTGGCCATGGGTAGATCACACGGGTTTCGCGTCTAGCCCCAGCGACTGCACGCCCTATTCAGACTCGCTTTCGCTCCGCCTCCGGCCCGATAGGCCTTAGGCTCGCCACTGAGGCTAACTCCCGAGCTCATTATGCAAAAAGCACGCGGTCACCCCGAAGGGCTCCCACCGCTTGTAAGCGCACGGTTTCAGGTGCTATTTCACTCCCCTAATAGGGGTGCTTTTCATCGTTCAGTCACCTTACTGGTCCACTATCGGTCGTCAAGGAGTACTTAGCCTTGGAGGGTGGACCCCCCATGTTCACGCCGGGTTTCACGAGCCCGACGCTACTCTATGGCTAAACGGCTACCTACAGGGCTTTCACCTTCTTCGGCCACGCATTCCAACGTGTTCACTTTGCCTTATCCGCTTTCGCTCGCCGCTACTTACGGAGTCTCGGTTGATTTCCTTTCCTCCAGGTACTTAGATGTTTCAGTTCCCTGGGTTCGCTCCACACACCTATGCATTCAGTGTGCAGTACTCTGTAAACAGAGTGGGTTTCCCCATTCGGAAATCCATAGATCACAGCTCGGTTACCAGCTCCCTATGGCTTATCGCAGGTTCCAACGTCCTTCATCGCCTCTTGACGCCAAGACATCCACCGTGCGCCCTTAGTCGCTTGATCACACCAACCTGTCGCCACGATATGACTCCAGATTGGCTCAAACGCACCTTATTATTCTCACATGTGATTGATCTGTCTTGCGACGGATCGCACACTGGCCAGGCCTCGGACTTGCGTCCTCCGCCTGGCGGCGCTCGCTCGATTCTTCTTGCTACCCGCCAGCCCCACACGCCACAACACACCGTTTCAAACTCCGCTTCACGGTTGCCCGATCGGCGTTGCCTTCCACCGTGCCCATGTGTGCGGGACGACGTTTTGATCCGTGCCGGTTGTCAAAGAGCCTTGGTCCGTTCGGGGCATCCGCCCCTCGAGACCGGTCCCCTCTGAGCGGCTTGTGGGCCGTCCAGAGCGGTAGAGATGATAACAGCCCCCGGGCTGTCGTCAATCTAGGGCATCAAAAAAACCGGCCAGAATCTGGCCGGTCGGGAGTGTGTCAGCTTGAGAGAATCGGGGTTCGACGGGCGTTAGCCACCACCACCGCCACCGCCACCGCCCTTACCACCACCACTGGGGCCAGTGGGGCTCGTGGGCCGCCGGCCTTCTTCTGGATCTCGAACCGCAGGACGCTCCAAAGATTCGCGGGCTTGGCCCTGGTTGCGGCCCTCGTCGGCAGACCGGGACAGCATCTGGTACAGCACGCCCTGCCGATCTTCGGTTGCCACCCGACGCATCAGGCCGGCATCATCGAGCTGCGAGAAGTATGCCACGGCCCGACTCGTGCGGTCGCCGAGCCCCTCGGCCTGCGTGGGCTCGGTGGTCACGTCCACCAGATACACACCCATAATGGCGGGCACCTTGTCGGGCACGGGCTCACCCTGGCCGGCATCGTCGCCCTGGCCGCCGTCTCCCAGACGCCCACCGGGCTCTGCACCGATCACACCGCCGGGGCGGCCGGCACCGGGGTCGGCATCGCCCTCGGGCCCCATCGCCAGCAGGGGTAGCCGCAGGTCGTCGGGCATGTCGGCCTGGGTCGACACGAGGTCGCCGGGCCGCAGGGTCAGGGTGCTCCGGCGGTAATAGCCGTAATAGAAGGTGTACACCTCGATGCTGGCGCTGGGCTCGCTGGGGCCGAGCGCCCCGCCGCGGCCGTCGCTGGCGCTGGTCAGGAAGAACGCCGTCTTCGGCGCCACGACCACCGGATCGCTCCACTCGGAGGGCTCGCTGAACACGATCGGCGAGGCCGCCAGCGGACGCTGGGCCTCGAGCAGCACGGGCTCGCGGCCGAACATCGGGTTGTTGATGACCAGGCGTGCGCGGTAGCGGTAGGCCTTGCCCGGCTCGGCCGTGACGTCGTGGGCCCACAGGCGAGCATCGCTGTCTTCCAGCAGGCGGGCGTCCTCGGTCGTGTCCTCGAAACCGGCCACCTCGATTGGGGCACCGGTCTCGGGGTCGTAGCCAAGCTCGACCATCTCGGCGTCGAACTCGGCGATCTGGGTTTCGAGCTGGGACTCCTGCTGACGCAGCCGCTGGGTCTGGCGGCCTTCGGGTTGATCTTCGGGATCACCCTGACGAGGACCGCGCGGGCCGCGTCCACCCTGGTCGCCTCCCCGGCCCCTCGAGGCCTCTTCGATCTGGTCCCGGATCCCTTCCAGGCGGCGCATCACCGATGCACGCTGGCGGTTCAGTTGGTTGGCCCGATCCTGCTTGTCGGCTCCGCCTTGGGCGGCCATCTCCTGCTTTAGGATGGTCGGCGGCTTCCATTGCGGGCCGGCGATCATCGGCAGCGGCAGCGGGCGGCGATAGTTGTACGCCTCCTCGAACGCGATGCGGGCGGCCGACGCGAGCTGGTCGCGGCCCAGGGCGTCCGCTTCCGCGTCCTCCTGCAGCCACTCGAACTCGGCCTTGAAGCCCGGCATGCTGTTGATGAGCGTGGAGCCGCCCCACGACCCATCGGCCTGGCGCTCCTGTCGCTCGAGCTGGAGGCCGAACGCCTCGATCGAGTTGACCCAGTTGAACGGGAGCGCGCGGATGTCACCGTCGCCAGCGGTTCGGTACAGGTCGTTGAGCTCGGCGCCGTCGTAGGTCACCTCAACGCTCACGGCCGCGATGTCGAACGGCTGGGACGGGCCGACGATGGCGGCCAATTCCTCGTTGCGAGTTCCCTCTTCGGACTCGGCCAGCAGGCTGGGGTCGAGCGTGCCGGCGGTCGACGCGACGACCGGGCGGCTCGGTGGCGGCGGTGTGACAACGGCGTACTCGGCGTCGTCGGCCTGCCCTTCCAGCAAGGCGTCGTCGATCTCGGCGGGCGCGCCCATCGCGATGATCTGTGGCCGCGGAGACACGCCACCCATCACGCGGGCTTCCACGCCGGCGAGCGCTTCGGTGCGGTCCTTCACCGGCGGCAGCGTCACGGTGGTCGCGCTCATCTGTCCGTCCAGTTCGCGTGCGCGGCGCTCGACAGGGTCGTACGCACGGGCTGGTGGCAGCTCTTGATTGCGCACCATCACCTGATTCGGATTGGTCGCGAACTGCATCACCACCACGCCGGCGGCAACAGCCACCATCAGGCCCAGCAACAGCTTCTCGATATGGGCCTCAAAAAAGCCAACACCCTTGAGTTTCATGGCATGCTCCTTTTCGACGGCCCTTAGCCGATCCCCGGGTCTTCACCAAAGCCCATGTCTTCCTCGGGCTCGGGATGCGGTTGCAACCCGAGTTCCTGGCGGATGATGTTGGGCATCAGCGGCGCCGTCCACGCACGCAGATAGATCAATTCCAGTTCGATGTCCAGACGCACGACGTGGTCCTTGCCGTAGTAATAGCCCTGCTCGAGATCGGCCCACACGTCGATAGGCTGGATGTCGAGATCGACCACCGTGATCAGGTTGTGCTCGGCCGCCGCATCGATGATCCGCGGGATGCGGGCCGAATCGGCCACGAGCGCCATCTTCACGCGGCGGATGTCATAGAGCTGGTTGAGCCAGTCGGCCTCGCGGCCCGAGGGCGAAGCAAAATACCGCGGCTGGTACACCTGCGATGCCGGGTCGGGCCCCATGTCGATCGCGTCGTCGTACTCGCCCCGGCCCGCGGTGCGGTTGAGCCTGAGGGGCTGGCCCTCGATCTCGAGCACGCGCTTGATGGGTGCGTCGACGATCGGCAGCAGGTCGCCGTCGCGCGTGTTCGCCTGGCCGAGGAAGCCGATGATGTCCTGCGCCAGCCAGTAATCGAGCTGCCACAGGAACGTCAGGCCGTGGTTGGGCGTGTTCGACAACGCCTGCCTCGGGAAGGCCGGCGCCACCCGGAAGGGCGAGCCCTCGGGGAATTCGTCGAGCGAGAGGTAGATCGAGTGCTCCTGCGCGGGCCGGGCGTACAGGCTCACACGCTGGGCGGTGAGCTCCTGGCTCATGATCTCGAGCTCTTCGGGATCCATCTCGGCGGCGCCGGTCTGGGCCTGGTCACGCTCGCGCAGGCGCGCGGCGGTGTCGTTGAGCTGGTCCAGCACGCTCTGGGGGTCGGGCGGCGTGGTCGCGTTGATGCTGGCCAGCAGCTTCCCGTAGGCCGACGTGCCGTCTTCGCCGGGGATCAACTGGTTCTGCATGCTCAGGCGGAGCAACTGCGCTTCGGAGTTGTCCTCGGGCTGCTTGGGGAAGAGTCCCTCGACCAGCACGCCGCGGTTCTTGCTGTTGAACGTGATGATGTCCTGGGTCGCCTCGGTCAGGCGGCCGTCCTGGATCTGCTGCTGCTCGCGGAAGAACTCGGTGAGCCTGGGATGCGGCATCACGCCGCTCTCTTGCACCGGCTCCATGCCCTCGACGGGCGCGGGCAGCTCGTATGTCACCTTCAGCCCGTCGAGGCGGGTGTACAGCCCATTGGCCGCGTTCTCCTGCCGTTCCTTCAGCTGGGTATTGAGCTTGTTGCTCATCACCCAGGCAACGGGCAGCGCAACGAGGATGACCACGATGCTCACGATCAGCGGCCAGCGCTTCTTGATGAATGCCATCATGTTCTTCATTGGTTGCCACCTTCCTGCTCGTCGACCAGCTCGACCACCCAGGTCATCTGGAAGAACGACCGCGTCTGGCCCGCCGGGATGTTCCGATCGGGCCGCGGGATCGGGTACGTGTTGATGAGATCCGACAACCCGCCGGGAAGCGTGCGCATACCAGTGTCTCGCGGCATGCCGGTGGGCAAGGGGGCATCATCGGGTGATTCACCCGTGGTGGTGACGCCCGGCTGCGCGGCACCAGGACGGCTGCGCGTGCGGCTCGGCCCCCTTGGGTTGCCCCCGCGGTCTGGGCGTTCGGCCCCGCGACCGGGCGGGGGCGCCACGGCGCCGCCCTCGGGTTCCCCGTCAGCGGCGGCCGTCGAGCCGAACTGCTGGGTCACGCCCCAATCCACGGTGTCGGGCAGCAGCTTGTACGGCACGCCCGAGCGTTCCTGGTTGCTGCGCAGCCACTTGTCCAACGAGTTCACGATGAACTCGTTGGCGTTGGGTTGGTCGGTCCAGCCCACGAGCTTGATCGTGATCTGCGGCTTCTCGGGTCGATCTTCGTTACCGCTCGACCTGCCTTCGGCGTAGGGGTCGACGTTCGGGTCGGCCGGGCCGGCGTACTCGGTCGTGAACGTCTGCACGTGTACCGCGGGCGAATCGCCCGTGGCGCTCGCATCGCCCCCGGCCACCATGTCAGCGCGCTCGAGCATGAGGCCCAGGTCGTTCACGATGTTGGCGTACACGTCGCGATTCTCGGCCAGTTCGACCAGGTTCGAGAGCGTGCGATCAACGAGCTGCGAGCCCGTGACATCCGAGGCGTCGTTCTTCAGGGCCTCGCCACTGGTGAGCACCTGCTGGATGATCGGCGGTTGCGTCTCCGCGTCAACGGCGGCCTGGTCGAGGAACGGGCGGATAAACATCGCACCACCGGCCACCAGGCCCAGCGCTGCGGCAGCGGCGAACCACGGTGTCTTGCGGCGCCACACTGCCTCGCGCACCACGGCGGCCGGCATCAGGTTGGCCTCGAGGGTGGTGAACTCCAGCCCCTGGAGCGCCAGCCCGTACGCGGTCATCAACTGCCCCGCGTTCTCGCCCAGGGTTGCCTCATCAACGCCGTCAAACTTGGCACGCTTGAACTCTTCGACCGTGTAGACCGTCAGCTGCACCTGCTGCTGGAGCGCCTTGCGGATGCCCTGCAGCTCGAACGTGGCACCGACGCCGATCACGCGTTGCAGGTCCGAGTCGCTGTGCAGCGACTGGTAATAGCCGATCGAACGCTGGATCTCCTGGCCCAGATCGCTGAAGATCGGCCGCAGCGCCTGCAGCACGTGCCGGGCGCTCTTGCTCTTGTGCACCTCGCGCTTGATCTTCTCGGCCTTGGGATAGCTCACGCTGAACTTGTCGACGATCTCTTGCGTGAAGTTGTTTCCACCAAGCGGGAAGGTGCGCACCCACACGCGGCCGGCCTCGGCGATGATCAGATCGGTGGACGTCGTGCCCACGTCGACGATCACCGTGCCGGGCGTGCGCTCGTCGAACACCAGGTCGTACGCCAGCGCGTTGTACGCGGCGATCGGGCTGAGCGTCACGATGTCGGGCACGATGCCGAAGTCGTCGTAGAGTTGGAGCTGTTGGCGGATGCGCTCCTTGGTCGACGCGAAGATGCCCACCTCGACGTCGGGCGAGTCGGGCGAGCGGAAGGTCTGGAAGTCCCACTCCACCTCGTCGAGCGAGAAGGGGATCTGCTGCTCGGCCTCGAAACGCACGATCTTGGGGATCTGCTTGGGCTCGACCGGCGGCAGCTTAGCGAAGCGGGCGAACGCCGCGTGCCCCGGCACGCTGACGGCGATGCGCGCCTTGCTCAGGTCGTACTGATTGACAAAGGCGCCCAGCGCCAATCGGGTCGCGTCGTCCTGGTTGAGCTCGGGCGTGGACAGCACCCGCTTGTGGGGCATGTTCACGAACTCTGCAACCTGCACGCCCTCGCCGTCCAGCACCAGCTTGACGGCCTTGATGCCGCCCGCGCCTACCTCGATGCCCCAGCACGCGTTCGATGTCGCCATGGTTGAAGCCTTCCTTACTTAGATACAAGAACCGAGAGAACCGAGTCCCGGGCCACCACCGACCCAATCGAATGCCGGGCCGCTCCCGCGACCCAGAGGGGCCGATCGTACTCCACCAGCGGGCTCCAGAGGCCGATCGGCCTCGCCCGCGAGCCCCACACGACCCATCCATACGACCCCGAGCCCGGGCAGTTGCCCAAAGCCGCCGGGCCGTTACAGCCCGGTGACCAAACCGATCCGGCTCGGAGATTGCTTGGGGAAGGCCCCTATTCGCCCGCCGACTCGATCACGCCGGCCACCATCGACACGAGCATGTGCCCGTTCTGGTCGATCGCCCCCTGGTAGTGCAGCACGCGGGCCGTGCTGGGCGCGGCAATGCCCATACCCGCCACGATCGGCCCGGTCGAGGACCATCGCGTGGGGTTCTGCTGCCAAGCCATGGCGGCCACCATCTCCTCGGGCTTGCCCTGGGCCAGCAGCTCGAGCATATCGCGGTCGTGCTGGACCACCTTGCTGCGAGCCTGCTGGGACTCCTGCGAATCGCCCAGCAGTTGCACCTGGTCGCCGAACATCGGGCCGAAGTGGCTCAGGTCGAAGCTCGAAACGATCAGCGTGGTGCCGCCAAGATCCGTCAGGGCTTCACGGATGGCGTCCACGAACGGCTGGATGGCCACGCCGTTGCCGTCGTAGCTCTCGCCGTTATTGGCCGCCGCGTCGTGGACCAGGGCCGCGAACACCTTGGGGTAGTTCCCGGCGTCGTCCTTCCCAAAGACGTGCTGGATCCACGGCATCTGCAGCTCGATGCTGTGCTCGCGCTCGTGGTCGTAACGGTGCTCGAAGAGCTTGTCTCCCAAGGACTTGCGCAGACGGTCGGCCAGCTCGGTGTCCAGCGGGCACTCGCCGAAGGGGCTCTGGAAGCCCTTGTCGCAGCCCGCGATTCCCGACGAGCGGCCGTAGTGGTTGGGGCCCAGGATGATGACCCGGTCCGGGCGGTCGACCACGCGCATCCGGCCGTAAGCCTTGGCGAAGACCAGCCCGCCGCGGGCGTAGTCGATGGCCGGCACGACCACGCCGGGCGGCAGGGCGTCGAAGCTGGGGTTCTCGTCGTCCTTCAGGGCCTCGTCGATGAGCTGGTCGAGGTGCTCGCGGAGCGCCTCGGGGGCCTCCTCGGCCAGTTGCTCCTCGGTGGGCTCGTTGCCCTCGCCGTACTTCTTCTTGACCAGCGCCTCGGCGTAGTCGGCCGAGTTCGACGGCGGCAGCGAGTCGGTGCTGTCAAAGGTCCGGGTGAAGTCGTCCCACACCTCGTCGAACTTCGGACCGTGCAGCAGGGCCGCGTCATCGAGCTGGGCGACCAGCAGTTCCACGCTGCGGCGCTCCAAGCCCTGGCCGACCTGGTCGACGATCTCGTCGAGTGTCCGCGTGCCGTCCATCAGCGGCAGGATCTGCTGGGCCGCAGGCGAGGTGAAGACCACCTTGCGGCTGATCTGCCGGGCGTCGGCCACGCCCATCGCGGGCTTGCCCTCGATTTGAGAGGGAAATCCCTTTATTTGACGCAGCTTGGGCTTAGCCTGGTGCGGCGCATTGGGATCGAAAGCGGGCGGTGTCGGGGCGGCAGGATCGCTCATGCGCAATGTTACCGCCCAGCACGGGTCAAGCCGACCGGTTCTCGGGCTGTTGGGCCCGATTGGACACGATCGGCAACCAAGCTACCATCTAGGCCCCCGTTCTGGAGCCCCGTTGGGTTCGATCGATGCGGGGCTTTTCGTCTCAACCGCTGGGAAGTCTTGCCATGGCCAACACGATCGACAGCCTCGACACCGGTGCCAAAGTCACCTGCACCATCACCGCCGTGCCGCGCAGCCGCGCGGGCAAGGTCACCATCGGCCGCCTGATGAAGCAGGACCCCGAGATCCAACGCCACCTGCGCAAGGCCCAGGACCGCCGCCGCCAGAACATGAAGGTCTACGTCCGCGGCGGCCGCGACTGGTACGCCCGGGAGAAGTGCGGCAAGGGCGGACAGGTCCGCGAGGGCGAGACCTTCAACATGACCTACGTGCCCCACCTCGCCGCCGATATGAAGTCGGTCGAGAGCTACCTCAAGGTCGAACCCGCCAAGGGCTGATCTGCTCCGCTAAACTTTGCGCATGAAGAATGCTCCCCGAACCGGCCCGCTCCTCGCAGCGGGCCTTGTTGTTGTTAGCCTGGGCCTGTTCGCGTGTGGTGAGAGCGACCCAACGCCCGACGCGCGGTACACCACGCAAGGCCGCGTCTACTCGGTGGTCACCCCCGAGAGCCCGGCAAGCGAGTTCAAGATCCACCACGAGGCCATCCCGAACTTTGTGAATGGGCAGGGCGAGGTCGTGGGCATGAATAGCCACCCGATGTCGTTCCCTCGCGTCGCCGAAGGCATCGATGTTCAGCCGTTGGAAGTCGGCCAGCCGGTGCGGTTTACGTTCGATGTCACGTGGGGCGAGAGTTCCCCGACCTGGGTGATTACCGAACTCGAGCTGCTGCCCGATGACACGCGGTTCGCCTTTGAGATGCCCGAGGGCGATGAATCCGCCCCAACGCCCGATAGCTCTGGCGGCTGAAAACGGTCACGCACGCTGCAACCCCGGTGCTGCCAGGCGATAGAAAAACCCGGTGACGAACATCGAGTGCTCAATCACCGGGTCTCGTGGGGGTCTTGGTTGTGCCCGGGCTGTCCCGGACGCCAGGATATTCGCGTCGATTGAATGCCCTGTTGCAGGGTGAATCAAAAAAATGGCATGGCTATTCCAAGCCCTTATGCAGATTCTTGCCCGATACGGACGAACCCCCACCCCGATCGGGAACGCCTCAGCGCGCCGGCACCGGCAGTTCCAGCCGCTCGAGGACCATCTTGAGGTCCTCCCACATCTTGCGTCGGGTGTCGGGCGTGTAGTTGCGCAGCAGATAGGCGGGGTGGTAGGTCGGCAAGACGTCGAAGCTCTTGCCCGAGGGTGTGGCCATGGGCCACCATTGGCCACGCAGCTCGCGCATCGAGAGGGTCTGGCCCGTGAGCAGCTTGGCCGAGGGCAGGCCGAGCGACACGATGGCCTCGGGGTTGATGGCCTCAATCTGCCGCATCAGGTAGGGGGCGCTGGCCTCGGCCTCCTCGATGGTGGGCGTGGCGTTGTTGGGCGGGCGCACTTTCAACACGTTGGCGATGTACACGTCCTCGCGCTTCAGGCCCATGGCCAGGATCATCTGGTCGAGCTTCTGCCCGGCCCGGCCCACGAAGGGGCGGCCCAGCCGGTCCTCGTCGGCCCCGGGTGCCTCGCCGATGAACATGATCCGGGCGCAGGGGTCGCCCTCACCGAAGACGATGGTGCTGTGGGGCGTGCCCGTCTTGGCGTGCGGGGCGGCGGCGGTGTAATCCTCAAGGATCTCGTCAAGCAGTTGCTCGGCGACCTCTCGGGCGCTGCCGCTGGGTGCCTTTCGGGGCTTCTTCTCGACCTGGGCCTTGGGCTCTGGGCTTGCCTTGGGCATGGATGCCGGCTCCTGTGGTTGGGGCGCGGGCCTGGTTTGTGCAGGTTCGGAGGCCATCACTTCGGCCGCGAGGGGAGCGGGGGTGCCGAGCACGCCCCAGGCCACGCCAAGCTGGCCCCAGGCGCGGGCGTCCTGGGCGACGACACGCCCGATGGTTACCGGATCGGCCACGATTAGCGCCCCCGCCTGACGCGATTCGCCCAGGCCCCGAACTCGATCATGCCGCGGACGAGCTCACCCCTCGGTGGCATGCCGCGCCCGAAGGCTGTCTGCCAGCGCCATGCGTAGTACGGCCCGCGCAACCGGAAGCGGGCGACGATGGCCATGCGGGGCAGCTCGTACATCGCCAGGGGCAGGTCTCGCAGCAGGCCCAAGGCGGCCACCTAGTGCCCGCCGCTCGACGCGCCGGCCTCGATCTGGGCCCGGTGCCAGTGGATGGTCTCGGCCAGGCCCTCGCGCAGCGACGTGAACGGCTCGTACCCCAGAAGTCCCCGGGCCCGCTCGATGCTCGCCAGCGAGTGGCGGACCTCGCCCTGGCGGGCGGGCTGGTGCTGGGGCTTGATCGAGCTTGGGTCCACGTCGCTCTGCTGGCCCACGATCTCGGCCATCTGCTCGGCCAGACGATTGAGGCTGGTGGCGTGGCCCAGGCCCACGTTGGCGATGGCGTTGTCGGGCAGGGTGCTGGTGGCCCCGGCCAGCAGGTTCGCCTGCACGACGTTGGCGACAAAGGTGAAGTCCCGGGTCTGCTGGCCGTCCCCATAGATCACCGGCGGCTTGCCAGCCAGCATCCGCGAGGCAAAAGCAGGGATCACCGCGGCATACGCGGAATCGGCCCGCTGGCGGGGGCCGAAGACGTTGAAGTACCGAAGGGCGATGCTCTCGAGCCCGTAGCAGCGTGCCCAGGTGGCCAGCAGTTGCTCACCGGCCAGCTTGCTCGCGGCATAGGGCGAGAGCGGGCAGGGGGGCATGTCTTCCTGGCAGGGCTCGCCCGACGTGGCCCCGTTGTCGCCGTAAATCGAACTGGAGCTCGATTGCACGATCCTGCCGCCGCCAGCAGCACGGAGGGCCTCAAGCACCCTCAGTGTGCCAGTGGCGTTCACATCCCACGCCCGGCCGGGCTGCTCGATGGAGAGCGGCACCGAACCGACGGCGGCCAGATGGAAAACCACCGGGCCGCGATCGGACTGGTCGGCCTTCCGGCCGCCGTGATCCAGCACGAACGCGTCGGCCAGGGCGGCCTGGTCGAGGATGGATCCATGCACGAACGCCACCCGATCGGGCTCGAGCTCGACGAGGTCGGCCACGTAGGACGCGTTGGAGTTCGAGAGGTCGTCGATGACCCGAACGTGGGCGCCCAGCGATACCAGGGCATCGACCAGATGGCTGCCGATGAAACCGGCACCTCCAGTGACCACCACCCGCCTGTGCTCATAGGCGGGGCGGACGCTGGCAACAAGCTCTGAGGGGAACCGCAGCACGGCCGTATCCTACCGCCTCTTTGCCCGAGCGAAGCGGGATTTTTTGGGGTCACGCAACACGCTCACGATCGGACGGCCAACCTTCCGATACGCTTGATTGTGCCCCGCGAGATCGACATGACCCCACCCACCCGCGCAAGCGACCTGAAGGGCAAGGCCGTGGCCATGCTGGGCGTGGGCGGCAGCGGCATGAGCGCCCTGGCGCGGCTGCTGCACTCGATGGGGGCCATGGTGGCCGGCTACGACGCCACACAGACGCCAGTGACCGAACGGCTAGTCGCCGCCGGCCTGAGCATCTCGATCGGTGATGACCACGACGCCGCGAAGGCTGCCCACGTGATGGTGGCATCGGCGGCCATCCCCAAGGATCACCCCGCCCTCGTGGAGGCGGCCAGGCTTGGACTGCCCATCCTGAGCTACCCGCAAGCGCTCGGGCTGGTGATGCGCGGGCATACCGGGCTCGCCGTCGCGGGCACGCACGGCAAGAGCACGACGGTGGCCATGCTCGGGGTGGCGATGGTCGACGCGGGGCTCGACCCGACGGTCATCGCCGGCGCGGCTTCGCCCCAACTGGCACACGGGGCGCTCGCGGACCCCGGACCCTGGGTTGGCTCGAGGCTCGGGGCGGCGACCATCCCCAGCGGGCCACGCTTCGGCAGGGCCGGCTTGCTGGTAGCCGAAGCGTGCGAGTTCAACCGCTCGTTCCACAACCTGCACCCGACCATCGCGGGCATCAACAACGTCGAGGCCGATCACCTGGATATCTATGGCAGCCTCGACGCCGTGGTGGAGGCATTCGCCCGGTTCGCGCGGGCGTTGCCATCGGCGGAGGATGGCGGCGTGCTGGTCATCGGCCACGACGGCGCGCACCGGCGCGAGATTGCTGCAGGCCTGAACTGCAATGTGCAGACAATCGGCTTCAGCCCCGAGGCCGACTGGGCCATCCAGTACGACCAGCGCACGCACGACATGGTGGTGCGGCACCGCGACGGCACGATCGGGCGCTGGCGGCAACGCCTGCCCGGCGCGCACAATGCGGCGAACGCGGGGCTGGCCTTTGCGCTCGCGTGCGTGGCCGGTGGTGACCCAACCATCGTGGCACGTTCGCTCGGAGCATTCAGCGGGCTCGAGCGTCGCTGCCAGGTGCTGGGCGATCGGGCCCTCCAGGGCGGCACCGTGCGCGTGTACGACGATTACGGGCACCACCCGACGGAGGTCGACGCGACGCTGCGGGCGATCCGCCTGGCCGAGAGGCCCGAGGAGAGCGGCGGGCGGCTGGTTGTCGTGTTCCAGCCCCACCAGCACTCTCGCACAAGGTTCCTGCTCGACGAGTTCGCCACGGCCTTCACCAGCGCCGACATGGTCATCGTTCCCGAGATCTACTTCGTGCGCGATAGCGAGGCCGAGAGGCAGCGCGTCAGCGCCGACGACCTGGTGCAACGGCTGCGTGATCGGGGCGTGCAGGCGAACCACCGGCACCCGTTTGCCGCCATCGTCGAGCAATTGGAGCGGGACTGCCGGCCGGGAGACGTTGTCGTGGTCATGGGTGCCGGCCCGGTGTGGCAGATCGCGCGGCAGTTCATCGATGGCGCACGGGCGGTGGCGCATGCCTGAGGTGATCAAGCTCGAAATCGAAGAGGACGCCGCCATCGACACGTGGTTCGGCATCGGCGGCCGGGCAGACCGCCTCGCCCGACCCGAGAATATCGACGAGCTGCGGCAGTGCCTGCGCATCGACCCCGATTTGAGAATCATGGGCGATGGCGCAAACTTGCTCGTGGCCGACGGTGGAGTGCGCGAGCTTGTGGTGAGCCTGGAGCGGTTCAACGACGTCGAGATTGCCGAGGATGGCCTCGTGCGCGCGCAGGCGGGCGTGGACCTGCCTCGCCTCGTCTTAGACAGCGTGCGCGCCGGGCTCGATGGCTTGCACACGCTGGCCGGCGTGCCCGCGACGGTGGGTGGCGCAGTGGCGATGAACGCCGGGGGCAAGTACGGCAACACGTTCGACCATCTCGCGGAAGTCACGACGCTCGACCGCGAGGGCGAGCTGCGCACCGAGCCAGCGTCGAACTTCAACGCCGGCTATCGCAACGGCGGGCTGGATGGTCGCATCGTGGTCGAAGCTGTGTTCCAACTGATCCCCGGCGATGCGACCGACATCCGCGAGCGGTTCAAGGCCATCATGGCCGAGAAGAAGCACAGCCAGCCGATGGGCGAGCGGTGCGCGGGGTGCGTGTTCAAGAATCCCGTTCTTACGCAAGCAATGGACGGCATCGGCGAGGCGGGTGATCGGGTTGGCGCAGGATTGCTCATCGACCGCGCCGGGTGCAAGGGCCTTGCCGCCGGCGGCGCGAGCGTGAGCGAGCGGCACGCGAACTTCATGGTCGTCGACAAGGACCGCGCGACGGCTACAGACGTGATCGAACTCATCGGTCGCGTGCAACACGCCGTGAGTGGGCGGTTCGGAGTTGATCTTGAGACCGAGGTGGTCATCTGGGGGCAGCCATGAGCGAGAAGCGGGTGCTGGTGCTCGGCGGCGGGCCCGACGCCGAGCACGAGGTCAGCCTGAATAGCAGCGCCGCCGTGACGGAGGCACTCAATCAGAGTGGTCGCTACGTCGCGCGCCGGGAAGTCATCGGAGCGCTCACGCTCGAAGGCTTGCGCGCGATGCCGGGGGATGTCGTGTTCCCCGTGCTCCACGGGCCGTGGGGCGAGGGCGGGCCCATGCAGCGGCTGCTCGAAGCCGACGGCCGGCCGTTCGCGGGCTGCGGTTCGATCGCGGCACGGGCGGCGATCGACAAGCTGTTGACCAAGCAGGTGTGCCTGTCGCTCGGCATCGCAACCGGACCATCGGCGATCTTGCATCCGCTCGACGACGTGCCGCCCATCGCGTTGCCGCTGGTGCTCAAGCCCGTGCACGAAGGTTCGAGCGTGGGGCTGGCCATCTGCACGACGTTGGAGCAGTGGCTTGCCGCGCTGCACGTCGCCCGCTCGGCGCTGGCGGGCGGACAATCGGCGGCGTTCATGGTCGAGCCGCTCACCAAGGGCCGCGAGCTGACCGTGGGCATCGTGGCGGGCGAGGCGATGCCGATCGTCGAGATCACCCCCGCCGACGGCGTGTACGACTACGCCGCCAAGTACACCCGAGACGACACGCGGTACGTCGTCGACCCGCCGCTGCCCGAGGGCGTGGGCCACGCCATGCAACGCGACGCCCTGCGACTGGCCGGGGCCCTGGGCTGCGCGATGCTGGCGCGCGTCGACTTCATGCTGGGCGAGCACGGGGGCCCGCAACTGCTCGAGGCCAACACCATGCCGGGGTTCACCAGCCACTCGCTGCTGCCGATGGCCGCAGGCCGTGCGGGGCTGGCGATGCCCGAACTGTGCGCCGCCCTGGTCGACGACGCCATCGCCCGCCACGGCGCGCACCAGCCGGCCCCGGCCGCCGTACGCTCCTGAGAACCATGCCACGAAAAGCCGCACCAAAGAAGACCGCTCGCAAGGACAAGGCCAAGCCCAAGGCCCGCTCCGAGCCCCTCCTGCCCGAGGGCTCGACGCGCAAGCTCGTGCTGGCGGGCATCGGGCTGGTGCTGGCCGCGGGTGTGGTGATCGGCGCGGGCGTGGGCATCCCCGCGCTGGGCCGCAACGCCGCGAGCCGCATCAGCAATGAGTCTCGCACCGTGCAGGTGTGGCTCACCCCACCCGGTTGGAAGATGCCTCAGGACATCTTCGACGGCGTGATGGATCGCGCCGTGAATGCGTACGCGCAGACCAGCCGCGAGTTGGGTTCGGGCGAGGCGTTGAGCCCCGAGCCGTTGCGAGCCGTGCAGCAGGCGATACTGGCGTCGGGCTGGGCGGCCGACACGCCCCGCGTCTCCCGCCGGCGGCCCACGAACGTCGAGGGCGACGATGCCACCGCGAAACGCAACGACGTGGTCATCGAGATGGCCTGGCGCCGGCCGGTGGCCGTCGTGCGATCCAGCGCGTTCCAATACGGCGCGCGCCAGGGCCTGCGCGATACCGCAATCGATGCCACCGCCGACGTGCTGCCCATGAGTGGGCCGCCCGAGGGCTTCCCGGGCCTCAAGGTCATCCTGAACCCTTCGCGCCTGCCCAAGCCGATCGACGGCACCGACACCAATCCGAGTTGGCCCGGCCAGGATGTCCGCGACGCGATCGCGCTGCTGCGGCTCCTCGCCTCCGAGAACTTCGCCCCGCAGATCGTCGGCATCGACCTTGCCGAGCACGCCGAGCAGCGTCGGCTGCTGATCGTCACGACCACCGGCGGTCGCGTGGTGTGGGGCATGCCCCCCGGCGGCGAGGGCGTGTACAGCGGCGAGGTGCCCGACGAGAGCAAGCTGGCCAATCTGCGCGAGCTCGTCAAGGCGACCGGCCAGCTCGACGGCGGGCAGCAGCGCGTCGAGATCCACTGGCCGGGCACCGTGCTCATCGGCGACGACATCGGAACGGGAGGCCGCGGGGGCCAGCCGTGAGCACCGAAGCCACCGAAGCGAACAATCTGCGCGACACCAGGCCCGACAAGCCCAAGAAACCCAAGAAGCCCAAGAAACCAGACCGCTGGGCCCACCGCCGCGCCGAGCCGCGCACGCTCGCGTTCTTGTGGGCCATGTACATTTTGGCCGCCGGCCTGCTGACCATCGGCGTGCTGCTGTTCCGCGGGCCTTGGGCGCTGCTCGACAAGGACGTGTACCAATACGCCGCGCGCACGATGCTGCTGTGCGTGGCGATCGGGCTCGCGGCGCTGTGGCCCATGGCGCGCCTCAGCCAGAGCGTGCCGCTCCGCGAGCGGGCGTCGGGGGCGATCTTCAAGGACATGCTGGTTCTGCTGCCGCCCACGCAGGCCGTCGTGTGGGCCCAGGCGGCGGCGCGGGCGGGCTGGGCCATCGACCTCATCGCCGCGATGGCCCTGAGCCTGGTGGCCTGGCCCATGCTCGCCGGCGCGGTGATGGCGCTGGTGCTCAGGCCGGGGGCAGATCAAACCACCAGCGATACGTTCGACGCGGGCACGCCATTCGTGGGTGCCCGGGGCCCGAGCGGGATCGTGCGGACGCTGGCGATGCTGGGCTTCGTGGCCGCCGCTCTGCTGCCGCTGGTCGCCCTGCGGGTCGGCCCGGCTTGGGCCACCATGCTGAGCCCGGTCTCGGCCATGATCGACCTGGCCCACCCGCGCGAGATTGGCCCTGGGGCGAGTTCGGTGGACGGTGGGCGTTGGATCGTGCTGCTCACCCAATCGGGCGTGGCGATGCTCGCGTGGCTCTTGCTTGCCGCGTTCGACCGCCGCCCAAAGATTGTCCAAACACCCGCCGAGACCGAGGGTGGCCCGGACGCACATACGCCCATAGCATCGGCGACCACCCCGCGAGGCCGAGGCCCAGTGCCCGGCGCACGCGGGGATCGTCTTTCGGGCACGCCGTTCGTGCCCGACGCGAGACGCTCGCAGGAAGCGCGCACACAGGAAGGGCGCCCGATGGACTACATGACCGCCGAGGAAAAGGCGAAGATCAAGGCCCGGCTGGACGAGCTGGTCGCCAACCGCCCCAGGATCACCGAGCGCATCGCCGAGGCCCGCGCGCTGGGCGACCTCAAAGAGAACGCCGAGTACCACAGCGCCCGCGAGCTCCAGGGCATGGAAGAGGCCGAGATCCGCCGCCTCGAGGACCGCCTGGAGAACGCCAAGGTCGTCGACGACGCCCTGGCCAAGGACGCCCAGGTCGCGTTCCTCGGGTCGATGGTCAAGATCCGCGAAGTGAGAGAGAACGGGCCCAAGGGTGCGGACGAGATGGTCAAGCTGGTGGGCGAGTTCTCGGACGATCCGCCCGACGATTACGACGAGGTGACCGCCAACAGCCCCATGGGTAGCGCCCTGATGAAGTCCCGCGTGGGCGAGGTCGTCCGCGTGGACGCCCCGCGTGGCGTGAAGCGGTTCGAGATCGTTGAGATCAGCTAAGCCGCTCGCGACACTTCCAGCACTGAAAGCCGCCGCGATGGGAGCCCAATACTGGGTATCCCAGTTGGGTTCGCACTCGCATCGTGGAGGTACCCAGATGATCACCAATCGCCGTTCCGCGGCTCTGATTGCCGCTCTGGCCCTGTCGTCGACCTTGCTGTCAGGTTGTTTCTACGGCTCTCCGCGCGCGACCGTGCCGGCCTCAATGACCTCGGCCGTGCCCGCGGCGACCACTGTGGGCATCGATGTCTCCACGAACAACGGCAAGGTGGTCATCAGCCAGGATGCCAGCGCGGGCGGGGCAACGGTGTCGGCTGAGGCCAAGTTGGTCAGCGAGGATCGCGCCCAACGGTTTACGATCAATGCCACGTTGACCGACGATGGCGTTCTCGTCGTGCGCCCGGTGTGGCCCGATGGCGAGCGGCATAACAACGAAAAGTGCAGCTTCGAGATCACCGCGCCGGGCCTCAGCACGGTCACCGCGCGAACAAGCAACGGATCCGTACGGCTAGCCGGCGGCGAGGGCAAGGCGTACGTCCAGACCAGCAACGGATCGATCACGATCACCCAGCGCGAGGGTGACACCGTCGCACGCACAAGCAACGGCAGCATCAAGGTAACCGATAGCGCCGGCACACTCGACCTGGCATCGTCCAACGGGGCCATCACCATCCGCGGCACCTCGCCCGGCACGGCCGGCGCACCCTACCACTGGCGCGCCTCGACCAGCAATGGCAGCATCCAGCTCGACCTGACCGAACCGGTCACGTGCCGCATCCGCGCCTCGACCTCGAACGGCAAGGCGACCGTGTCCCAGCGCAGCGCCTCGGGCGAATCTCGCCGCCTCGTCTCGGCCACGAGCGTCGACCACGACCTGGGCGATGGTGAGGGCGAGATCGTGCTGTCGACGAGCAACGGGTCGATCGTGGTGGTGACGCCGTAAGGCGTTGAGGGCACCAGGAACCCGTGGCACAAACGAAAACGGCGATCGGGTGAATCCCACCCGATCGCCGTGATTCTTTCAATTCGCCAGGGCTCGATCAGTCGCAGCCCGCGTCGAATTCGTTCTGGAAGGCCAGGAAGTCGAACAGGGTCAGCGAGCCATCGCCGTCGAAGTCGGCCAGCAGGTCGCCCGAGCTGAAGAGGTTCTGGAAGGCCAGGAAGTCGAAGATGTTGAGCGAGCCATCGCCGTCGATGTCGGCCCGGCAGGAATCACAGGTCATGCGAACGATCTCGAACGCATCGATGGCCGCCTCGGTCACCGAGTCGTTGGGCTGATCGGCGGCGATGAACCGCATGCGGAACTGGTCAGTGATCGTGACGAAGTCGGCCACGCGGTACGTGCGGAGGCTCCACGCTGGGCCCTGGCCGGGGACCGACTCGATGGGCACCCAGGAGCTGCCGCCGTTGGACGACATCTCGATCTCGAGATTCTCGTCGCCGTCGTCGTTGGTGTACCACAGGGCGAAGCGGACGCGGGCCTCGTCGCCAACGGCGGTGAGGTCGTACACCGGGCTGCTCAGGCGCGTGGGGCCGCCGTCGAGATCGACGTCGAGCCCGAGTCCGGTGGTATAGAGCGAATCGGTGCCATCGAAGTCGTCGGCCGGGTCGCCGCGATCGCCGGTGCCACGCGGGGCACCACGCTCCCAGCCGCCCTCTTCGATGTCCGAGTCGGCAACGGTCCAGCCGGTGTCGGTCTGGAAGCTATCGCTGACGATCTGCTCGATGTCGGTGACGACGAACGCCTCGTAGTTGATGAACGGGGCCGAGAGCGGCGTACGGAAGAACTGCCCGTCGCTAGTCTGCGCCTCGAACCAATACTCGACGTTCTCGAAGCACGGCATGTTGGGCATGGCGCCCTCGTACAGGCTGCCGCCGATGGACGCCAGCGGGGCCGACAGCACATCGCCGCTCTCGAGGCGCACCTTGACGTCGACGCTGTCGACGGCGCCGGCCAGTTCGTTGACCTCGAGCTGGATGGTCTGGCCGTGTGGCGCAACCTCTGTCGGTGCGCCGCCGGGCACGGTCAGTTCGAGCTTGCCCGCGCCGTCGGCGGTCACGTCGACGATGAACAACCCACGCTCGATATCGCTGATGAGCACGATGCCGCTATCGAAGTAGGGGTACGTGCTCCACGCGCCGTTGAACGAGGCCCGGTCGCTGCCGGGGAACGTATCAAACCACGCGACCTCGGTGGGGTTGAGCGGGTCGTCCGACAGGTCCCAGACACGCAGGCCGCTGCGGTAGTTGGCCTGGTAGAGCGTGTCGCCCTTGACATAGTTGTTGTGGTCGATCGCGGCCAAACCCGTGGTGAACGTCGACGCGAGCGTGGGGTTGGTGATATCCGAAACATCGAACACGCGCGTGGTGGTCACCGAGACGGTGTCGCCCTCGTCGAGCTCGTCATTCATGTAGAGCAATTGCTTGTCTTCGCTCAGCCACGCCTGGTGCGTATAGCGTGCCTGGGCGTAGTCGGTACGACCGACCAGGAACATGTTGCCCTTGTCGGTCACGTCGACGATCTCGAGCCCGTCGCCGCCGTTCAGGCAGAACGCGATCTCGCGGCCCGCGTACGGGCCCGAGGTATACGAGACGACCTGGGCGTCGTGCACGTAGTGGGTCGTCCACTCGCCCACGATGATCGGGTTGGTCGGGTCGTCCAGGCTCACGGCGATCAGGCCGCCGTTGGCGATGTTCGCACCGCACAGGTAGATGTAGCCCGAATCGGGATTCGAGATGATGTTGTGCGTGCTGCTGTGGCCCAGCTGGGTCTTGTTCTGGATCAGGGCGACGCGGCCGTCGTCGATCTCGCCCATGTCCATGACCTGGATGCCCGAGCCGCCCTCGCTCACGCCGTAGGCGTACTGCCCGATGACCTTGACGTCGTGCCAGCCGCTGCTGGGGCCCTCGACCCAGTCGATGATGACCGGGTTGGTCGGGTCGGTGACCTCAACGAAGCCGTAGCCGCGTCGTAGGCCCATGATGGCGTACTCGCGGCCGCTGGGGCTGGTGTACCCCCAGCAATCGTTGCCCTCGCTGTGGCCCCCCGGGAACGCGCTGAGGGGGATCCACGAGAGCAGCGTGACGTTGTGGCTCTCGAACATGTCGGTGGGCGGGGCGTCTCCGCCCGGGCCGCCGTCTTGCAATTGCGCCTGGCCCGCCAACGTCCACATGGGCGCGGAGACGGCCGGCAGAGCGTCCCGCAGGACACGCCAGTTCTGGTGTGCACCGGCCGAGATGGCCAGCGTAAGGGCTCCGGTGCCCGCGAGGCCGAACGCGGCCAATCGCAAATTCCGAGCAGAAACCAAACGGTTTTGGCAGTTCGCCGTCATTTTCTTCATGCTTTGATGCTCCCTGGCAGAGCATACGTCAATCCGCAGCCTACCTGTTTCAGAATCGTGCTATTTTGCCATCGCGCGTGCGGGCCATGTACCATTCCCGGCCTATCGGGCGAAGAAGAAGCGCCCGGTTGCTGGAGTGAACCCATGCCCATGGTCAAATTTCGCCGTCCGTGGCGGTCATCGGTCGGCTGTCGCGTGGCGGTGGCCACCCTTGGCTGCCTCACCCTGGCTCTTGGGGGTTCGGGCCAGGTCCAAGACGGCCAGCCCACCCAAGACCAGCCCAGGGGTGAACCCCCCGCCCAAGACGCCCAAGATCGCGGCTCGGGCCGGCCGCTGTTCATCGACGACGCCCACGAACCAACGATCATGATCTCATGGATCCAGCGTGACGGCACACGCGTCGAGCTGGCCCGCACCCTGCCCTGGGGCACCAGCAACGACCGGGTCGACCTGGGATTGAACGTACTGGCCTTCGCCGCCGTCGGTGGCACGCGGATCGAGCTCGGACGCGGCCATCCGCTCGGCGCCGTCGTACGCGTGGGCTTCTATCGAGAGGATGTCGAGAAGCCGTTCTTTGCCGACATCAAGCCCGGCTCGTCGGTCGAGGTCCGCCTCCAGGGCGTGCGCTTCCTGGAAGACGCACGGCCCACACGGAGCACGGCGCTCAACCACCTGCAGTACCACCTCGACGACCTTCGTGAGTGCGGGCTCGACGCGAGCGCGGTCGACCAATACAACACCGCCCGCGCGGACGAGAACCTCGGCGGTGCCATCACCAAAAACAACGGCCGCCCAGGCGTCATCCGCGTCGTCCAGGGCGAACTCCCCGCCGACGCGCCGCGCTATTACCGCCAGGGCAGCGACCCCGAGGGCGACGAACCGCCGCAGCCGGCCGAGCGCTTCGCGACCGTTCGCTTCAGCCTCAACCAGGAAACCGGAGCGATCGGCCTGCGCGCCGAACTGCCGTATGAGCTGTTCCGCCACGTGAGCGACCCCTGGCTGCGCACTGAGCCCGGCACCTTCTTCGAGCCAACACACTTCCATATCGAGTTCGAGAGCCTCCCGCTGCGGGCGTACCCCGGCGGGATAGCCGAGCCCGACGAGGACGAGCCCGAAGACCAGCCCGAAGTGGTGGGCCCGTGACGCACGCGGCGTCGACGCCGATCTTCGACGGACATCTCGACCTTGCGTACTTCGCCGAGATCGGCCGCGACATGCACGCCGAACTCGACCAGTGCCGCGGCACGCTGCTGCCCGCGGCGGTCACGCTGCCGTCGCTGAAGAGCGGCAACGTGCGCGGCTGCCTGGGCACGATCTTTACCGAGATGAGCGAGCAAGACTCGCCGACGGGCTTACAGCTCGGCGGGTTCGGCCACACCTATCCGCCGGGCGACGCCGAGGCGGCGCATCGCGCCGGGCTGCGACAACTCAAGCTCTACCACGCCTGGCGCGACGCCGGCGTCATCGACCTCTTGCCGAATGTTGGCAGCGCGCCGCTCGCGCTCGGCATCCTGATGGAGGGCGCCGACCCCATCACCAACGCGAACGAGGTCTCGTGGTGGGCCGAGCAGGGCGTGATCGCCATCGGCCTGGCGTGGGCGCTGGGCTCGCGCTACGCGGGCGGCAACGCGCAGAAGTCGGGCCTGACCGCTGAGGGCAAGGACGTCGTGCGCGCCATCGACGCCGCGGGCCTCTTCCACGACCTCTCGCACCTGAGCGACAATGCGATGGACGAATTGCTGTCGATGTCCGACGGCAGAGTGGTCGCCAGCCACAGCAACTCCCGGGCCTTACTGGGCGGGAAGAACCAACGCCACCTACGCGACGAGACCATCGCCGAGATCGCGCGCCGCGATGGCGTCATCGGCGTGAACCTCTACGCGCCGTTCCTCGATCCCAACTTCGACAAGACCAGGAAGCGCCCGCCGCTACGCACCACGCTCGACCACACGCTGCACATCGCCGAGATCGCCGGTAAGGACACCGTGTGCCTGGGCACCGACATGGACGGCGGCTTCGCGGCCACCGACCTGCCCGAGGGCGTCAACGAGCCGAGCGACCTGCACAAACTGCTGGACATGCTGCGCGGTGAGGGGTGGAGCGAAGCCGAGGTTGCGGGGTTCGCGGGGGGGAACTGGGCGCGGGTGCTGGGGATGGACTGGGAATAAGAACGAGCCCCTCGCGCGAGCGAGGGGAATGCATGTACGAGTGACAATTCCCCTCGCTCGCGCGAGGGGGCTCGTAAACTCTGATTACTCGTGCGCGTTCACACGCCGTGACCAGCGCGCCGCGAGCGTCTGGTCGTCCGCATCATCGCCACACAACGCGCACCAGATCGCCGCGTCGGGCAGCATCGCCGTTCCATCACCGGTCGGCGGTGGCGGCGCGGCGGGCATGCTCGCCAGCGGCTGGAGCATGCGCTGGCGGTAGCGATCGGGGAACTTCTCGTTCGCACCGCTCGCCTCGGCTTGCGCGAAGGTCGTGCGCAGCAGCTCGTTGATGCGGTCGATGCGGGCCTCGGGGTAGGGGTGCGTCGCGAGCCAGGCCGGCGGACGCTGGCCGCCCGAGCTGAGCTGGGCGAGCTTCTGCATCACGCCGCGCTGGCCACTCGGCTTGTAGCCGGCCAGCGACATGTACCGCATGCCAAGCTCGTCGGACTGGTACTCGGCATCGCGCCCGTAGCTGAGCAGCACGAGTTGCCCGCCAACTTGCGCGACGGGCAAGCCATACGTACCGTACTGCCGCAGCACACTGTCCTCATCGGCAGCGCCAATCACGAGCGCGCTCGCGGCAAGCCCGCCCTGGAGCGCAACCGACTTGCTCATCTGCTGGTTGCCGTGCCGCGCGGTAACGTGGCCGATCTCGTGGCCGAGAACACCCGCGAGTTGGGCCTCGTTGTCGAGCTGCGACGCCAGCCCGCGCGTGATGAACACCTGCCCGCCGGGCAGCGCGAAGGCGTTGACGACGTCTGAGTTGAGGATCGTGAACTCCCACGGCAGATCGTCGGGCACGCCCTCCTCGACGTGGGGGATCATCGATGAGCCCACCTCCGTGACGTAGGCCCGCACGCTCTCGTTGGGCAGATCGCCGCCGAACTCGTCGGTAAACGACGACGCCGCCTCGAGCCCGAGCGCGGTCTCCTGGTCCCAGGTGTAGATGCTGAAGAACCTGTCCCCGGTCGTGGGGTCGGTGGCGCAGCCGGTGAAAACTGCGGCGGTCACCAGTGCCATGGTGGCCAGTACCTTCTTCGTGCCGGACATTCCCAAACCCTCCCTTGATCGAGGCGAAGCCAAGACGTGGTGTGCTCTATCCTTCTGACAGCGTATGAGCCAGAGTTCCCCCCCCGAGCCGCCCCTGAAGGAAGTTTCACCGCCCGCGTGGGACGGCCGGTCGCTCGCGGATCCGCACCACCAGTCCGATAAAGCCGATCGAGTCCGCCAGATGTTCACCTCGATCGCCGGCTCGTACGACCTCAACAACCGCGTCCACTCCTTCATGCTCGACCAACGCTGGCGCAAGGCGGCCGTGAAGAAGGCAGCTGTGAACACCGGCGATGTGGTGGTCGACGTGGCCTGCGGCACCGGAGACTTGGCCGAGGCGTTCGCGGCAACGCCCGCAGCGGCGGTGATCGGCGTGGATTTCACCCACGCCATGCTCGAGCGGGCTCGATATAGACAAAATGACTTAAATAACCATCAATCTAGCAAACTCTTCTATATCGAGGGCGACGCCATGGCCCTCCCGCTGGCCAACGCCTGCTGCGACGTGGTGTCCATCGCCTTCGGGTTGCGCAACGTCCAGCGGCCCGAGGCGGCCATCGGCGAGTTCGCACGCGTGCTGCGACCCGGCGGGCGGCTGGTGATCCTGGAATTCGACCGCCCCCGCCTGGCACCCGTCCGCTGGGGGCACGACTTCTATACCAAGGTTGTCATGCCCCGCACAGCCACCTGGATCAGCGGCGATCGATCCGGGGCGTACCAGTACCTGCCACGATCGGTCGAGACCTTCCTGACACGCGATCGCGTGGTGGGCCTCATGGGGGCCGCCGGGCTTGAAGAAGTTGGTGCGAAGTCGCTCAGTGGCGGTATCTGCGCGTGTTATTTCGGACGTAAGCGGTAATCGGGCGTCCGGCCGCGCAGGGATTGCCGCGCACGTTCTGCCATTTCAAAGATTTTTCACCACCATGGTTTTGCGCACACCCGTCGGGCGATGTATCCCCCGCCTGCGGGCGGCGATGGTCGCCGGCCTGGGGGCAAAGGCATTGGACCTCCGCGAGTGCGGCGGGCCGGAATCAGGGGAAGCACGATGTGCACGGACGCGCTCCGGGAACGGTTCTTCGACGTCTTGGTGACTGGTGATCGGGTCGAGGCTCGGCAGGTGGTGCTGCGGGCCCTGGAGGCCGGCGATACGGCCGTCGACCTGATCACCGAGATGTACTGGCCTACGTATGAAAGGATCGAGAAGCTCTTCCGCAACGATCAGCTCACCAAGCTGAGCCACCACTACGCCACACGCCTGCTCCGCGTGCTGGCCGATCAGACTGCCGGGCTGATCGTCCCGACCACCAACAACGGGCGCACTATCGTGGTCGTGTGTGGCCCGAGGGACTCCGATGATCTCGCCGGCCAACTCGCCGTCGACATGCTCTCCAGCCAGGGCTTCACGGTCCACTTTGGCGGCGGGGGCATCCCCAACGACGAGCTGCTGGCCGAGATCAAGGCCCGGCGGCCTTCTGCCCTCGTGCTGTTCGCCTCGGGTGCCAACGACCTGCCGCACATCCGCGACCTGATCGACACCATCCACGAGGATTACCCCGAACGGGACATGCAGGTGGCCGTGGGCGGCGGCGTGTTTAACCGGGCGAACGGGCTGGCCGAGGAGATCGGTGCCGACCTGTGGGGCGAGGACCCGCTGGACGTGGTCCAATCGCTGATCGAAGACGCCCACATCCGGACCGAGGCCCGGCCTCGCCGCCGGCGTCGCAAGAGCGCGGCTTGAGTCCATCCGCGAAGTTACCTACTTTTCGGACCTTGTGGCCAGCCTTGGCCGATACCAAATCCGTGACCAATCGATGCGAGCCCGCCCCGGGTGCAACCCCGGGTCGGGCTTGTGGTATAGTGAGATGAAGCCATGGACCGCCAGAGCGAACAAGACCTGATCCACGCCGCCCTCGCCGGCGACCGCACTGCCGCGGCCGGGCTGATCAAGGCTCACCAGGCGTCGCTGTACGCCTTCATGCTCCGCCGCTGCGGCCGGCCCGAGATGGCCGAGGACGTGGTGCAAGAGGCATTCGTCCGGGCGTTGACCAACCTGCACCGTTTTGATACCCGCTTCCGCTTCTCAACATGGCTGTTCACGATCGCCAAGCGGCTGCACTGCAACATGGTGCAGAAGCATTCGCCAACGTACGACAGCGATCTGGTCTCGTTTTCTGCGGGCGACGTGAGCGGCCCGCAGCACGATATCGATCTCGGCGAGGAACGTTCGCAATCGCGCAGCGACCTTGACGAGGCGCTCAGCCGCCTTCCCGAGGTGCAGCGCGACGTGGTCGTGCTGTTCCATCAATGCGACTGGCCGATCGCCCGTATCGCCGAGCACTATCTCATGCCCGCGGGCACTGTCAAGAGCCACCTGCATCGTGGCCGCCGAAAACTTCGCGTCGCGCTCGAGGCCATTCGTGCCGAACACGCGGCGTTGCGTTCTGCCCATTCTCATTCTCAGTCAGAGCAACGGGTCGATCGTGGGGTAGCCGATGAAACGTGAGACGACACCGGGTGGGAACACCACCCCCAATGCGCGCGACTTGCTCGACGCGTACTTCGATGGCGATCTCGATCGCGCCGGAAAGGGGCAGTTGCACGAAGCGCTGCGCCACGACCCGGTGCTGGCCGAGGAGTTCAGCCGCACGAGCGAAGCGGTCTCGTTGCTGCGCCAGAGCGGCTCGGACGCGGGGCTTGGCACCGACCTGACCGATCGGGTGCTGACCCAGTGCGAGGGCACGCGTGGGTACCTCAACAAGCGCGGCCGCCGGTTCGTGATGGCCGGGCGGTCTGCCGTGGCGCTGGCGGCGCTCGCGCTCACCGCCGGCGTGGTGTTGTTCGTGCGGCTCACACCGCCCGAGCTGCGCCTGCCCGAGAGCCAGCGGCCGCTGAGCGCGCTCATCGAGGGCGGCAACGCCGACGCGGCCTCCATGCGCATCGTCCCGCTCAACGTCCATCAGGAGCTCTCGGACTCGGTCGACCAGAGCAAGGCCGAGCGGACCATCGTGTTCGACCTCCGGCCCGATCCGGCGGGCAGCTTCTCGCCCTTGCGCCAGCAGCAAGCCGCACCGCGTGACACGCGCGCCATGGCACGGCTGCCGATGTTCGCCCGGCAATCGGGCCTCGAAGAGCAGCGCGCGTCGGCGATGCTCATGGGCCCGCTGCCCATGGATGCACAACGCTCGGCCAGTGTGGTGCGCACGCCCCATTCGAGCGATCGGGGCTGGTGGGGCCGCCCCGGCCCCCATGCCGAGGTGTTGCATCATCCCAACGGCGGGCGCGCGCTGTGGCTGATCCTTCGCATGGACGACCCAGCAAACGAAGATCGCGACCGGGAATGAACGCCGTGGGCCGCGCGTGGCTGGCAGTTGTCATGCTGGCAATGGCGCTGTGCGGCCCGCGGGTTGCACGCGGTGATGATGCGCTGGGCACCGAGCTGCTCGAGCGGCTGCCGCGTGACATCGTCGGCGCGTTCTCGGTCGATAACGCAACGAAACTGCGTGCGAGCAAGATCGGCGACGCGGTCTCGCTCTGGATGGAAGAGCACGACGCGCTCACGAACTCAAGGCGAGCCTGGAGCCTGTTCGCCAAGCGGCTGGGCGTGAGCGAGGTCGAGGCGTTCGACGGCTTGCTCGGCGGGCACGCGGTGCTGGCATTCGGGAAACGCGACGCGCGATCATCCTTGGATTGGATGGTATTGACCGTAGTGGAACCGGCCATGGACGTGCGCATGCTCCGCCGAACGCAAGCGGTGCCGCGCAGGATCGTGCACGGCCGCGCGGTCTTCCAGCTCGAAGAAGAGTCGTTCTTCGTTGCAACATTGCCGCCGCTTGCCGACGATCGCGGTGTGCTCGCACTGGCGCCCGCGGGTGCCGAGTGGCTCTTGACCCAAACCCTCGCGGTCTCGGTGGGGAAGGCCAAGCCGGTTTCGGCCGACGCGCTCAAGCCCGCGCCCATCGGTGCCGTGGTGCGCGGCTTCTGGCAACCGCAGGGTGCCGAAGGCTTGTTCGGGGACATCGAGCGAAGCCTGTGGGACGAGCGCGAGCCCATGCACACGCTGGCTCTCTGGGCCGCCGCTCGTGAGAGCAAGATCGAGATCGGCTTGAGCCCTACCGCCGGTGGGGTGAAACCCGGCCCGAAGCCGCCAGAGATGGCCGATGGCGTGATGCTTGACGTGACCGGCCCGGGCATTGCCATCGTGGCCGGGGTGCTGGAGCGCGCGGGGCTCATCGGTCTGGTGCCCGACGGGCTCACCGTGTCACGCGAGACGGGCGAGTTGGTTGTCCGGCGAGGGCCCGAGGGCGTTGATCTTGGGGCGCGGCTGCCCTTGTCCTCTTCCGGGGCGAGCGCGGCGTTCCCCGTTGGGCAACCCTCGGCCGACCTGGGCCAGGTCCGCATCCGCGAATTGGCCGAGACCGAGGCCTCCCGGGCTATCTTCGGGCCCGACGCCCTGATGGCTTGGACGGTGCTGAAACCGGCGGGCGGGCCGGCGGAGTTGGTCGTCGCGTTGACGGCCGGCCCGACCGAGGCAACCCCCCCGCCACCACCGGACAAGCAGCCCCGGGCCCAAGCGGTGGAGATCGTAATCGAGGCGCTCGACCGCCCGAGCCCAAGGACCATCGGCCTGCACGGATCGGCCTGGCCCCACGAACTCTGGACCCTTCTGCAATCGACGGTCGAACTGCCCGATCCCCGGCTGGCCCGGACCGAGATGGCCGGGTTCGCGTCGCTCTCCGCGCTGATCGAGCGGGCGAGGTGGGCGATCGAGAAGGGCCACGACGGGGTGCGTGGACGGATCGTGCTGGACTTGCGTGACCCGATGGGGCAATGAGAAGCGAATCGCGGGGCAGGCGACTACCCTTGCTATCGCACTTTGGGAACAGCACCGGCGACGCGCCGGCGATGCGGAATCCCGCCGGGACTGCACTTTATTATGGCCGACGCAGGCATTCGGAACGTGGCGATCATCGCCCACGTCGATCATGGCAAGACCTCGCTCGTGGACGGGCTGCTCCGCCAATCGGGCAACTTCCGCGCCGGCGAGCTTGAGAAGCTCGCCGGCGGGCAGGGCGAGCTCATCATGGACAGCAACCCGCTCGAACGCGAGCGGGGCATCACCATCCTCTCCAAGACCTGCGCGGTGCGCTACGCGCGGCCGGACGGCGAGAGCTTTGCCATCAACATCATCGACACGCCGGGCCACGCCGACTTCGGCGGCGAGGTCGAGCGCGTGCTGCGGATGGCCGACGGCGCGCTGCTGCTGGTCGACGCGTTCGAGGGCCCGATGCCGCAGACGCGCTTCGTTCTGGGCAAGGCGCTCGAGGCCGGGCTCAAGCCGCTGGTGGTCATCAACAAGTGCGACCGGCCCGACGCGCGCCCGCAGGGCGTCATCAACGAGGTGTTCGACCTGCTCGTCGAGCTGGGTGCCGAAGAGCACGCGATGGACTTCCCCGTCGTGTACGCCTCGGCCCGTGACGGCTGGGCATCGCTTGAGCAGGGCGAGACCGGGACGGACCTGCGGCCCTTGTTCGAGTCGATCCTTGAGCACGTGCCCGTGCCCAAAGACGACGCGACCAAGCCGCTGCAGGCACTCATCACCACCCTGGCGTATAGCGACTACGTCGGGCGCATCGGCATCGGCCGCGTGTTCGCGGGCGAGCTGAAATCGGGCCAGCAGGTGGCGCTCATGAAGCGTGACGGATCGCAGACGAACGTGCGCGTGAGCGGCTTGCAGCGCTTCGAGGGGCTGGGCCGGCTCGACGCCAAGAGCGTGCTGGCGGGCGATCTGTTCGCAGCGATCGGCATCGAGGGCGTGGATATCGGCGACACGCTGGCCGACCCGGAGAACCCCGTCGCGCTGCCGCCGGTGACCATCGATGAGCCAACGGTGTCGATCCAGATGCGCATCAACGACTCGCCCTTTGGCGGGCAGGATGGCAAGTTCGTCACCAGCCGGCAGATCCGGGAGCGCCTGGACAAGGAACTCCAGAGCAACGTGGCCCTGCGCGTCGAGGCGGGCGTGACCAGCGACGAGTTCATCGTGGCGGGGCGTGGGCTCTTGCACCTGGGCATCCTCTTCGAGACGATGCGGCGCGAGGGCTACGAGATGAGCATCGGCCGGCCTCGCGTGATCATCAAAGAGATCGACGGCGAGAAACACGAGCCGCTGGAAGTGCTCGTGGTCGACGCGCCCGTGGCCAGCATGGGCAAGGTGATGGAACTCGTCGGCGCGCGCAAGGGCGAACTCAAGAAGATGGAAGACCGCGGCGGCCACACCAGCCACATGGTCTTCGAGATCACCAGCCGGGCGCTCATTGGTTTACGCGGCCGCTTGCTGACGGCGACCCAGGGCGAGGCCATCATGAGCCACCGCTTCGAGCGCTACGTGCCCATGGCCGGCGATAGCTCCGGCCGCCAGCAGGGCGTGCTCATCGCCACCGAGGCCGGCCAGGTGACCGCCCACGCCGTCGAGCAACTGCACGACCGCGGCATCTTGTTCGTGAAGCCGGGCGACAAGGTCTACGGCGGCCAGGTCGTGGGCGAGCACAACCGCGACAACGACATCCCGGTGAACATCATCCGCCTGAAGGCGCTCACCAACATCCGCATGGCCAACAAGGAGGCCACCGTCACGCTCAAGGCCCCGCGCACGCTGAGCCTGGAAGACGCGCTGGAGTACATCGAGGACGACGAACTGGTCGAGCTGACCCCCACGAGCGTGCGCCTGCGCAAGCGCATCCTCGACGAGGGCATGCGCAAGCGAGCGGAGCGACAGAAGAAGGATAAGGAGAAGGTGGGGGTTTAGTTCATGGCAAAACCAAAGCGACTGAAAGCATCGGACATCATCGAGCGGTACGGCAAGCCGTGCACGCTGCTCATTCCCGATCTCGAAGCCGATGAGGGCGACCCGCACGGAAGTTGGCTGGGGCATGTGGCTGTCGCCGCGCCAGGCGAGACGTGGCCCGAGTTCGACGGGCAGCCGCTGGCTCCGATCGCCCAGCTGCGGTTGGATCAGATGCCGTTCGTGCCAGAAGAGCTGTGCGACTTTCAGGTCATTACCGTGTTCGTGCAGTTCGAAGAGGGGCACGTCGGAGAGGCGTTCTGCAAAGAACAACCCGGTTCGTGGGTCCTTCGAAGCTATGCCTCGGCTGCCGACCTTGTGGAAATTGAACGGCCCGAGGTCGACTTCGGCTTCGGCGGTGCTCCGCTGACGTACCAACTGCTGGAACGCGACACGCCCGACTGGGAAGACGTCTCGGACGAGATCGAATTGGATCAATGGCCGAAGAAGGGCTTGGATCGCGAGTACAGAGCGCGTGTTGGCGGCTGGCCAAACATAGTCCAGTCCGAGATTTACTGGGCCCCGCACAACAAGCACCCGGCCAACCCGAAGTACGCGTTCCAGATCGACAGCGATCCGGATCTGAATCTCTGGATCGGCGATGCCGGCTCGATGTACTTCGGGCGTGGCACGGGCGAGCACCGCGATCAGTGGGCGATGGAGTGGCAGTGCCACTAGCCCTTTCCCCGGCCCAGAACCCCTGCTAACATCTCGACCCGCCGTGGCCCGGGCATCAAGCCGGGAGGTTTTCCCTCTCGCCCCAATCGCCGTGCGGTATTTGATAGGATTCGAGCCATGACCACCTACGCGATCATCGAAGAATCGGGCGGCCAGCGCAAAGTCAGCCAGGACGAGGAGATCCTCATCGACCTCTATAAGGGCGGTGAGGCCAGCAAGGGCGACTCGATCACCTTCGACAAGGTCCTGGTCATCGGCGACGCGGGCGGCTCGGCGAAGGTCGGCACCCCGCTGGTCGGCGGCGCGAGCGTGACGGCCGAGATCGTCGAGCCGGTGGTCAAGGGCGAGAAGCTCGACATCCACAAGATCCGCCCCAAGAAGAACTCGCGCACCAAGACCGGCCACCGCCAGCGCTACACGCTGGTGAAGGTCACCGGCCTGAACGGCTGAGCCGGCCCCCACCATTCCGAGCAACACAAAGACACCCGCCTCCCGAGAAGGAAGGCGGGTGTTTTGCTTCCCGGGGTAGGGAAGGAGAACGGGTCCGCGTGCCGGCCTACGGGCAGCCGGCTTCGATCTGGTTAATCGCTTCGAGAACGTCCATGTAGTCGAGCGTGCCGAAAGGGGCGGCCAGGTCTGTGGCTAGGTCGCCGGCCTCGAAGCGGTTGAGGTACTCGAGCAGGTCGAAGAAGGACAATCCGTCGACGCCGTCCATATCGACCACCGAGCATGGGCCGACGTGCAGCACACGATCGCCGATCTGATCGATCGTGCCCTCGATGACCGTCGGGGCCGAGCCGTCGGGCCACTGGATGGTGACGGTGAGCATGTCGCTCGGCTCGGCGTCGGCGCTCAAGCCGAAGTGGGCCTCGGCGGGCTCCTGGCCGGCCATGCTAATGCCGGCGGTGAGCAGGCGGACCATGTCGAGGTCGGTCGCGGCGCCGGCGAGCTCGACGCGGACGACAGCACCGATGGCGTGAAAGTTGGGACCGGTCATGCGCGGGCGGACGGTGATCCAGTGCGGCAGCGGGTCATCGATATCTGGAACGTTCCTGAGGATCTTGACCGAGGAGCCCTCGCAGCCGGTGGGGCCGGCCGAGATGGTCACGGTGTGCAGGAGGTCGATGCACCCGTTGCGGCCCAGGTCGGCACCGATGATCGACGAGCCCCGCTCGACGAGGGTGAGCGCATCGCTGACCTGCTCGGTGAAGCTCACGTTGTCGGGGTCGCCGTCGTGGAGCATCATGCGCGGGCGATCGACGCACGAGTTGAAGCCGTTAGTGATGAGCAGGTCGGGCCAGCCGTCGCGGTCCATGTCCTGGAAGGTCGTGCCCCAGCCCCAGCCAAACTTGCCGCCCATCTCGCTGACGCCCGCGGCGGCGGCGGCCTCGATGAAGGTCGGTTCGTCGGTCTGCGACAGGAAGAAGTTGTTGTGCAGGGCCGAGCCGGGCGTGTCGGTGATGGTCACGAAGATGTCGAAGAGGCCGTCGGCGTTGGTGTCGCCCAGGGCCACGCCCATGTCGGTCTCGGGCATGGGGTCGGTCGCGCCCGCGGAGTCGGTCACGTCGAGCATCGGGTGCATGAGCATGACGCCCGGGCGATCGGGATCCTCGTAGCTGCCCTGGTTGAGCCAGAGGTGGTTCTTGTCCATGTCGCAGGCGCCATAGATATCCAGCAGCCCGTCACCGTTGAAGTCGTTCATGACGATCTGCCAGAAGCTGCCGAAATTGTCGGTCCCTGGCTCTGCCACGCCCGGGGCGAGCACGTCGATGGAGACGTCCTCGAAGCGCCGGCCGCCGGTGTTGGGGTCGGGCTGGTTCAGCAGCAGGCGGCCGCCGATCTCGTCGGGGTCGTTCTCGCCGGCGGCGGACCAGACCCCGATCATCAGATCGATATAGCCGTCACCGTTGAGGTCGCCCGCGGCCACACCGCCCTGATGGCGGAGCAGAGTCGTCGCGGGTGAGCCGGGGTCGAGGCCGCGGTGGTCGCTGACAAGATCGAGGTCACTCAACCCCGTCGCGTCGCTGGCATCCTCAAAGGTGCCGTCGGGCAGCTGATGAAAGAGCCGGGGCGTCGCCCAGCCGTAGTTGATCTCGTCGATGGGCGTGAAGAACGAATCGCCCAGCACCAGGAGGTCGAGGCGGCGGTCGCCGTCATAATCAAGCCACAGCGCGACGCGCGAGCGCGGCTTGTCGACCCCGTCACCGCCCGAGACGCCCATTTCTTCGGCCATCTCGGCGAAAGTCCCGTCGCCGTTGTTCACGTACAGCAGGTCGGGCACGCCTTCGGCGCTGGGCACGAAGAAATCGACGTACCCATCGTTGTTGTAATCCACCGCGGCAATGCCGGCGATCATGCCTGGGGCCGACGTGTAGTCGGCCGAATCGATGCCCACAAGGTCGCTCACGTCTTCGAGTGCGAACGTCTGGGCGCTCGCCAGGCTACACGCCAGGCCGATGGCCGAGGCCATTGCGGCGATGGCACAACTGTTGCAACGCCCGAGCGCAAGGCCCGGACCGCTCTTTGCGGTACTCTTCATTTTCGAATCCCCCGTCTCCAGGGAGCACACCCACGACGGTGCACCCCGCAAACCCCCTCTGACTCGGGCCCGTTTGGACCCGTACCCAAGACGGCACCATCCCGGAACCAGCCACGCTGGCAGCCGGAACACGAGAAGCGCCGACCAACGAAACACCAATATCCCAGAAATGGAGCGCGTTGTCAAGCCTTTTTTCGTAGCATTGCGAACAAACACCAATCTCGTGCCCAGCCTGGGAGCCGCCGATGACTGAGACGCCCGCCTCGCGCCCGGGGCCCGCCAATTCCAGATTCACCGATCACGAACTGGGCGAGGTGATCGCCGCGATCACCGACGGCTGGACGTGCCCGCAGTGCCGCTACGACCTCCGTGGGCAAGCAATCCATCTGGAGCCCAAGTACAAATTCCTGGTGTGCCGTTGCCCAGAGTGCGGGCGGGTGTGGCCGGCGCAAGTCCAGGAACTGAAGCCCAGCGTGCGCCGGCGGATGGTTTACGCCTCGGCATTCGTGTGGTGGGGCTTCGTGTTCGGGGGGCTGATGGGCAGCGGCATGTTCATGTTTGGCATGTCGGCCTCGGCGGCGTCCTGGGCCCGCTGGAACGGCGACTTCCTCGACTGGGCAGCGCTCAGCGACATGCTGTGGTTCCCGCCGGTCATGCTCATCTTCGCGTTGACGGCGGCCATCGGCATGCCCCACCTGACCACGCGGCGGCTCATGCTGCTCTCGCTCATTCCCGTGATCATCGGGGGCCTCAGCACGATTGCCTTCCACTCGAGCGGCTTTGACGCACCCTCGGAGGGCGAGGTCATCGCCTCGATCCTCCACTTCTTCGTCGGCTGGCTCACGCTTGCGCTCGCCACGGCCATCGCCCGCCCCACCGCCCGCGGCATCGCGACGATGTTCATGAATCAGAACCTCCGCATCGCCGTATCGGCACTGTGGACCGCGGACGGCCGGACGCCACCGTGGATGAAGAACTAATCTCCAACGCGGAAGAACGTTCCACGCGAGCGGTCCTTCGCTACGCCGGGGAAGGGCAGCGCCCGGCCGTGGAACACGCACCACACGCCGGGCGAGAGCACGCCAGTGGCGAACAGGGCCTCGGTCAGGTTCTGCACGCCATCGCTGCGCGCCATGGCGAAGGGGCGCATCGCGCCGGTCAGGATCACCGGGACCGCTAGCGTGCCAAGCTCGGTGTGCAGCAGGTCACCCGTCTTGGCCAGCGTGTCGGTACCGTGCAGGATGACCACGCCGGTGGGCTTCGGATCGGCCGCGAGTGTCTCGCGGACGGCTTCCAAGATCGCTCGGCGATCGTGGTCCGTCAGCTCGAGGCTGTCCTTGCTCATCAGCTCGGTGACGCCTACCTCGGCGGCCGACAGCCGCAGGCGGCCCAGCTTACGGCGGACGATCGAGCGGTGGTTGGCCAGCTCGCCGGTGTACTCGTCGTAGCTCTTCTCGATGGTGCCGCCGGTGGTCAGCACGGCGATGCGGCGTTCAACGGGCAGCGGGGGCTTCGGGGGGGGCATGGGCGTTTATAGGCGTGCGGCCGCGCACGCCGGGGTGGCGGCCCGGGCGCATCCCTGAGAATCCACAAGGAGACCTCCCCATGAAGACCACCCTGGCGACGAAGAACCCCACCCACGATAAGCCCGTGGTCCACCCCGGCGGCATCTTCCCGCTGGTGTTCAGTGTGTAGTGAGTGGTGCCAGGATCACGAACACGATCACCGGCACGACGATCAGCAGGAAGATCGCGTTGAGCGGCACGGTGCCCGGATCGATGGCCCTGAAAGCGTGGCGGCGGCGCAGCACAAAGAAGAGGCCGATCGCATGCAGGCCGACCACACCGGTCAGGATCACCATCACTCCGTCTTCACCGAGATGGGTGTAGCCCTCGAAGTACGAGCGTCGCATCGGGATCGCCAAGAGGATTGACCACAACACCCCCGTAGCCAGGATGGAGCACGCCCAGAGGCGCTGCGAGCGTTTCGCCCAGTGTGCCGGCGGCGGCGCGGGCGGTGGCGGTGGCCGCACATCACCGCCACACTCTGGGCAGATGTAGCCCGGCAACCCCTCGAGGCTGTACGCGCAATGCCGGCAGACCGGGATGGGCTCGGGCGGGGCGGCCATGAGAAACAAGCTTCCAATTCGGCGCGCGAAGACGCGCCGCATGTCTATACGGCACGCTCGCGGTTCGGTTCTGTAGGGGAGGCCGAGCGGTCGTAGCCACAGCGCGTCTAACACCCCGCGTCGAACTCGTTCTGGAAGGCCAGGAAGTCGAGGATCGTGAGCGAGCCGTCGCCGTCCAGGTCGGCGCGAACGCTGCCGGCGTCGAAAAGGTTGAGGAACGCCAGGAAGTCGAACACGGTCAACTCGCCGTCTCCGTCGAGATCGGCTCGGCAGGGAGACTCGAGCGGGCCCATCCAGGCGGCACCGCCGGTGGCGCTGCTGTCGTAGGGGTTGGTGAAGCCCACCCACTCTCCGCCCGCGACCTGGGAGAGGTCGTACGAGAAGCCGGGCACGCCCTCATCACCGCGCGTCGAAAGCATGTACACGGTGTTGTTGCCAATGGCCATCGCCCGGCCCTGCGTGTTGTCGGCGGGGTAGGGGTCGACGACCTTGGTCATCTCTTGCGCGTCAATGTCGATAGCCCACAGTCCGGTGTCGCCGTACTCGGTGTAGCCGTAGAGCAGCCCGTCGGCACCGTTATAGTCGAGCGCGAAGAAGCGGAAGCCGGTACCGCTGTGGATGTCGTACACCAACTGGGTGGCACCCGTCGCCGGATCGATGCTGTAGATACCCTTGACGGGAGAGAAGTTCGAGTAGCCGTAGAGCGTCACGCCGTCGTAGGCCATGGCATGTATGTCGCGATCGATGGTCGCTAGCGGCATGGGCGAGCCCGAGAAGTCGTGCTCGTACAGCACGGTGGTGAATGCGCCGTTGCAGAAATAGACGCTACCATCACCCTTGCCCGCCGCCCCACTGACGTCCACGCTCACACCGGGTACCCACGAGACGCTGGGGAAGCCCGACAGGTCGGACGTATTGGTGTTGGGCGAGCCGCCCTCGAGCCCGACGAAGATCTGGGCGTTGGCCGACGCCGCAACAGCGCCGCACGCCAGCCCTACGATGGTGATTGCACGCTTCATTTAAATCCTCCTCATATCCTAGAGAACCAATCAGAGTACGAAAACACCGCCGCGAACGCGGCGGTGTTTTGAGTATGGGAATGTTGAGTAGGCGCGTTACGAGCAGCCGGCGGCAAACTCGTTCTGGAACGCCAGGAAATCGAAGATGTTCAGCGAGCCATCGCCGTCGAAGTCGGCGGCCAGGTCACCGCTGGAGAACAGGTTCTGGAACTCGAGGAAGTCGAAGATGGTCAGGCTGCCATCGCCGTCGAGGTCGACGCGGCAGTCTACCGGGCGGCTGAGTTCGCTGGCCGTCACGGTGCGCTTCACACCGTCGACGCCACGAATGCTCATGATGAGGCCCGCGCCGCCGCCACGCTCGAAGAACTCGACGGTCAGGGCGTGCGTGCCGGCTTGCAGGGCAACCTCCGTACCAACCTCAACCATCGGGTGCAGCCCATCGTTGTTGACGATCTCGTCGTCGCCCAGGTACAGCTTGCTGCCGTCGTCCGAGTTGGTGTACAGCGTGTACAGGCCCGACTCGGGGATGTCGATGAAGCCGTTGAACACCGCGCCAACGTCGTCGGCCCGGCCACTGGTGATGAAGTCCTCGCCGGTCGACGGGAAGTTGATGGCGCTCACCACATCGCTGGCGTAGGGCGAGAGCAAGTCAAAATCGGGAAGCAGCGAACCGGTGGTGTACACGTAGTAGTCCACGTCCATGCCCGGCTGAGTCAGCGTGGGGTTTTCGGGGGCGCGGAAGCTGGAGGGGTCCAGCACGTCGATGCTCACGGATGCCTCGGCGGTGAAGTCACCATTGGTGATCACGTAATCGAAGCTGTCGGCACCAAAGGTCGCGGCCGGAGCGGTGTAGATCAACTCGTCGCGACCTTCAGGCCCGGTGCCCACGCTCAAGGAGATGATTCCGCCGAGCGCGCTGCTGGCATCGAAGCTGTCGATCGAGATGTCCAGGCCGCCCAGGTCGAAGTCGTTGGCGGTCACGTCGAGCGTGGCCATCTCGCCGGCGATCACGGCGTACATGTCGTCGACGGCCAGCGGAGCACCAGGCGTGCCCGTACCCGCCGCCGCGGCGACGGCGCTGGACACGTTGACCCGGCCGTTGCTGAAGATGGGATCGAACCCGGGGGCCCCGATGTCATCACAACTGTTATATAGCAGCGTCTGGATGACGTCGGGCGTGACCGTCGGCGCCACGCTCCACATCATGCTCACCACGCCGTTGGTCACGGGCGTGGCCATGCTCGTGCCGCTCGCGAATCCGTAGCCGCCGTCGATCGTCGAGCTGAGGATGTCCACGCCGGGCGCGAACACGTCGACCCCGCGGCCATAGCTCGAGAAGCCGGCCTTCTGGTCATTGCGATCCGAAGCACCCACGACGATCGTGTCGTCCCACGAGAAGCCGCTGTGGTCCTGGTTGAAGTTGTCGGCCGCGTATAGCAGCAGGCCGCCGATGCTCTTGATGTACGTGCCCGAGTCGCCCACGGCCGGGGTCTGGACGCCCGTCCACGAGCAGCTCGATGTCTTGGCGCCGTTCTCGATGGCCCACTCGGCACCGTGCAGGATGGCGTCGAACGAGGCGCTGCCCGCGCCGCCGGCCGAAGCCTCGGGCGCGCGCACGCCGCGGATGCTCAGGTTCCAGCCCACGCCGGAAACGCCCGTGCCGTTATTGCCGATGGCCGCGCCGCAGCCGGCCACGTGCGTGCCGTGCCCGTGCTGGTCACGCACGACACCGCCCGCGCTCTCCAGCAGGCGGTCGCCCGAGTTGTACCCCTCGAGCAATGAACTCGAAAGGTCGGCGTGGCCCAGCAGCGTGCCGGTATCCACGAACGCGGCGGTGATCGCCGCAGAGCCGGTAGAAATGTCCCAGGCCTCGGGCGAGTCGATCACCGGGTGGTGCCACTGATCGCCGTAGCGCGGGTCGTCGGGCTCTTGCGTGGTGTACACGATCCAGTTGGGGTGGGCGAAGCGGTAGTCGCTGGTCGTGCCCAGCCACGCGCCCATCGCCGACTCATCCATCCCATCGGGCAGCGCCAGCGTGTAGCGATCGGGGCCGCGATCGTGGCGCACCACGAAGGGCGCGATGCGGGCCTCGGCCGCGCGGCGGCGCGCCACGGCCTGCTCGTACGTCAGGCCCTCGCGCTGCAACTGCACGATGCGCTTGGACGCAACCAGCATCTGCCCACTAAACGTGCGCGAACCGGCTGTCTCGACGAACGGACCGAAGTACTCGGCCCCCAGCCCGATGGCATCATCGGCCAGCGCCGGTGCGGTCAGACCGACCGAAAGAAGGATGGAAAGGGCTCCGAGAACCGGCCGACCCGAAACGTTGCGATGACCCATGCTGTGCTCCCCTTGTCTGTGGAATGCTGGCCTTGAAATATCTGAATAACCCACGCACCGGGCAGGGTGCGTGGGCTTCCCATGCCTGTATACGAACAAACAGACAGCCCGGACGACGCCCGAGCCACATTCTGCTACTTCCAGTAGTTCGGACGGATGGATAGCGTTAGCACAACGTCCGATATGCGGTCATAATTCGCGAAAAAACGGGGTAACCCGGGTGCCACCTCAGTGGTGGTCGCGGTACCCGCCCGAGGGGTCGCCCACCTCGAGCACGCTCAACGAGTTCACCACGCGGGCTGTGCCCAGCGGCCGGCCGGCCACCAGCAGCACCTGGTCGCCCGCCTCCACCCAATGGTGCTCGAGCAGGTAGGCCTCGACCACGTCGGTCCAATCAGCTAGGCGTCCGCTCTCGGGCGGCTGCTGCAACACGGGCCACACGCCGCGCAGCAGCGCCATGCGCCGCGAGGCGGCCGCGTCGCTCGACCACGCGATGATGGGGATGTCGAAGTCGTTCTGGCTCAGGTACCGGGCCGTCCCGCCCAGCTGGCTCCAGCACACGATGGCAGTCGCGTCGAGATCCTCGGCCAGATGCCACGCGCCGTGCGCGAGCGCGGCGGTGCGGTAGCGCGTCTGCTTGAGCTTCTGCGGCGGGCTTGCCTTGCCCTCGGCCGTAGCGAGCGCACACTCGGCCGCACGCGCGATGCGCGCCATCATGTCGACGACCAGCGCCGGGTGCTTGCCTACGGCCGTCTCGCCCGAGAGCATGACCGCGCCGGCGCGATCGAAGATGGCGTTGGCCACGTCGCTGGCCTCGGCCCGAGTCGGAATCGAGCTCTCGATCATCGTCTCGAGCATCTGTGTGGCCACGATGCAGGGCTTGCCCCAGTCGTTGGCGGCCTTGATGATGCGCTTCTGCGCGGGCGGAACTTCGGGGATGTCCATCTCGACACCCAGGTCTCCACGCGCCACCATGATGGCGTCGGCCACCTGGGCGATCTCGTCGATGCGCGCGAGCGCCTGGGGCTTCTCGATCTTGGCGACAATCGGGATTGGCTCGCGGTCAGGATTCTCAGCGATGATCAGGTCGCGAAGCTCCTCGATCTCCTTGCCGCTGCGCACGAACGACAACGCAAGATAATCCAGCTCGTTAGCCACCGCCCACTTGACCATCTCGCGGTCGCGCTCGGTCAGGGCGGGCACCTTCAGTTCGGTCTCGGGCAGGTTGATGCCCTTGCGCGTCGTCACCGTGCCGCCCATGGTCACCACGCAGCGCACGGCGTTGCCATCGGGCTCGATGCCGACGGCCAGCATCCGGATCGCCCCGTCATTGATCAGCACGCGCTGGCCCGGCTGCACCTCGTCGACCAGCCCGCCGTAGGTCAGCGGCAGCGCGGGAACACGCTCGCAGTGGTCGCCTTCGGGCTCTTCGCGGATCTCGGCGGTCTCGATGCTCCGGTCGAGCAGCACGTTCTGGCCCGGCTGCAGCTCGATGCCCCCGTTCTCGTCGATATCGGGCACCGTGCCAACGCGGATCTTCGGACCGGGCAGGTCGCCCAGCACGCCGATGCACGCGCCCTTGGCCTGCGCCGCATCGCGGATGGCCTCGAGCCGCTTCTTGTGCTCGTCGTTGGTGCCGTGGGAGAAGTTCAGCCGGAAGATGCTCGCGCCCGCATCGATCAGGCGTTCGAGCACGGCGGGGCTCTCCGAAGCGGGGCCGATGGTGGCCACGATCTTCGTCAGCGTGGGGCGCTCAGTGCGCGCGGCGTTGTCGACCGGCGTTGGGGTCAGCTTGGGCATGGGCGCTGGGTGGAGTTGGGTTGGCACGGTCGCGATCCTTCCGATTATCGGTCAGTTCGGCTGGGAGCGGGCCTCGAGCTCCACCACCTCCTTATATCGGTCGCGGAAGAACCGGGTATAGGCGATTCTGGCCTCGGCGGCGGCCTCGGGGTCCCGCCACACGTTGCGGACGGCCCTGTAGTTCTCCTCGCTGAATACAAGGACCTGGACATTCCCGTCCTCATCCACCACTTCCTGGCTGGGGAAGGCGTAAAACGCCGCTTCGGCCTGTGCGAGCACCGGTGCCCAGGCCGGGTCACTCGAAACCATGCCGCGCAGGCGCCACAACGCCGCCCACGCCTCGTGCAGCTCATCATCGCTGTCGACGCCGAACGCCCCCATCATCACCGGGATGGCCGACCGCCAGCCGCGCGACGGCACGTCGGCCGCAGCCTCGAACGGGTCGAGCGGATCGATAAAGCGATCGGCGTGCTTCTCGTACATCACCCGCCGCACCGGCGCGCGGCGCAATTCGTACTTGATCGGCCCGACCGGTGCAGGCCCGGTTTGCTCGGGATTGGCCGAGAACTGCCACAGGCTCTGCGCCTGCTCTGTCATGCAGAACTCGACGAACCGCCTAGCGAGCTCAAGGTTCGGCCCGCCGCGCAAGATCGAGATCGGGTCGGCATCGATGTACACCGCGCCCACCGGATCGACGTAACCCACGCGGCTCGATTCGGGCGGCGCGCCAGGGGCCGTGACGGCCTGCGCCTGGGTACGCCCATAGAAGTCGATAGCTAAACCCGCCATCGCCTCGCCGGCGGCGATGTCGAGTGGCGGCTTGGTCGCCGCGCTGGTGAAGTACCGCGTGTTCGCGCTCATCTCGCGCAGGATCTTCCAGCCCTCGTCCCACCCGTAGGCGTTCTGGATCGACTCGAACGTCGTGGTGATCGAGCCGCTCTGCCTGGGGTCGGCCAGCGCGACCTGGCCCATCAGCCGCGGGTCGGTCAGGTCCTTGAAGCCAGTGGGCGTTTCCATGCCCGCCTCGGCGTACAGGTCCTTGTTGAAGATGATGCCAAAGCCCGAGAGCGCCACGCCCAGCCAGTACTGGTCCTGTTCGTAGAGCAACTGATTGCCGATGGCATTCTCGCCGAACCACTCATCGAGCTTCGATTGCTCGAACCCCGCCGGCACGCTGATGGGCACCCGGACGTCCTCGCCGTCGATCTCGACGGTGAACCCCTTGGCGATCTCCGTGTGCTCGTAGCTCCCCCCGCCGAAGAGCATGTCGAAGCCCATACGGCCCGGCTCGATGACGACCTCGCCATCGATCAATTCGTACTCGTCGTTGCGGATCGCCGCCTGGTACTGGTCTACGAGCAAACGCCGGATCTCGCTGGTGCCGCCCGGCGCGCGCCAGTCGATGGTGACCGGCTCGCCATGATTGTCCTCGTGCCACGCGGAGAACGCGCGCTCGAACTCGAAGCGGATCTGCTCGGTGTGGGGCGTAATGATGACCAGCGTCGGGCCGTCGGCGCTGGCCCCGCCCGCGCCGCGCGGCCGAACCGCCCAGGGCAGGGCCAGCAAGATCACGAGCAACACACCCAATATACCGGCCGTCCACCGCATGAGGGCAGTCTACGCTCAGCCCATGGCCCACCCGACCCATCCGAGCGATTCGAAGGCCGCCATCGTCACCGGCGGCACCGCCGGCATCGGCCTGGCCACCGCCACGCTGCTCATCGAGCGCGGCTGGCGCGTGCTCGTCGTCGGGCGAGATCCAAAACGCCTGGGCGAGGCCCTCGACGCCCTGGGCGGGAAGGCCCAGGGCTGCAGCGCCGACGTCAGCAAGCCCGACGGCCCGGGCGCCATCGTGGCCGCGTGCATGAAGGCCTTCGGCAGCATCGACGCACTCATCAACAACGCCGGCACCGCCCCCTTGGTACCCCTGGCCCAGCACACGCCCGGGCTCATCGACCAGTGCTTTGCCACCAACGCCATCGGCCCGGCCAAGCTCATCCTGGCGGCGTGGCCCTATCTGTCGGCATCCAAGGGGCGCGTGGTCAATGTCTCGTCGATGGCAACGCGCGATCCCTACCCCGGCTTCTTCGCGTACGCGTCGAGCAAGGCGGGAGTTGAGCTGATGGTCAAGAGCATCGCCAACGAGGGCCAGGCCGCCGGCGTGCGCGCCTTCGCCGTCGCGCCCGGCGCCACCGAAACGGCCATGTTCCGTGCGCTCTTCGACGAAGAAGCCGTCCCCAGCAGCGACGTGCTCGACCCCAAGGCCGTCGCCACGATCATCGTCGACTGTGCCACGGGCCAGCGCGACGATGACAATGGCAAGGCGATCGAGATCACGCCGGATCGATAGCTACTCGAACCGCAGCACCACCGTCCGCTGCCCGGTCGAGATCAAGCCGTAGCCATCGATCAGCCGCGCCACGCGCGGGGGCTCGGGCAGCAGGATGGCGCGCGTGCCGGTCACCTTGGCCGACACGGTGTCGACCGTGGACACGATGTACTCGCCCTGCCCGTTATTGATCGAGAAGCTCCCCTGGGGCACCAGCAGCACGCGATTCTCACCCAGCGCGGGCGGCAGCTTCTCGTAGGTGCGCCCGCCGTTGCTCCGCAAGGCGTCGCGGCCCATCACCTCGCCCGACGCGTCGAGCACGGTCACGCCACCGGTGGTCAGCACCACCACGCGTTCGCCCTGCCGCGAGAGCCGGGGCACCTCGCCGTCGTCGAGCGAGAGCATGATGCGCTTGCTGTCGAACGTGCCGTCGCCGGTATGCGCCATCGATAGGTCGCCGCGCGACGACATCACCAGCAGCGCGTCGCCCAGCACCCAGCCGAGCGCCGCGTTGAGCGCCGCGTCGTCGTTGCTCTCCCACACAACACGGCCGGCATCACCGGTCTCGTCCACGCCATAGCTGGCGATCGAGCTGTGCGTGCCCATCACCACCGAGCCATCCTCCACCGCCGCAAGCCAGCGTGGCGGCTCGGGCATGCCCACGCGTCGTACGGCCTCGGTGCCATCGACACCGAACCCCCACAGCGCGAGCGATTCGATCTCGCCGGCCGAAGGCGAACCGGGCGCCTCGGTCGAGCCCATGACCCACACCCGGCCGCCGGCGATCGCCACGTCCATCACGGTGCCCAGGCCCTGCCGCCCCGCGTACAGCTTCTCGCCGGTCGTCGCGTCGAGCACGGCCAGCAGCCCGTCGCGCCGCGCGACCGCGACGTGCGCCCCATCGCTGGCAATGACCCAGCTCAGCGGGTCGGCCTGCTGCCCGGTGGCCATCAGCGCCGCCACGTGCGGGCCGCGATCGCCCAGGTTCGGCTCGCGCAGGTCCTCGCCGAACAGCCCGATCAGCGAGGGAAGGCTCCATTCGCTCGCGTCGAAAAACGACACGCTTCGCAACCCGGCCAGGCCGCCCGTCTGCCACACGAATAGCGCTCGCTCGCGGTCCTGCCGCAGCAGCGTCGGCGGTCGCGACGGATCGTGGGTCGCGGTCCATACCAGCTCGAGCGGGCCCTTGGGGTCGGCCTCGAAGGGCTCGCCCTCGATCGGGCCGAGGTCGGGCGCGAGCGCCCACACACCAACGAGATGCCCCGCCGCGAGCACGGCATGCTCGGGCACGGCCGTCTCCACCTCGGTGGCCATGGGCGTAACAAGGTTCCAGCCGTCCAGCCGCTGGCTCACCTCCACCGGCCGGTTGCCCACCCGCGCCCCGCGCTGGCGCTGCGCGAACCGCTCGGCAAGTTGCGCCAGGTCGGGCGCGTCGATCGTCTCGATGGGCGACACCGCGCGGAGCTGGCGGATCACCCGCCCCGCCGCGGCCACGTGGTCGCTCTCGGCCAGCACACGCGCGAGGTTGGCGCCGAGCGCCGCAACATCGGCGCCACTCACCGGCCCGCCGCTGGTGCGCACCAGGCGCGCCGCGTCGAGCGCCCGCCGCCACGCCCGGGTGGCCCGTTCGATCTTGCCATCCGCTTCGGCGACGCGCGCCACGCTCGAGTACGCCTCGACCGCCGCCATCGATACGGGAAGCCGCGACGCGACCCCCAGCCTCGCTTCGTCGCCCGCCGGCCCGGCATCGGCCAGCGCCAGCGCTTCGGCCGCGGCCCGCTCGTGCGGCTCGATGATGCCGTAGCCGTGCATCGGCAGCAGCTTCTGCAAACGCCGCGTGGCCAGCACGCCCGCGGCCTCGGCATCGGGCCCGACCACCGCGATCCGCAGCGACGCGTCGGCCAGCACGTCGAGGTAGGCCACCGCCGACTCGGCCGCGCGGCCCTGCGTGTCGCGCAGCTCGGCGATCGTCAGCAGCGCCCGCGCGCGGCCCTTCGAGCCCGGCGCCGCCTCGAACGCCAGACGCGCCAGCTCGTCGGCCAGCTCGTCGTCGCGCTCGGCCGCGTCGAGGCCCACCATGCGCACCGTCATCGACAGCAGCGCCTCGAACAGCCGCCGGGTCTCCGATTGCGCCCGACGCAGCGCCACCTCGCCGTTCTCGCCCGCGCGGCCGAGCGCCTCGAGCGCCCGCTCGGCCGCCTGGGGCACGGCGTCGAGCACGTCCTGCCGCTGGGCCAGCAGCACCAGGCTCACGAGCGAAGCGATGTCGTCCGGATCATCTTGCAAGCGCTGGGTGAGCGCCATGGCCGCCACGTCGGCGCCCATCACGCTCTCGAGCACACCGGTGTCGACCACCACGATCTGGTCTTCCAGCGGCACCACGCTGCCCGACCTTGGCAGCGCGATGATCGGCCCGTCCATCTCGCCCGTGGCCGGGTCGAGCAGCACGGCCGCATCGCCCGAAGGCACCATCAGGCTGCCACCCGCCGCCATCGCGCGCCCGGTGATGAGCGCCTCGAAGCCGTCGGCCAGCTCGAACGCATCGCTCTGCCGGCGATTCATCCGCACCGCTTCGGGCTCGAAGAACCACACGTTCGAGCCGCTTACCGCGGCGACGTGGTCGCCCACGCCCACCAGGTAGTCCGCATTGCTCAGCGCAACCGACGACACACGCCCCAGCTCACGCCCGGTCTTGCGGTCGAGCCGGTAGATCATCTCGAGCCGGTCGACCAGCGCCAGCACCGAGTCGCCCTTCACTACCGGTGGGCGCACCATCCAGGCGCCCACCGCGCTCCTGCGGTCCGGGCGGACGCTGGTATCGAACCGCCGGAGCCAGATCGGCCGCCCGTCGTGAGCATCGAAGGCCGCCACCACGCCCATGGGCTCGAACCAGTACACCACGCCGCCTTCGATCACCCCGCCGGCGCCCACGTTACGGTTCGAGCGGCTCCAGCCCGTTCCCGCGCTGCCCAGCGAGCGCATCCACGCGGGCTCGCCCGTGAGCGCGTCGAGGCCCACCAGGGCCGTGCCCACCTGCCGCCCCGCGCGGTTGTCCTCGCGCAGCCCGAAGATCACGCGGCCCTCCCCCGCGACCGGCCCGCCGCGCACGTTGGCCAGCGCGTACCGCGGGTCGAGGTTCCGCGTGTCGGCCGTCCACAGATGGTCGCCGCTTTGCAGGTCGACCGCGATGATGCCCACGGCCAGGTCCGGCGCGCTCGACATGTGCAGGCCCATCGACGCGTACGCCGCCCGCGCGTCGGCCGCCACGGTGTTGGGCGCCTCGATCGACCGCCACGTCTGCGGCTCGCGCCGGGCGCCGGCGATGTCGCGGATCGACCCTTCATTGGTCAGGATCGACTTCCGCCAGCGCAGCCGTAGCGAGTATCGATCCCACGCCGACAACGTCCCGCCGTCGTTGATCAGAATCGTGTCGCCCGCCACCATGGGCATGAGCCAGAACCCACCACCCTTGGGCTCGATCGGTGGCGGCGGCGGCAGCGTGTCGTCGGGCCCGGGGGCCAGGTCGCGGTCGATCGCCTGCGACCAGGGCTCCTCGCCGGGCAGGTGCGGCGGCCGCTGCCCTCCAGAAATCGTGCTCGCGTCGCGCCGAACCACCGCCGCGGGCTTGGGAATCTCCAGCGCCGCGAAATCGGCCGGTTCCAGGCCCGCCTGCTCGCGCCACGCCCGTGCCATCGCACGCGCTGGCTCGTCGTCGAGCTGCGCGGCCACCCGCGTCAAGAGCTCGGCCGCCGCTCGCGCATCGGCCCTGCGATCGGGATGCCCTTCGAGCTGCGCCAGCACGCGCGCCGCCGACTCGAACCGCGCGAGCCCGAACCGCTCGCGCGCCACGTTCAGCGCCGCCTCATAGCCCGCGGGCGTCAGCAGGTAGCTGCGCTCGACCTCGGCATACCGGCCCTCGCCCAGCATCCGCCGCGCGCGAGCCGAGTGCTCCACGCGGTATCGTTCCAGCAACTCGGGCTCGGCCACCAGCCGCTCGTGGATGGCATCGCGCACCGACACGAACAGGTCGGCATCCTCCTCGGTGGGCACCAGCCGGTTGGGTCCGGTATCCAGCGACGCCTGGAGCGCCCGCACCGCCTCGGCCTCGTTGCCCGCGCGCAACAGCGAGGGCAGCGACCGCAGCGTGCTCTGCGTCGCCGTCGAGTCATCAACATAGATCGAGCTGGTCTCGCCCTGCCCGAGGGCCTGGCTCCCCGCGATCGACAGCGCCAGCCCGGCCGCGGCCGCGAGCGTCGTGAATCGTTGCAAGCTGGTCTGTGTGCTCACCGTATTGGACCTCCGACGCAGTCGATACGCACGGCAACCCCAGCCTGATCGGCTCAGCCCGAATGCCAAGCCAGTCTAACCCCCCCGACCCGACCCCTTTCGATGCGCCGCAGCCCGCACGCCGTGCATAAAGGCCCGCCACGGCCCGATCCCAGCCCCAAGCAGGGATGGGGGAACGGGCATGGCACAATCGATCGCGGCGCCGGCGACGCGGAAGGCTCGCTTCTCGGACGCCCTCGGGGCCGATGGGTTCCCAAAGTGGATGCGGGTGCCCCTGCGTCAGCAGTGGGCAAACCCTGATTTCCGTGCCCGCCGCGTCAACCTCTTCCTGCTGGCCATCGTCTTTCTGAGCCTGGCCGACCTCTCGATGACGCTCGACCACATGGTCGGCCCGGGCATGTACGAGAGCAACCCGCTGGCCCGCTTCATCCTCCAGTGGGGCTCGCCGGCCACGCTGGCCATGTTCAAGTGCATGACCCTGCTCCTGGGCACCTGGCTGCTCTGGCGCGCGCGCCGTAGCGTGGCCGGCGAGATCGGTGCCATCCTGTGCATGGTCGTGCTGACCTGGCTCATGTTCCGCTGGAACCACTACAGCAACGAGATGACCGCCCTCACGCCCCACCTGGCCGAGATCCAGACCTACAACGGCGACAGTTGGGTGGCCATTACGTCCGACCCGTGACCGCCCCACGCGCCTCCAGGCACGCCATCCGCACCGCGACGCCCAGAGCCACCTGCCGCGTGATGATCGAGCGCGGCTGGCCCATCACTTCCGCGTCGATCTCGACGCCCGGGTTCACCGGACCGGGGTGCATGATGACTGCGCCCGGCTTGAGCGTGCGGACGCGATCGACGGTGAGACCAAACTTCTCGCGATAGGCCGCGTCGGCACCGGCGGCGTCCAGATCGCTCCCGCCCCGCTCGTGCTGGATGCGCAGCGCCATCACCGCGTCGGCCTCACGAACGTCGCTCAGGAAGTTCTCGCTCACCTGCCCACCCGCCGACGCCGCGATCGCCTCGTCCACATCGGGCCCGGCGACGAGCACCCGTGCGCCCAGCGCCGCCAGGCAGGGCCCGCTCGACCGCGCGACCCGGCTCCGGGCCACGTCGCCCACGATCAGCACCGTCAGCCCATCGAGGTCCAGCGAGTCGAGCCTCTTGTGCGCCTCGGCGAAGGCGAGCGTGTCGAGCAAGCCCTGCGTCGGGTGCTCGCCATCGCCCGCACCGGCGTTGAGCACCGGGATGCGAACGGCCTGAGCCACTTCGAGCACGTCGTCGGTGCGCTTCGAGCGCACCACCAGCCGCGACACGCCCATCGCCTCCACCGTGCGGGCCGTGTCGGCCAGCGTCTCGCCCTTGCTCAGCGAGCTGCCCTTGTCTGTCAATTCGATGAACCGCCCGCCGAGCCGGTGCAGCGCCATGGCGAAGCTCAGCCGCGTGCGCGTTGAGTCCTCGAAGAACAGCAGCCCCACGACCTGGCCCCGCAGGGTCTGCCCCACGTCGAACGGATCCTCGTCGAGCGCCCACGCGTGCTGCCGCGCACGCGACAGGAGCCGCCGGAGCACCGAAGGCTCCAGGTCGCGGAGGTTCACCAGGTCCTTGCCCGGCATGACGCCCGACAACGCGTGCGCACCGGAGATCCCCATCGGCTCACCCGTGCTACCAGGGCTGCTCGTCGTCATCGCCGGCCTCAGCCCTGGCCCGGATCCTCGGCTGGGTCATCGCCGGGGTCGTCGCCTGGGTCATCCGCGAGATCTTCCGCCGGCATCTCCGGCACCTGCTGGCCCTCGGGCTCCGGCTCCGCTTCGGGCTCGGGCAGGCCGCTGGGCGCGATGTCGTCGATGAGGTTGAGCGCCGGGGCTGGGATGACGCCCGGCGTAAATCGCTCGACCCACGTGATGTGCCAGGGGCGGAAGCCGCCGCTCAGCCGCACGGTGTACCCCTCGTAAGCCTCGCTGTTGGTCAGTTCGGCACGGTCCAGTTCGCCCGGACCAAAGATTGGTCGCAGGATGTCGATCTCGGCCTTGCCCGTGCGGATGCGCACGCCAGCAACGTGGTAGATCGGCAGCGCGAGCCCGGCCTGGTCCAGGGGCGTCACCAGCCGGTTGACGCCCGGCTCGGCCTCCACGTCCCGGGCGATCCGCCGGTACACGGGCTTGGTGACCAGCGGCGAGGGCACGTTGATCGCCACCGGTTGGCCCTGGCGGCCCCGGGGTGGGTAGTCGCCGATCACCCGGCCCAAAGCCAGCATCATGGTCTGGCCGATGGCCGCGTCGTCGCGATTCGGCACGCTGTCCACCGGATCGGTCGGCGGCCAGGTGTCCCAGCCCGCACAGCCGGCCAGCCCCGCCACCAGGCCCACCAGCATGCCGGCGACCGCCATCCCGCGCCACGTCCTCGCTTGCCCGACTCGTGCTCGTCCTGCCACGATGCCCTCCATCCGCTGGGGCTATCACTGCCCTCAACTCAATACCCTGAACCCGTCCCGTCCTTAGGACGACACTCTATTCGCCCCAGACCCCCCGTTCGCGCCCCATCCAGCATTGAGAGCCCACGTGCCCACCTTTCCCCACGCCAGCCCCGACGCCCCCACCTCCACCGCCGCCGCTGGCCGGACTGTCGTTCTTGGCGTTTCCGGGGCCTCGGGGGCCTGGTACGCCCTGCGCGCCCTCGAGCAACTCCTGCTGGCCGGAGCCACGGTCCACCTGGTCGTCAGCGAGTACGGCCGCCGGCTGCTGGGCGATGAGTCGGGCATCACCAAGGTCGGCTTCGACGACCTGCTGCCCCACTTGGCTGGCCATGCCGACGCGCAGGCCATGAAGGGCCGCCTGGTTTGCCATCCCAACAAGGACGTCGGCGCTGTCATCGCCAGCGGCAGCTTCCGCCACGACGGCATGGCCGTGCTGCCCTGCTCGAGCACCAGCCTGGGTGCCATCGCCACCGGGGCGGGCAGCAACCTGCTCACCCGCGCCGCGATGGTCACGCTCAAGGAGCGCCGCACGCTCATCATCTGCCACCGCGAGACGCCGCTGAACCTGATCGACATCGAGAACATGCGCATCCTGGCCCTCGCCGGCGCGTGCATCTGCCCGACCAACCCGGGGCTGTACCTGCTGCCGCAGACCATCGGCGAGGTGATTGATTTCGTGGCGGGGAAGGTGCTTGATTTGTTGGATGTCGAGCACGGATTGAAGACGCGGTGGCAGGACCACCCCGGCTTGCGGGGTTAGGTCACTCCGGAAATTCCGCGTACTCTGCCTCGGCTACGTCGAGCACGGCCGGCGCGTACCAGGTCTTGCCATACTTCCCATCATCGGTGCGCGCCAGGATGCCCAGCTCCTCGAACAACGCGATGTCCTTCCGCGCTGTTGGATCGGTCACGTCCAGCACCTTGGCCGCGCTGGCCGCCGTCACAAGCGGCCAGCCGAAGACGTGGTCGAGCAAGCGCAACAATCGCCCGGCCGCCGTCTCATCGCGCAATTTCTCGGTAAACGCCGCGTGGGCCGACACAATCCGCTCGGCCAGCAGTCGCGTCGAAACAGCCTCTTCCCCCACTGCAATCGCGAACATGCGCAGCCACTCGACCCACGCGCCATGCTCGCTCAGCGCACGCATGCGGTCGACGTATTCCTGCCGATGTCGCTGGAAGTACCCGCTGGGCGACACGATCGGCATATCAAGCAACCCCAAGGCGCACATCTGATGCAAGATGAGCGCCCGCCCGATTCGACCATTGCCGTCTCGGAATGGGTGGATCGCCTCGAACTGATAGTGCGCTAACGCGACTTGCGCGATCGCGGGAATCTCGGGCCACTCGCCGTTCACGAACGCGTCCAACGCGACCATGCATCGCGCCACCGTCTCGCCCTCGGCCGGCGGTACGAACCGCGCCCGATCGGGCCTGCCCGCGACGCCGATATACACCGGCACGTCCCGAAACTCTCCAGGCCGCAGCTCTTCGCCGCGCACTCCATCGAGCAGCTTCTCGTGCATCGCGCGCACGAGTTTCCCGCTGTAGGGCTCGTGGCTCTCGATCCCAAACTGCACCGCGCGCACGGCGTTGAGCGCCTCGCGGCCTGGGTTGGCTTTCCCGTCACCCTCGCCAGCCAGCACCATGTCCAGCGCGGTGGTCTCGATGCCCTCGATCTTCGAGCTCAGCCGAGCCTCGCGCAGCCACAACGCCTGGCGGAGGATCTCGGGGTTCGGCACCGCATGCACCAGCCCGTTCACCCGGCCCAGGGCGGCGTGGGCGCCGGCGAACTCGTCGAACAGTTCGCCCTTGAGTCCTTTCCAGTCGATCGCCGGCGGCAGGTCGTCGGGCACGAACGCCCAGGTCTCGACCTCCTGCCACTCGCCTGCCCCCGAGCCGCCCACCACACGCTTGCGCATGGTGACCGGCTCCAGCTTTCCCGGGCTCGCGTCCGAGAATCTCGCTTTCAGGTTCCAAGGGGGTTTTGAAGCTGGGTTTGAATCTAGGTCCATGATTTAAAGCAAAACGCTATTTGCTTTAAATGTCAACCCCCAAACCCAAAGAACTTTTGGTTTCAGGGATTGCCCTAGATCGTCACCGGCATCACCACATACAAGAACCCATTCCCAGCCGTCCGGATAACCCCAGCGTGACGACCGTCCTTCAGCTCCATCGTTACCTCGGTGTCGTGCATCACCCGCAGGGCGTCGGTGATGAAGCCGGGGTTGAAGCCGATCTCGACGTCGGCACCGTCGTAGCCCTTGAGCTCGACGTTCACGCGGGCCTCGCCCATCTCCGGGGCGTGGCTCGAGAGTTCGAGTTGTTTCTGCTCGCCGCGGAAGGCCAGGCGGACGCCCTTGCTCTCCTCGTTGGTCAGCAGGGCGGCGCGGCGGACGGCGCTGTGGAGCATGTCCTTGTCGAAGGTCGCCTTGACGGTCTGGTCGCTGGGGATGGCCTCCTCGTACGGCGGGAACTGGCCGTCGACCAGCGAGGTCGAGAGCACGGCCCGGGGCGCATCGTCGTCTCCGCCGCCAAGCGCAAACAACGCCTTCTGGTCGCCCACCGCCACGGTCACCGACTCGTCCTCGCTATCAACCAACCGCTGCAACAGCGAGAGGGCCTTGGTGGGGATGATGCACGATACGTCCGGGTCGTCCTTGCTCGCGCCGGGCACGGTGCCCTTGGCCATGGCCAGGCGGCGACCGTCGGTGGCGACCATCTCCAGCGCCTTGCCGTGGCGACGCACGAGCACGCCGTTGATGGCATACCGCGTGGTCTCGCGGGCCGTGGCGAACAGCGTCATGCCGATCATGTCGCCCAAAGTGTCGCTGGGGAAGTCGAAGCGTGTCTTGAGCCCCTCGGCCCCGAAGTCGCTTCGATCGGCCACGCGCGGCAGGTCGGCCGGGTCGTAGCCCAGCAGGGTGTAGTTCGCGTTCTCGCCCTTGACGTGCAGGGTGCGGTCCTCGCCCTCGAGGGTCAGCGTGGGCTCGTGGTCCTCGGCGGCGACGATCTGCTTGAGCTTGTCGGCGGGCACCAGAGCCTCGCCGGGCTCCTGCACGTCGACGCGGGCGGTGCGCAGGCGCAGGCCGATCTCGCCGTCGGTGGCCGACAGGGTGAGCTCGCCCGCGTCACCCTCGCGACTGGCGGTGATCTTCACGCAGGTCAGTTGCGGCTTGGGCGTGCGCGACGCCGCCACCGACGACACCACGTTCACCGCGTCCAGCAACGCACCACGATCGCAAACCACTCGCATGAAAAACCTCTCCTGGCCCGCATCCGGGCCCACGAATCACGCCTCGCATGAGGCCCTGCTTAGAAGCAGGCACTGTAGCACGCCTGCCTCCGAGATAGCCCCTCTACCATCGCCCATGACCACCCCCCGCACGCCCCGGAGCCACCCATGATCGGCCCCGGATGGGCCGGCGACCCCCAGCCGGCGCGCACCCACGCCCGGGCCGCCCGCACGCGCCGCGTGGCGGTGGTGACCGGATCTCGGGCCGACTTCGGGCTGCTCAAGCCGGTCATGGCCGCCGTCGACGCCCACGCCGAACTCGAACTGCTGGTGATCGCCGCGGGGGCCCACCTGATCCCCCCGGCCGACAGCTTCCGCGACGTGAAGGCGCTGTTCCCGATCGCCGACAGCGTGCCCATGCAGAAACCGGGGCGCACGACCCGGCCCGACGACGCCGAGGCCCTAGGCACGGGCGTCAGCCGCCTGACCCGCAGCTTCCGCGCCCACGAGCCAGACTGGGTGGTCGTGCTGGGTGATCGCATCGAGGCCTTCGCCGCCGCCAGCGCCGCCAGCGTCGGCGGCTGGGCCCTGGCCCACCTGCACGGCGGCGACCGGGCCGAGGGCGTGGCCGACGAATCGATGCGGCACGCCATCAGCAAGCTGGCCAACCTGCACCTGCCGGCCACGCAGGCCTCGGCCGATCGCCTGACGCGCATGGGCGAGAAGCCCGAGCACGTCCACGTTGTTGGCTCGCCGGCCATCGACGACCTGCACGCCATCGAGCCCATGCCGCAGGCCGACTTCGAGGAAGTCGGTTCGCCCAAGGCCCTCGTGCTGCTGCACCCGACCGGCCGCTCGGTCGAGACCGAAGAGCACGTGACCGCCACGCTGCTCGACGCCCTGGCATCGCTCAAGCTCAAGCCGCTCGCCCTGAGCCCCAACCACGACCCCGGCCGAGCGGGCGTGCTGCGCACGCTGACCGAGCGGCTGGGCCACCCCCAGCCCCACATGCGCCGCGAGAAGTTCGTCGCCCTGCTCAAGCGCCTGGCTCTCACCGGTGGCGTGCTTGTGGGCAATTCGTCGGCGGGTCTGATCGAGGCCCCCGCGCTGGGGCTGCGCGTGGTCGATATCGGACCCCGCCAGAACGGCCGCGAGCGCCCACCAGGCGTGCTGCACGCCGACGACCAATCGCAAGAAGCCGTCGAACGCACCATCCTCGACGCTTTGGCCGCCCCCCCGTGCGATCCAAAGGCCCATCCCTATGGAGACGGCCTCGCCGGCGAGCGTGTGGCGGCCTTGCTGGCCTCGGTCGACCCCAATAACCGGGGCATCCTGGCCAAGCTCAACGCCTACTAAGGCCGGCCTCTGGGCCCAACAGCGGCCACGCCCGAAAATTTTTTGGGCCCAAGCCTCACGACCACCAAAGTCGCGCCGCAGATCCGCCGATCCTCATGGGCAAGCCCGTCGCGAGAGTTCGACCGGCAGGAGATCAGGCCAATGAGCACCGGAACGCAAGAACGTGAACAAGCCGTCACCGTGGCGATCCGCGAGATCAGCCACATCGCGACGCTGCCCGAAGTGACCCTCAAGATCGTCGAGCTGGTGGAAGACCCCTCTTCCACGGCCCAGGACCTGCACAACGTCATCGCCAACGACCCGGCGTTGTCCAGCCGCATCCTGAAGGTCGTGAACTCGTCGTTCTACGGATTGCCGGGCCAGATCGGCTCGATCAACCGTGCGATCGTGATGCTCGGGCTCAACGCCGTCAAGAACATCGCCATCGCCGCCAGCCTGGCCAAGCTCTTCCGCGGCGGCGACCTGAGCCACGGCTTCAGCGCCCGCGCCGTGTGGGAGCACGCCGTGGCGTGTGGTGCCGTGACCAAGATGATCGCCGACACCGCGAAGGTCGGCTTTGCCGACGAGGCCTTCCTGGCCGGCCTGATGCACAACATCGGCCTCATGGTCGAGATGCAGTTCGATCGCAACAAGCTGATCGAGGTCGTGCAGACGCTGGGCGTCGACGGCGACGGCGTGCCAGCCAACGACATGCGCGACGTCGAGGCCCAACTCATCGGTGCCGATCATCAGGACTTCGGCAAGGGCCTGTGCGAGAAGTGGAAGTTCCCCAGCAACTTCGCGCTGGTCACCGGCTACCACCACAACCCCATGAGCGCCCCGGCCGACGCCCGTCGCCTGCCGGCCATGGTCTACCTGGCCGACCGCTTGGTCGGTGCCGTCGACGGCCAGTTCCGCCTGGACCTGACCAGCCTCCAGATCGACCCCGAGGTGCTGGCGGTACTGGGGCTGAGCGAGGCCGACGTGAACACCCTCCGCGAGCGGGTGCCCGAAGAAATTTCCGCCGCAGCCGGCCTGCTGGGCTGAAAACTCGGCCTGCAACCAGCGAATTCTGGTGAGAAGTATCCATGCAAGCGGGCCAATTCGGCCCGTTTTGCGTATTTATGAGTAAGTATTGACCCGTGATAGGGTTGATTTTCCCGTGCGTACCGTGAAGTCTGGCGGAAAATTGCCTAGCTTACCGATTAGGTCCGTGATTGAAGGATTCTTCACGCTGCCGCCGGTAGCGTGATATAAAGAGCTCTCTCTTTCTCCCTCCGGGCGGTCGCACACACGTGTGCGGCCGCCTTTTTTGGTTCTTGATAGGTTTGCTCGCTGATGCCCCTCAACCGGGCCGGATCGGCTCGGTACACTTATCCGTCGGGACCCTCCCCTTTGTCGCGGCAACTCCAAGGGCCCGCGATGCGAACAACAGGGTGCCGGGTGCAGCAATCCACTGGGGTTGGCCGCGCCCGCACGGGGTGGATATCGCGGCCCGTTGTCGGGCCGCTCCAAGGGGGCCCAGGCCTGGGCCGGCGGATGGGGAGGTTTCGGGACATGACCATGCAACACACGCAGCAAGACCAACGACGCACTTCGGGGCGGGGCTTCTCGCTCATCGAGCTCCTGGTGACCATGGCGGTCATCGCCATCGTCATCGCGATCATCGTGCCCACCCTGGGTGGCGCGCGCAACACCGCCAAGGCGGCCGCGACGCAGAGCGAGCTCACGGCCATCGGCGCCGCCGCCCAGCAGTTCTACACCGACAAAAATCAACTGCCCGGCTACTTCACCGCCAAGCAGATGGGCGACGCCACCAACGAGACGCGCGGCTTCACCGGCATGCAGAACGTCATGCTCGACCTGGCCGGCGGATTCGCCACGTCTACGAGCGCCGCGGGCAACGTCGTCACCGTCGGCCCCACCACCGGCGATCTGGTCGACATCGACGTCACGCTCATCGGCACCCGCGAGGCCGGCGGCGGCTATTACACCCCCGCCGACAACCGCTTCGTGCCCCAGGATGGGACCGGACAGGGTGCGATGTCGCCATCGGCCGACGACCAGCACCGCCAACTTCCATCGGTGATCGACTCCTTCGGCTCGCCCATCCTGGCCTGGGAACTGGACAAGACTGCCATCCAGCCGATCGCGGCGTTGGAAGACTTTGCGGCGACAAACACCAGCGCCCCCGCAGCCGCCCGCTTCTACTGGGCCTCGAACGCGGGTTTCCTGTCGACCCGGGAACTCGGTAAGCGCGGCAAAAACCCTGTCTTCTCCAGCGCCTCCAGCGCCCGCGAGTACAGCCTTCTGGGCGACGGCGTGCCCGAGGATCCCGAGCTGCTCAACCACATGGCCATCCTGCTCGGCTCGCCCACCGTGCCCAACAAGGACGAGCCCGAGCTGCCCTCCGGCGCCCGCGGCAACCTCGTCTTCCACTCGGCCGGCATCGACGCCATGTACATGGGCTCGAAGGACAAGGGCGGTCGAGCCAGCGAACTCAGGTTCTGGCAGAGCTTCTATAGCGATTCGGCGGGCACCCAGGCCGATCGCCTGGTCGATAGCGACGGCAACGTCGAGTCCATCGACCTGCTCGACCAGTTCGACGACCTGATCGAGTCGGTCGGCAACTGATTTTGTCGCAAGACCGCCATTTGCCCTTGACCTGACGGCCAATCTTCGTCAGGCTATGGCGGCGTGCCCACACTCCCCGACGCACAACCCGCCCCTCAGCCCGCAACCAGCCCCGCGCGCACCCGGGCGTTGCTCGCGTTCTCGGCCGGGCTTGGTGGCGTCCTGCTGGCACGGTTTGCCGGCCTGGAGCACCCCACGCTGCTGTACGCCCTGGCGATCGCCCTCTCGGGCGTGTCGCTGGCCATCCCGCGGCACGCCGGGCGTGCCGTGCTGCTGGTGGCCATCGCGTGCGTGGGTGCGGGGCGGATGGCCGGGGAGCTGGCACCGCCGGCCGACCACCTGGTCCACCGCCTGAGCGCGATGCCGCACGACGACTCGGGCCGGCAGCGCGGGCTGGTTCGCCTGACGGCCATCGTCACCGACGCGGCCATCGACCCCGATATCGGCCTGCCTTCCTACGAGCGTGGCGTGTTCCGGGGCGAGCGCTCGGTGCTGCTGGCCGACGCCATCTCGCTCGACATGGGGCGGGGCTCCAAGCCCACGCGAGGCCGCGTGCGCATCAGCGTGAGCGAGGGCCTCGACGCCGCGCCGTCGCTCGTCCCGGGCACGCCCATCACCATCACCGGCTGGATGCGTCCGCCAGGCGAGCCCATGAACCCCGGGCCGGAGCGCCCGCCTCGCGAACCGATCTGCACGATCCATACCGACGGCTGGGCGCTCGTCGTGCCGGCATCGCTCCCAGACCGATCCCTTGCACGCGTCACCGCACCCCTGCGCCGGGCGCAGTACGCGCTGCAATCCGGCGCTCGACGCGTGCTCGGTCTCGATGAGCGAGGCGAACACGCCGACCCCGCCCGCGCGCTCCTGGCCGCACTGGTGCTCGGCCAGCACGACCCCGGCTACGACGAGGCGTACGACCCCTTCCGCCGCGTGGGCTTGGCGCACCTGCTGGCGATCTCGGGATTGCACCTGGCCATCCTCGCGGCGGCGGCGGCGTGGCTGCTGCGCGCGATCGGGCCGGGCTGGCGCGTCGAGGCCATCGGCGTCGCGGCCGCGGTGGCCATGCTGCTCATCATCGTGCCGGCGCGCACGCCCATCGTGCGCGCCGGGATCATGGTGCTGGCACTGCTCGGCGCCCGCGCCCTGGGCCGGCGGCACGACCCGCTGGCCGTCCTCGCGTGGACCGCACTGGCGATCGCGCTGTGGAACCCATACCAGGCGTTCGACCTCGGGTACCAGCTCAGCTTCGGCCTGGTCGCGGCGCTCATCGCGCTCGCCCCGCGCACGCACGCGGCCATCTTCGGCTCGCGCCAGCCCATCAAGGGCGTGCTGGAACAGCCCCCGCCGGTGTGGCGATTGGGTGTGAACTACGCGGGCGGCACGATCGGCCAGCTCTTCAGCGCCACCGTGCTGTGTTGGGCCGTGAGCCTGCCGTGGATCGTCTGGCGCACGGGCCTGGTCGCCCCGCTCACGGTGCCGGCCACGATCGTGATGACACCGCTCGTGGGCATCCTGCTCATCGCCGCTTACGCCTCGCTGCTCATCGGCACGATCGCGCCGCCGCTGGCCGAGCCGTTGTCGCTGGTGTTGCACGCGCTGGCCGAAGTGTGCCTGGGCGTCGTGCGATGGTTCGATGGCCTGGCGTACTCGAGCCTTGAGATTCCACCCATCGGCCCCGCGGTAGCCATCAGCGCCACGGCGGCGCTCGCGGCCACCGCCTATGCGGGCCGACGCGTGCGATGGAACCACGTGCTCGCGCTCAACGTGGTCGTCGTGTGGACGGCAGTCGAGGTCGTGTACCCTTGGACCAGGGCGTCCATCATGCTCCAGCTCGACACCCTCTCCATCGGCGACGGCAGCGCCCACCTGCTGCGCTCCAAGGATCAGGCGATGCTCTGGGATTGCGGCTCGCTTGGCCCGGGAGCGGGTCGCACCACGGCGAGCGCGGTTGGGGCCCTCCGCGACGTGCCCGTTTCCACTGCGGTGCTCACGCACGCCAACCTCGACCACGCCAATGGCCTGCCGCGTGCCGCCAAAGAACTCGGCATCACATGGCTTTGGACGACACCGCAAGCCCTCGAAGCCGCCAACGGCAGCGGCGCGATGCGCGACATCTTCGACGACCTGCGAGCTCAGGGCGTCACCATCCACACGCTGACGGCCGGCGATGCTTTCAGCCTGGGCGACGCCCACGCCACCGTGCTCTGGCCGCCTGCCAACGAGCGCTTCAACGACGCCAACAGCTCGTCCCTTGTTGTGCGATGGGAGAGCCGATCGGGCCACACGCTGCTGCTCACCGGCGACATCGGCGGCCCAGCGTTGGGGCGCATGATCGACACCACCGACCCGGAATTGCTGCGCGTCGACGTGCTCGAGCTGCCCCACCACGGGGCCGACGACGACCACGCGCGTCGCCTCGTCGCCCTCTCGAACGCCCGCGTGGTTATCCAGTCGGCCGGCACCAAGCGCGTGCGGCGAGACCCGTGGAAGGACTACCGCACCCAGGGCCTCTGGCTGGTGACCGGCCGCGATGGGGCCATCCAGGTCCGTCTCGAGCACGATGGCCTGGGCGTGAGCACGATTCGGCGCGGCGAGGTGCTCAAGCCCTAGTTCTCGATTCGCACGGTCTCGCGCACGTCGACGCGATGCACCCACACGGCCCCCACCGGCGTGATCGCTCCGGCGGATGGTGCGGGCGTGCCATGCGGTGCAACGTACAGCCACCCCGTGCCACGCAGCTCGATGGTGTCGCCCGCGTACCGCGAAGCGTCAACACGAGCCGTTGGCCCGTGTGAGGCGGGCGTCACGCCATCCCGCGGCGCGCCCCGATCGCCCTGGTTGGTCGTGTTCATCGAGATACCCGGGATCGGGTGCCTGGGGTCATTCTGCATGTCGGCCGGCTCGCCATCGACCGTCAGAGATTCGGGCACGAAGAAGACCTGCAACACGGACGCCGCCGGCACATGGAGGTTGCCCTGAAAGTCGCCGCCGAAACCGAACCGCAAGCCCCGCGGCTCGCCGCGGCTCACGCTCTCGGGCGCTGCGATCCACACGCTCAGCATGCCCTCGTAGTACCGCTCGACCACATCCGCCGGCACGGCTCTCGCGAGCGCCGTCCGGTCAAGCCAACCCTCGGCCTCCCGCGCGAAGTAGCCCTTGGTGTCACGCAGGCCCAGCATGCCCTCGAACAAAATCTCGACTTCTCGGGATGTCAGTGTGCGCGTCAGCAGTTCCTTCCATTCGTCGCTCGTGAACCCGCGCGGTGCCGTTGTGACTTCTTTGATGAGTGAGCCCGTGGGTAGGTAGGGTAAATAACCCGACGACCCACGCGAGAATCGACCAATGGTCGCAAAACTCGCGATCACCAGAGCGATGCCCGCGATCATCATGGGCTTGATGATCGTCTTGTGGCCCTTGGCGATGGCGTCTTTCGCACGCAGGTCACGGCCGCACTCGGGGCACACGTCGTATCCACCCTCGGGCGCACCCTCCATCGTGTACTGGCACTTGGCGCAGCACGGGTCTCGGCCGTGATGCACCGGGGCCAGGAACACCAGAGCGAAACCGGTCCACATCGTCGATTGCCAGAAGTTATCCAGGATCAGGGGAATGAGGCTCCCGGTGCTCGTGCCGGACATCGCGTAGTGGAGCGCCAGCATGAACGCCACACCCACCGGGAATGTCAGCAATGCCAACCCAACCCGAGTACCCGTGTGTGCGAAGATCGTGCGAACCCGCTCGACTCGTGGCGATCCCTCGTGGGTCCTCATCCAGGCCGCCAACTTGGTCGAGCCGAGCCAGAACGCACCCACCACGGCAACGAACCCAAGGGCGACCCCGACCAGCCCCAGCACACGGGGCCATACACCGGTCACAAACAGCAGGTATGCCAGCAGCCCGAAGACCGCGACCACCAGACCTATCCCAATACGCGTCGGCCGTTCCACCAGACCCAAGTCTAACCTCCGGCTCGCCCCATACGCTTGTCCGTGATCCAGACCACCACCAACACCGCCCCCACCAGCCCCCACCAGCCCGCCGACAACACCTGGACCATCGAGGACTCCTCCGACCTCTACGGCATCGATCGCTGGGGCTCGGGCTACTTCGCCGCGGGCGACAACGGCCGCATGCGCGTCCAGCCGCGCGGTCCCGACGGCCCGAGCATCGACCTGGGCGAGATCGTCGCCGGCCTGCGCGAGCGCGGGCTGGGGGCGCCCTTCCTGCTGCGCTTCGACGACATCACCGACCACCGCATGGGCTCGCTGCGGGCCGCCTTCGATAACGCCATCGCCGAGGAGGGCTACAAGGGCGCCTACGAGGGCGTGTACCCCATCAAGGTCAACCAGCAGCGCTCCCTGTGCGAGCAGATGCGCGACGCCGCGGCCAGGTACGGCTTTGGGCTCGAAGCCGGCAGCAAGCCCGAATTGCTCGCCGTCCTCGCGCTCACCGCCGACAGCCCGACGATCCCCATCGTCTGCAACGGCTTCAAGGACGAGGAGTACATCGAGACCGTCGTGCTCTCCAGCCGCATCCGCGAGCGCATCTACCCCATCGTCGAGCGGCCCAGCGACCTGGACCTGATCATCCGCATCGCCCAGGAGCACACCGTCACCCCGCGCATCGGCGTGCGCATCAAGCCCAGCGCCAAGGGCATCGGCCGCTGGCAGGGCTCGGCGGGCGAGGCGGCCAAGTTCGGCCTGACCGCGGCGCAACTCATGGAAGCCCTCGACAAGCTCCGCGCCGCGAACATGCTCGAGTGCCTCGAGGTCGTCCACTTCCACATCGGCAGCCAGGTGTGCGACATCATCAGCTTCAAGACGGCCATCACCGAGCTGGCCTGGACCTACGCCGAGCTGCGTCGCATGGGCGCGGGCGTCACGCACATCAACGTCGGCGGCGGCCTGGGCGTCGACTACGACGGCAGCCGCAGCGCCACAGACAGCAGCGTGAACTACGACCTGCACGAGTACGCCGCCGACATCGTCTACCGCATCAAGGCCGTGTGCGACGAGGCGCACCAGCCCCATCCCAATATCTTCAGCGAGAGCGGCCGCGCCATGGTCGCCCACGGCAGCGTGCTGGTGGTCGACGTGCTGGCCTCCAGCGGCCTGCCCGCGCCGGTCGACATCGAGGCCGTCCGTACGCAGCTCAGCAGCATGAGCGATCCGCCCCGCCCGGTGCTCGAGCTCATCTCGACCTACGAGCGTCTGCACGAGGGCCGCCTCTCCGAACTCAGCCACGACACCCTGGCCGCCCGCGACGAGGCCATCGGCCTGTTCCAGTACGGCCGGCTCAGCCTCGACCTGCGCGCGACGACCGAGCGCCTGTTCAAGTCCATCGCGGCTTCCTTGCTCGCGCGTCCCGACGCCGTCGATGAGGACGACGTCCTGGTCGACGCCGTCCGCCCCCTGGCCGGCGTTGTCCGCGAGATCTTCTTCTGCAACTTCAGCCTGTTCCAGTCGATGCCCGACGCGTGGGCCATCGACCAGCTCTTCCCCGTGACACCCCTGCGCCGCCTGGGCGAGCGCCCGACCCGCCGCGGCATCCTGGCCGACATGACCTGCGACAGCGACGGCGCCATCAAACGCTTCCCCGCCACCGACGGCGGCGAGTACGACGACGCCTTGCTGCTGCACGACATCAGGGACGACGAGCACTACGAGGTCGGCGTCTTCCTCGTCGGTGCCTACCAGGAAGTGCTCGGCGACCTGCACAACCTCTTCGGCGACACCCACGCGGTCCACATTGAGCTCGACGAGGAGAACACCTGGGCCATCGCCGAGGTCGTCGAGGGCGATACGGTCAAGGACGTGCTGGGCTATCTCCAGTACGACAGCAACGACCTCCGCCGCGCGATGCGCAAGGACGTCGAGAAGGCCGTCCGGACGGGCAAGCTCTCCGTCGCCGACGGGGCGGCCCTTATGCGCTACTACGAGAACGGCTTGGCCGGCTATACGTACTTGGAATAGGCACGCCCAGTGCGCGAACGCGAACTCCTCCAACGCATCGCCGACCGATCGGCCACCCTTCCCGATACCTACGGCCAGGTTCTCGTCGGTCCGGGCGACGACTGCGCCGTCATCGAAGCGAGCCCCCACCCGCTGCTGCTCACCACCGACCACCTCGTCCAGCACCGCCACTTCGATGACGCGCTGCCGATCGAACTCGTCGCGCGCAAGGCGATCGTCCGCTCGGTCAGCGATATCGCCGCCATGGCCGGCACGCCCGCGTGGGCCCTCGCCACCGCGCTGCTGCCCGTTGGGTATCAGCCCGCCAACGAGCTGTTCGACCACATGGCCCGCTTCGCCCGCGAGTTCGGCTGCCCGCTCGTGGGCGGAGACATCGCCACGTTGCCGCCCGGCACGCCCGGGCCGATCTCCCTCACCGTCACCGTCGGCGGCCACGCACGCAAGCCCATCCTTCGTAGCAGCGCGCGCGTGGGCGACCACGTCTACGTCACCGGCCCACTCGGCGGCTCGCTCGTGAACCACCGCCACGCGCTCGCCACGCCGCGCGTCGGGCTCGCGCAGCAACTGGCCGAAGACATCCACGCGATGATCGACCTCTCCGACGGCCTGGGCATGGACGCCGCCCGCGTCGCCCGCGCCTCGAACGTGCGCCTCGAGCTCGACGCTGCCGCCATCCCCATCCACCCCGACGCGAAAGACCTCAACGCCGCCCTGGGCGACGGCGAGGACTACGAGCTCCTCTTCACCGCGCCCGCCGACGCCAGCATCCCCGATTCCATCAACCGCATCGGCCGCGTGACCAACGGCCAGCCCGCCGCCATCCTCATCACATCCGACGGCAGCCAACGCGAAGTTTCGGCCCAAGGATTCGAGCATGGCTGAAGCAATCGAAACCAACTCGCCCCAGCAAACCGAAGCCTGGGCCAAGCGACTCGCCACCACCCTCAAGGGCGGCGATATCCTCGCCCTCGAGGGCGACCTGGGCGCGGGCAAAACAACACTGGTCCGCGGCCTGGCCGCCGGCTTGGGCATCGACCCCGCCAAGGTCTCGAGCCCCACGTTCGCGCTGATGAACGAGTACGAGGGTTCGGGTCGAACTCTGGTCCATATCGACGCCTACCGCATGAACAGCCCCGAAGAACTCGCCGGCCTGGGCTGGGATCGCCTGACCGACGACAACACCATCGTCATCGCCGTGGAATGGCCCAGCAAGGTCGAGGGCTCATTGCCACCCGAGCGCACAACCACCATCACCCTCGAACACATCGGCGAGAGCCTCCGCGCCATCACACTCACCCCCCCGCGCGGCTGGACCACCTGCCCCACCACCGGCAAGCGGGTGCCGCCGGGCAGCCCCACCTGGCCCTTCATCGACGAGCGGGCCCAGAAGGCCGACCTCTACGGCTGGTTCGCCGGCACGCACACCATCAGCCGCCCCTTCGACCCCGAACGCGACGACCCGACGGAACTGCCGCAGGCATCCGAAGACGAAGAGACCTGATCGCGATCACCGCCGCCGACGCATCGCAAGCACGCCCAGCGCCAGCAGCGACGCCGAGGCCGGGGCGGGGATGACGTAGATGGTGGCCGAGCCCTCGGTGAGGTCGGCCAGGCGGGAGGCGCCGCCGACGCAGCACTCCCGAAGGTACACGGCGTAGTCCCGGGTCATGGTGGCGACATCCACGTCGAAGGGTGCCGCGGGATCGACAGGCGCGGTGTACGTCGCTTGCCAGAACCCCATCGGGTTCGTCGGGTCGGCGATGAAGTCCGAAGGGATGTGGTACTGGCCGGTGATGATCTGGTCATAGCCGGTCGCCGATGGGAATCCGTCTTGCGTGCCCGGGCCATCCATCGGGGCCAACCGCATCGCATCACTCCAGCCCTCGCTCCCGACAGACGTCAGCAAGTCGGTCTGCACGGCCGCCATCGCGTAGTCACTGGAGTCAAACCCCGCGTACAACGTAACAACCGTGCTCTCGCCCGGCATCAGCGTCGGGCTCGCCACGTCGATCGTGATCTCGTACTGGGCCAGCGCGGTGCCCGCGAGCGCGAAGACGGCGATTGTTGTAATCCGGATCATGGGATTCCTCCTTGGTTGGTGGCGCAACAACTCACCGCCGCCGCCGCGCGGCGGCCAGCAGCCCCAGCGCCAGCAGCGACGCCGAGGCCGGGGCGGGGATGACGTGGATGGTGGCGGAGCCTTCGACCAATTCGATGAGGTGGCTCTCGGAAAAGGAACTCGTCCTTTGAACATACACGTCGTACCGCCGGGTTCTCGTTGAAAGGTCGACGTCGAAGGAAACGGCAACATCGAGAGGGGCGGTGTAGGTCACTTCCCAGAACGCGATCGGGTTGGTCGGGTCCGCATAGAGACCCGCGCTCGCGGAATGGATCTGCCCTGCGATGATGCCGTCGTAACCGGTCGACGACGGGCTGCCGGCTGAATGGCCAGGGCCATCCATTGGTTCCACGACGGCTGCATCGCCCAAACCAACCGTGCCAGTCGAGACGACGAGTCCAGTCCCGATCCCCGCCATCGCATAGAGCGCAGGATCGAAGCCGGCCTTGAGCGTCACCACCGTGCTCTCGCCCGGCATCAGCACCGGGTTCTCCACGTCGATCGTGATCTCATACTGGGCCAGCGCGGTGCCGGCGAGCGCGAGGACGACGGTTGTTGTAGTTCGGATCATGGGATTCTTCCTTGGTGATTCAAAAACTCACCGCCGCCGCCGCGCGGCGGCGAGCAGCCCCAACGCCAGCAGCGACGCCGAGGCCGGGGCGGGAATGACGCGGATGGTGGCGGAGCCTTCGACCAGTTCGGAGAGGCGGCGCTCAGATGCTGCACCGTCCATGGCGAGGTACACGTCGTACGTACTTGTCATCGTCGACAGATCGATATCGAAGGGGGCGGTCGCGTCAGCAGGGGCCGTGTAGGTGGCTCGCCAGAATGCAATCGGGTTGGTCGGATCGGCATAGATGCCCGCGGTGGGGAAATTGAATTGGCCTGCCCCGATGGTGTCGAAGCCGGTCGCCGACGGCGTACCGGGTGACGTGGCCGCCCCACGCATGGGGTCCAGTTCCATCGCATCACTCCAACCATCGCTCCCAACGGACGTGCGGAAGTCCGTGATGACCCAGGCCATGGCGTACATTGTGGGATCGAACCCCGCGAACATCGTCACCACCGTGCTCTCCCCCGGCAGCAGCACCGGGTTCTCCACGTCGATCGTGATCTCGTACTGGGCCAGGGCGGCGGCCGGCAGGGTGGCACCGATGGTCAAGGCCGCGAGGATGGTGCGGAGACGCGTGGTGTGATGAGTGATCATGGTGGACCTCCTGTTTTAGGTTTTCCTGTAGATCCGGTGGGGCCGCGTGGCTCTCTCCCTCCACACTACCACAAAAGCCGCTCGGTCCGACAACGATCTCGCGCCGATTCGGCCAAGGGTCTTCCCGAACATCGATCGGCGGCGACCACCCTCGGCCTCTCCGCCCTCATTTGATCTGCTCCCGTACCCTCCCCCGATGTCCCTATTCACCTACCTCCTCGCCCAAACCGACACGCCCGCCTCTACCCCGACCTCCAGCGCCTGGTCGCTGTTCGTGCAGTCGATCGACCTGTTCACCATCATCCTGGTGGCCGGCTCCATCGCCGCCGTCGCGCTCCTGGTCCAGTGCCTGCTCGAGATCCGCCGCGTTAACCTGCTGCCCGAAGAGGAACTCGCACGCCTGAACACCCTGACCGCCAGCGGCCCGCGCTCCGAGCTGGTCAGCTACCTCCGGGCGCGCACGAGCTTCCCAACCCTGGTGCTCAAGAGCATGCTGCACGCCGAGGACGCCGCCGGCGTGCGGGGCATCCCGGCCGAGACGGCCCGCGAGGCCGCCCAACTCGAAGCCGACGCGCAGTGCGCCCGATGGCTGCGCCGCATCGAGCCGCTCTCGACCATCGGCAACCTCGCCCCGCTCGTGGGCCTGGCCGGGACCGTCTGGGGCATGATCCTGGCCTTCACCACCATCGGGGCCGAGGGCGGCGCGGCCGGCCCCGCCCAGCTCTCGCTTGGCATCAGCAAGGCGCTGTTCCACACGCTGCTGGGGCTGTGCCTGGCCGTGCCCGCGCTGCTGGCCTACGGCATCCTGCGCTCGCGCGTCGATCGCCTGTGCGACCAGGCCACCAGCACCACCACCCCGCTGGTCGAGCGCGTCGCCCACCGCATCGGCGAGCAGTCGTCCGAACCAAAGCCCAAGCCACCCTCGCCCGACGACGAGCCCAAGCCATGAAACGCCGCCGGCCAACCACCAACGGCAGCACCCACCCGAACCTCACGCCCATGATCGACGTGGTCATGTGCCTGATCGTGTTCTTCCTGCTCGTGGGGCAGCTCGCCAGCGATCAGCGCAGCGACCTCACCCTCCCGCGCTCGGCCACCGGCGACGAGACCCAGGAGGCCCAGGCCGCCTTCGTCAACGTGCGCTTGGAGAACGGCCTGCTGCTCATCGACGTCGACGGCGCGCCCGTGCCGCTCATGCAATTAGGCCGCAGCGTGCGCGCCGCGCCTTCGGTCCACCTGCGCGCCGACGCGACCATCCCCTACGAACGCCTCGCACCGGTCCTCTCCGAGCTCCGCCGCACGGGCGTGCGCGCCGTGCGCGTCGCGACCGAGCAGGCCAGCCTCTCCGGCGGCGGCGGGGGGTCGTAGCCCATGCGCCGCGCCCGCGATCCACGCCACGTCTATGGCCCCAATCTCGCGCCCATGGTCGACGTGGTGCTGGTCATCCTCATCTTCTTCATGGCGTCGATCGTGTTCGTCGGGCCCGAGTGGTTCCTGCCCGCCGCACTCCCGGTCGCGCAACCGGAGAACGAGCCCGAATCGACCGATCCCTACGCCCTGCCCGCCCCCACGCTCGACGTGCGCGTCTCGATCGACGATGGCACTCCCACCCCGACCATTACCGTCACCGGCCTGGGCCCGGGCACCGTCGCGCTCGACGGCTTCGAGGCCCACGCCCGCACCCAACTCGCCGGTGCGACGCCCGAGTCCATCAAGATCCGCCTGAGCGCCGACGGTGGCGTCGCCTGGCAGCACGTGGTGACGGCGCAGGACATCCTTACCCGCGTGGGCGTCCGCCAGATCGCGCTCGACACGCCCTGAAGGCGGCTCGAATCTCGCACCGCGTTGCTCCCATCCCCGGACCGCGGCCACGGCCCAGCCGGGCACGCACTTTGCACACAACCCACACCATCCCCCGGATGTCGCTAAATCGCGGCATCTATGGCCACCGCTGGCCACACACCGACCACCACTGGCCCGCGCAGGGAGAAAACCATGAAACTCGCACACCACACGCTTGCAACCCTCTCGATCTGCGGCCTCGCGCTCGGCACCCCGCTGGCCCACGCCCAAGACTGGGAGTTCTTCTCCACCACCAGCCCGTACCCGCAGAACATCCCCCAGGGAAGCGACGCGCCCGCCGACGACGAGGTGTGGGTCGTGGGCAACAGCGACTTCTTCGACCCTTTCCCCCAGTTCTTCAGCTTCACCTTCGCCCAGCGCTTCGACGGCACGCGGTGGAACTTCGTGCCCACACCGGACATCAACGGGGCGGCGCTCTACGGCGTGAAGAAGCTGCCCGGCGGCGACGTGCTGGCGGTCGGCTCGTACAACGCCGGCGCCGATGGGCAGACGCTTGCCCTGCGCTACGACGGCTCGTCGTGGCAGCAGATCGACAGCCCCACGCGCTTCGGCGGCGCGGCCTTCGTCGGCATGGGCCAAGCCGGGGACGACATCTGGGCCGTGGGGGTCCAGGCGACGCAGGACCCCCCGCCCTCGGCCACCGGCCAGGCGCTCGCGGCACGCTGGAACGGCTCGGGGTGGGATCGCTACCAGCCCGAGCCGCTGGTGACCGGCGGCCGCGCGTACAACACGCCGCGCGATGTTGCCGGCGTGAGCGCCGACGACGCCTGGGCCGTGGGCAACGCCCAGCAGACCGGCGTGGGCGGCTTCGGGCCCACGGCGTACATCACCCGCTGGCAGGGCGATCGCTGGGAACTGTACGACATCGGCCTGCGCGACTTGGCGGGGCTCAACGACGCCCTCGCCTTGGCGTCGGACAACGTCTGGGCGGTTGGCTCCATCACCACCGGCGACCTGGGCCGCCAACCGCTCATCTTGCACTGGGACGGCAGCGACTGGACCATCGTGGACACGCCGACGTTCCCCGACGGCAGGGCCGAGCTGCGCGCCATCGCCGCACGATCGCCGACGGAGATCTACGCCTCGGGCACCGACGCCGACGCCGACGGCTTCCCGCGCGCCCTCATGCTCAAGTACGACGGCACGAGCTGGGAGCGCATCGACGTCGCGACGCCAACGGACGGCGAGCAGCAGTGGTTCCGCACGATGTCCGTCACCCCAAGCGGCGACGTGTGGGCCATGGGCCAGTACTACCGCCCCGACGAACAGGCCACCCACGTCACCACGCAACGCCTGAGCGCCAGCGCCACCTGCCGCGCCGACCTCGACGGCGACGGAGAACTCACCATCTTCGACTTCCTCGCGTTCCAGAACGCATTCGATGCCGGCGACCCCATCGCCGACTTCGACGGCGACAGCGAGCTGACCATCTTCGACTTCCTCGCCTTTCAGAACGCCTTCGACGCCGGCTGCGAGTAGGCCAGAATCACCCGTCCGATGCATCCGCGGTTGCGGGTGGGAGTTGCATGAGTTATCGGTGCGGCACAAGCGACACGCGACTGATAAAATCCATCACACCACCTGTTCGTCTGCATAGAGAGAGGTTGCCAACCATGAACCGTCTCATTCCGCTCGTCGCGATCACTGGCGTAGTCTGCTTCACCACCTCAGTAACGGCGAGGCTCGTCGATCAGGCATTCAAACTCGTTGCAAATGACGGTGCCGCCGGTGATGAGCTCGGCCGGTCCATTGATCAGAGTGGCAACACAATTGCTGCTGGAAGTCCGAATGATGATGAGCGGGGGGCCGTTTATCTCTTCGACGCGGGCACGGGCACGCAGACGGGGAAACTCGTGGCCGACGACGGTGAGGCTGGGGACCGGTTCGGAATCTCGGTCGCGATCGCCGATGGGATCGTTGCGGTGGGTGCACCCGGCCAAGACGCCGCGGGCACCAACGCCGGCGCGGTGTATCTCTTCGACGCGTCCACCGGCGTTCAGCTCGCCAAGCTCATCCCCGACGATCCGGGAGCTGGCGACGAATTCGGCAACGCCGTGACGATAAGCGATGGGATCGTCGCCGTCGGATCATGGCGAGCAGATGAACTCGGAGACAACTCTGGTGTGGCACACCTCTTCGATGCGTCCACAGGAAGCCAGCTCCACAAACTATTGCCGGACACGGGCAACGCCAACCAGAGTTTCGGCGTCTCGATCGCCATGGATGATGGCATCGTCGCCGTTGGCGCACGAACCTATTTCGTCCTGGGCGAGGGCTACACCTTCGCGAAGGTCTACCTCTTCGACGCGTCGACTGGGAGCCAGGTCCATCGGCTTCGGGCTGACATCGAAAACTACAACGGAGATCTGGGCGGTGGCTTCGGCGATGCCGTCGATATCCAGAACGGCCTGGTCGCTGTGGGTGCGCCGTTCCGGAGTGTCTTCTTTGATTTTTCCGGCGCAGCCTATGTCTTCAACGCTTCGACAGGCGACCAACTCCGGTTCATCTTCCCCGCCGATGGCCACGACCGAGATCACTTCGGCGCGTCTATCGCCATCGACGACGGCGTCCTGGCCATCGGCGCGAACGAGGATGATGACAGCGCCTCGGCAGCTGGATCCGCGTATCTCTTCGACGCGCTCAGCGGATCTCAGATCGACAAGCTCCTTGCCAACGACGGTGTGGCGTCTGATGAACTCGGCGTTGCCATCGCAATCAACTCCGACACGGTCGTCGTCGGGGCGCCGGGGGTCAACGACCAAGGCGAGAACTCGGGGTCAGTGTACGTCTTCAACGACGACCCCACCACCTGCCGCGCCGACCTCGACGGCGACGGCGCCCTCACCATCTTCGACTTCCTCGAATTCCAGAACCTCTTCGACTCTGGCGATCCCGAAGCCGACTTCGACGGCGACGGCGAGCTGACCCTCTTCGACTTCCTGGCCTTCCAGAACGAGTTCGACGCGGGCTGCCCGTAGGCCTCACGCCATGCCGAGCACCGCCGTCGCCACGCCCAGGTAGATCAGGATCCCGCTGATGTCCATCAGCGTCGCTACCAGCGGGCTGCTGATCGTCGCGGGGTCGAGCTTGTACTTCTCGAGCACCAACGGCAGCAGCCCGCCCAGCAGCGCCGCCCACGTCACGATGCCCAGCACCGCCAGCCCCACCGCCACGCCCACGCGCAGCGGCTGGTCGGTGCTGGCTAGGCCGATAGCATCGACCAGCAGCACGATGCCCACGCCCATGACGCCCATGACGCCCAGAACCAGCCCGAGAATCGCGCCCGTCGCCAGCTCCTTGCGCGCCACGCGCCGCCAGTCGCTGGGCGCCAGCTCGCGCAGCGACACCGCCCGAATCAGCAGGCTCGCCGCCTGCGTGCCCGTGTTGCCGCCGCACGAGATCATCAGCGGCACCAGCATCGCCAGGATCAGGTGCGTCTCGAGCGCCCCCTCGAATCGCCCCAGGATCGCGATGGTGACCACCTGCACGACGAATAGCACGCCCAACGCGATCCCACGCTTGCGCAGCATCGCCAGCAGCGGCGTCTTGATGTACGGATCGTCCAGAGCCTCGACACCACCGATGAGCTGGATGTCCTCGGTTGCCTCTTCCTCGACCACGTCGGCCACGTCGTCGATCGTCACGATGCCCAGCAGCACGCCCTTGCTATCGACCACCGGCAGCACCGTGCGGTCGTAGTCCAGCATCGCGCGGGCAGCCTGCTCCTGGTCGTCGGTGGCGCTCAGCGCCTGGTACGCGTCGTCCATGACGTCGCGAACCCTCTGGTCGGGCTCGGCCAGCAGGATCGACCGGATGTGCAAATCGTCGATCAGCACGCCCGCGCTGTCAACCACGTACACCCAGTGCACCGTCTCGGCGTCACGCCCATACCGCCGGATGTGCTCGAGCGCCTGCGCGATGGTCCACTCGGGCCGAAGCCGCACGTAGTCGGGCGTCATCAGGCGACCGACCGAGTCCTCGGGGTAGCCCAGGATCTGCTGCGTGACCTCGCGGTCCTCGGGCCGGAGCTGGTCGATCAGCCGCCGGGCCGCGTCGGTGGGCATCTCGTCGAGCAGCGCCGCCCGGTCGTCGGGGTCCATCGACTGGAGCATGGTGCGGGCCGACCGATCGCCCAGCGCGTCGATGATCGCCTGCTCGCGGTCGTAGTCGAGCACGGCGAACGCCTCGCCGGCCAGGTCTCGAGGCAGCAGCCGGAACGCCACCGCCGCCTCGGCCGGCTCGAGCAGGTCCAGCACCGCCGCCACATCAAACGGCGGCATCGGCGCCAACGCCTCGCGCAGCTCCCGGTACCGCTTGGCCTCGATCAGCTCGCGGACCTCGACGTTCAACAGCTCGGCGGTTGGGTTCATGGCCAGTATGGGAGCCCCGCCGGAGGCCTCTGGCAAGCCATCTCCAAGTGGAAGTTCCGGTGAAACACCCGCCCCCCTTTAGGGCCTATCCTCCCCGCCGGTGCATCCGCCGCGTGGTGGCGTGCGGATCGGCCCCTCACACGGGCTCCCCGCGGAGCCGAACGTGGTATCATCTGATCTTCGGGATTCCCCGTAGGTCGACGTCCCAACGCTGGAGCGAAACGCCATGGCCAAGCTGTTTTACTCGATGGAAGAGACCACCCAGAAGCTCGGCAAGAGCGAAGAAGAGGTCATGGAGCTGGTCGATTCCAACCGGCTGAGCAAGTTCGTCGACGGCGACAAGCTCATCTTCAAGGTCGACCAGGTCGACATGCTCGCCGACGGCGGCGAGGGCGACGATGACGAGCTGCCCGGCTTCGCCGACGATTCGGGCCTTACCTCGGGCATCGGCTTAGAAGACTCCGACGACTCGGCCATCGGCTTTGCCGATGACGACAGCGCCGACATCGGCTCGGGCGAGGCTAAGGAGCAGACCGGCATCAGCATCTTCGATGCCGACGAGGTCGAAGAGGCCGACGCCGCCGCCCAAACCCAGATGTCCGCCGCCCCCAACTTCGGCATGGACACCGCCGCCGACCCCGCCGCCTCGGGCAGCGGCCTGCTGGACATGACCCGCGAGGCCGACGACACCTCGCTGGGTGCCGACCTGCTCGAAGACTTCGGCATGGGCGACGGCGAGGGCTCGACCGTGGGCGAGGGTGTCGGCGCGGGCGGGGGCGCTCTGTTCGAGGACGCCGGCACGACCGCCAGCCAGCCGACCGCGGTCGTCTACGCCGAGGAGTCGCTCTCCCCGGGGGCGTCGATGGCCACGATGTTCGCCTGCTTCGGGTTGTTCCTGGTCATGGCCTTCGCGTTCGCCCTGATCGTCTCGATCACCACGGGCGCGGGCGTCATCATGGACCTCATCGACGGCCTCAGCATCGCCATCCTGGCCGGTGCCATGGCCGGTGTGGTGCTCGTCCTGGCCATCATCGGCGGCCTCATCGGCAAGATGACCAGTTGATCCGCCCATCCAAACCGACCACCAGCGGCCCCAGATGGGGCCGTTTCTCTTGCGCCACCCCTGTTGCGACCGCTGTGGACAACGTGTTATTAGCGCTCGGGTGCGGTCTGCCGCCGCGCGGGGCCATCCAAGCTACCGACCGCGCCCGCCAATCGCCAGCCCACCAGAGCGCTTTGCGACAGCCAAACGCTCCGTATCTACACGATGCAAGTCGCATATTCCAATGTGTTTATGGGTCGAACGGGCCGTTCTGTCCACAAGGCGACAGCCGTAACGAGTACGACGATTACTTTCTATATACATAAGGGAGAAGAAGAGGGGGTCGGGTGTCCGGCAAGCCGGTTGCCCGGCCATGTGGATAACTCGTTGGTGGATTGGGGGCCTCTGGCACACCTCAGCAAGCCCCCTGGCACGAGGGGCACCATACGGTGGTCCGGCTAGCCAGCACTCCACTCTCCAATGCCTGCCCACACGTGAGGCATGGCTGGCCCCCACGCCCGTACACCGCGTGCCGGAGTTGGAACGCCCCGGCTTGCCCATCGGCGGCCCGGTAGTCCCGCAGCGTCGACCCACCGGCCTCTACCGCCAACGCGAGCAGATCACCGAGAACCTTGCCGAGCTTGTGTGCCCGGGTAGCCGGAATCTCGCAAGCCAATTCTGCCGGGTGGATGCCCGCCCGGTACAGAGCCTCGTCGGCGTAGATATTGCCCACGCCCGCCAGCAGCCGCTGGTCGAGCAGGGCCGCCTTGATTGGCCGGCGTACCTTTGCCAGGAGCCCGCCCAGTTCGCCCGGCGGCAGGGAGAGGGCATCGGGCCCGAGCCCACGCCAGGGAGGCAGCTCGTCTCGGCTCTGAGCCAGCCAGAGCCCGCCGAAGCGTCGCGGATCGCGGAAGATGAGCCTTGAGCGGTCGTCCAGCCGCCATGTCGCGTGGACGTGGTCGGTAGGCAGCCGCCGGCCGGCGGCTGCCCACAGGAGCTGGCCGCTCATGCCCAGGTGGACGCCCAGCGCCCGCCCATCGCCGGCGAGGATGGCCAGCAGCTTGCCCCGCCGGTCGATCCGCCCGATCGTGGCGTCCGCCAGCAACTGGGCCGCCCTGAGGTGGGTGGGCCGAACAGCCAACCTCTGGCGAGCGAACCCTCCGGGCGGGTCTGCCGGCCCCACGGCCACGTCTCGCCTGTGCAGCGTGGCCCCCACCACACGCCGGCCCAGCAGCCTGGGCTCGAGCGTGCGTCGCAGGTGCTCAACCTCGGGCAACTCGGGCACGGAATCAGGGTATCAGGATCGCCACCAAGGCGGTCGAGAGTGGCCGGCGGGTGTACCCTCGCCCTGCCCGCGCCGATTGCCGCTGGTCCCGAAGGAACGCTTGATGGAACGTCCGGCATTCGAAGCCATGGCCCTGGAACACCTCGATTCGGTGTACCGCCTGGCGTACCACCTGACGCGCAGCCCCGAGCGGGCCGACGAGCTGGTGCAGAACGTCTACCTGCGGGCCCTCAAGAGCGAGACCTGGACCAGGTTCGAGGAGCGCGGTGGCGGCATGCGGGCCTGGCTGTTCACCATCGCCCACAACGCGTTTTATTCGGACCTGAAAAAAGAAGGCCGCCGGCCCACCCCGGTCGGCGAGTTCTACGAGGAATCCGACGGCGAGCTGACCCCGGGCGAGGCCTCGCCCGCCTGGGATCGCGCCAGCTTCGACTGGGACCAGGTCGACGACGCCCTGAAAGACGCCATCGAGCAGCTCAAGCCCGAATTCCGGGAGATCCTCTTGCTGTGGGGGGTCGAGGGCCTGAAGTACCGCGAGATCGCCGAGATCCTGGAGGTGCCCATCGGCACGGTCATGTCCCGGTTGCACCGGGCACGCAAGCTGGTGGCCGAGGCCTTATCGGCCGACACGGACGCCGCAGAAAGACTTGGAATCAATCGACTTTCCGGGGATGAAAACAGGCAAGACGACAGTTGAACAGTGCGAGCAGCCCCCATGGTGTCTGGGGAGACACCTACCGGGCCTGCCAGAAACCATCTCGGACCCTCGATCCCGCCGGCCCGTCAGCAGTTTTGGAGCGGCACGCATGAGCGACCACAGCATCGGACCCGACCGCCACGGCCCCGACGACAACCTCGGAGACTCCCTCGATTACGCCGCGCTCGGTCGGCTTGTTCGCCTGGCCGCCGATGGCGAGTTGTCGGCCGAAGAGGCCGCCGCCTACGCCAGCGCCAAGGCCGCCCGTCCCGAGCTCGACAAGCACGAGCAGGCCGAGCGCCAGCTCCGCGTGGCCGTTGGTCGTTGCATGAGCAGCGATGATGCGGCGTGCCCGCAAGCCGTGCGTGATCGCATCGAGGCGTTGACCGCCGACATCCGAACCACCGGCGGCGACCGCCCCGTGCTCAAGCTCAATCCCACGCGGGCGGATAAGCCGTCCCGCCCAGCCGAACGATTTTCGACGTGGCAGCGCGTGGGCGCCCTCGCCGCGGCGATTGTGATCATCGTGGCCGTGTCGGCATACTTCAAGCAGGCTGGCCCCGCGCAGACCGGCGGGGGTGGTATCGCCCTGGCCGATGGACCCCCAAGTGGCATCCAACTCGCTGGCTTCATGACCGGTGAGCACTCTCGCTGCGCGAGACACCCCACCAGCATCCGCAAGTTCACCGAGAGCGACCTCGACAAGGTCCCCGAGGCCTTCCGCGACGTGCTGGGCAACGGATTCACGACGCAGGACATCCTGTTCAGCGACGCGAACTTCGTCGCCGCGGGCAAGTGCAAGGTGCCCGGCGAGGGCCCCTCGATCCACCTCATGTTCGAGACGGTGAATCCGCAGAGCGAGCCGGTCGAGGTCAGCCTCTACATCCAGCGCTGCGGCGACAAGCGCTTCGAGGAAGGCAAGGCTTACACCGTCGGCGCCGAGGCTACCGACGGCAGCAGCATCATCGGCTGGCGCCACGACGGCCTGGTGTACTACCTCGTCACGTCCTCGCCCGACACCACGCTCGAGTACGCCACCAAGCTCAAGGCGCCAGCGCTCGCCGGCGCGATCTGATTACCCCGAAGTTTGAAGAGCGATCGGGCTCTGGGCATCGAATCCCAGCCCGCGTTCGAGTGCGCGCGCCAGTTGCAGCAGCCCCGCCTCATCGAACGCCCGTCCGACGAGCTGCACACCGATGGGCAGCTCCACGCCATCGACCTCGACCAGCCCCGCCGGCACGCTGACGGCCGGCAGCCCGGCGAGGTTCGCGCCCACCGTGAACGCGTCTTCCAGGTACATCGACATCGGATCACCCAGCTTCTCTCCCAGTGCGAAGGCGGGCGACGGCGTCGTCGGCATGAGCACTGCGCGAGCCCCGCTGGCGAAGATCGCGTCGAAGTCGTTCTTGATCAGCCGCCGCGTGCGCTGGGCTTTGCCGTAGTACTGGTCGTAATAGCCGCTGCTGAGCGCGTGCGTGCCCAGCAGGATGCGCCGCTTGACCTCGGCCCCGAATGCCTCGCTGCGCGAGCGCACGTACAGGTCTTCGAGCCCCTCGCCCGCTCGCAACTCGGCGCGCCTGCCATATCGCACGCCGTCGTACCGCGCCAGATTGCTCGACGCCTCGGCCGGCGCGATCAGGTAATACGCCGCGACGCCGTACCGCGTGTGTGGCAGCGCGCCCTCAGCAATACCAACGCCAGCGTTGCCCAGCACCCTCGCCGCGCGCTCCAGTGCCCGGTCTATCCCGGCATGGATCGCGCCCTGCGGACGTACCACGGCAACGCGCTCGCCGTCGGCATCTTCATCGAGCAAGGCGGAAAAATCCTCAACGGCACGCGGGGCGCTCGTCGCGTCATGCGCATCATGCCCGGCGATGACCGACAGCGCCGCTGCGGCATCTTCCACCGTGTGCGTCAGCGTGCCGATCTGATCCAAGCTGCTGGCGAACGCGACCAACCCATACCGCGACACCCGCCCGTACGTCGGCTTGAGCCCCACCAGCCCGCACATGGCCGCGGGCTGGCGCACCGAGCCGCCCGTGTCGCTGCCCAGTGCCAGGCCCACCACGCCCGCGGCCACCGCCGCCGCGCTCCCGCTGCTGCTGCCGCCGGGCGTGCGTTGCACATCCCAAGGGTTGCGTGTGGCACCGAAGGCCGAGTGCTCGCCGCTGCCGCCCATGGCGAACTCGTCCAGGTTGGCCTTGGCGATGACGACCGCCCCGGCGTCGAGCAGATTTTGAACAGCCGTCGCGGTGTACGGGCTGTGGTAGCCCTCGAGCATCCGGCTTGCGCACGTGGTCCGGCCCGGATAGGCATCTTGGCCCAGGCAGATGTTGTCCTTGATGACCACCGGCACGCCCGCGAGCGGGCCGAGGGCCTCGCCGGCCGCCCGCTTCTCGTCCACGATCCCGGCTCGTGCCATCGCGCCATCGTGGAAAACATCCACGAACGCGTTCAGTTCGGGCTGCACGCGATCGACACGCGCCAGGGCCCCCGCGACCGCTTCGCGGGCCGAACATTCACCGGCGGCGATCCGCCTGGCTATCTCGATCATGCCCGGCTGGGCCATCGGTCGATGCTCCGTTTGGTCCAAACAGGCCAACCGAGCAAACCAGCCCGGCCCGGCCAACGAATAGAGATGCGAGGCTAGGCCGCAAACGCCCGGCTGCCGAAGTGAGTATCCCCCGGCGACCAACGACGCTCGCCGCGACTCGAGCCAAAGGTCCCAGCATGCCCACCAGCCATCTGAGAGACGATCGGTTCGCCGGCGCGTTCACCGCGATCATCACGCCCTTCACCGCCGACGGCAAGGCCATCGACACCGACCGCCTCGATGCCCAGATCGCCCGCCAGGCCGACAATGGAATCGCGGGCATCGTCGTGGCCAGCACCACCGGCGAGAGTCCGACCCTCAGCGAGGCCGAGTTCCGCACGCTGGTCCGCCACGCCGTCGAGATGGGCAAGGCCCACGATCTGGTGGTTGTCGCCGGCGCGGGCAGCAACAGCACGGCCCATGCCGTCGAGCTGCAACGCATCGCGATGTCGCTGGGCGCCGACGCCGGGCTGAGCGTGAACCCCTGCTACAACAAGCCAACGCAGGAAGGCCTCTATGCCCACTTCGCCACGATCGCCGAGAGCGTGGAGCTGCCCATCATTCTCGGCAACGACCCGGGGCGCACGGGCGTGGCGCTCGGTGCCGCGACCGTCGAACGGCTGTACGAGAGTCCTTGGGTTGTGAGCATCAATGAGGCCACCGGCAGCACCGACAGTGCCAGCGACATCCTGGCCCGCTGCCCGGGCATCGCCCTGCTGAGCGGCGACGACAATACGACGCTGCCCTTCATGGCCCTGGGCGGGGCGGGCTGCGTCTCGGTGGTTAGCAACATCGCGCCCCAACGCACGGCCGCCCTGTGCCAGGCCATGCTCGACGCCGACCTGCCCACCGCGCGCGAGCACCACGCCGCCTTGTTCGAGCTGGCCCGCGCGATGGTCCTCGAGACCAACCCCATCTGCGTCAAGGCGGCGATGGCGATGATGCACCTGGACAGCGGCCAGCTCCGCCTGCCCATGACCCAGCCCACCGAGGCGACCAAGCGCGCCATCCACCAGGCCCTCGAACGCGCCAACCTGCTCGAAGCGGCGGCGTGCTGAAGCACTAGCGATACTCGGGATTCTCGAACCCGAACCGCTCCCCATCCTTCCACTTGTTACGCTGGTTGCCGAAAGCGGGGATGCCGCCGGCGTCCTTGAGCATGCGCGCGAAGTGCAGGAGGTTCCACGTCATGATCGTGGTGTTGCGGTTGGTGAAGTCGTTGTCGGGACCGTGCGAATCGTCGTCCAGGTAGCTCGGGCCCGGGCCGGCCTCGCCGATCCAGCCGGCGTCGGCCTGCGGCGGGATGGTAAAGCCCACGTGCCCGAGCGAATAAAGGATGTTCATCGCGCAGTGCTTGATGCCGTCCTCGTTGCCCGTGATGATGCACCCGCCCACGCGGCCGTAGAAGTCCGACTGGCCTTGGTTGTTGAGATCCCCCGAGTTGCTGTACAGCCGCTCGATGATGCGCGTGCACACCGAACTCTTCTCGCCAAGCCAGATGGGCGTGCCGATGACCAGGATCTGCGCCGCCATCACCTTCTTGTGCAACGCCGGCCAGTCGTCGGTGTCGAAGCCCGCTTCGGTCATGTCGGGCTGCACGCCCGGCGGGATGTCGTGGTCGACGGCGCGGACGGTGTCGATCGTCACGCCCACCTTTTCCATGATCGCGATCGAGCGATCCATGAGCCCCTGCGTGTGGCTCATATTGGGAGACCTCTTCAGCGTGCAGTTGATGAACACCGCTCGCAGGTCGTCGTACTTCGCCGGGGCCCGCTCGCTCAGTTTCTCGGCCATCGTGTGCCTCCTTTGGTCGTGGTCACTCTACCCGTGCGAATCGGGTTGGCCCTGTAGAAGCACGAAAAAACCGCGGCCATTCCCGCGGTGTGGGTCGATCTCGATGAAAAGGTGTTCAGCCACCGCCGGGGCTGCGAAGAAACCGGGTCATGTCACGCATGAGCAGCTCGCCTCGGCGGCGTTCCAGCGGGCTGGCGTGCTGGCCGATGTTGTTGTTCATCACGTCGAACACGCGGCCCACGATGCGTGACGGCGGGCCGCCACCCTCGGCGATGGCCTGCTCGTCGCGCTGGGCGTTGCGGCGCGCGCGTTCGAGGCGCTCCTCGGGAGAGCGATCACGCACGTCGCCGCCCATCATCTCCAGCGTGGTCTCGAACTGCACGAACGCGTCGGCCAGGTACTCGTCGCGCTCCTCGAGCGGCACGGTCTGGTACTCGACGGCCATCGAATCCCACAGCTCGATCGCCAGGCGGCTGGCGTTTTCTTCGAGCTGGTCACGGGCCTTGCCGCGGATCGACCCGGCGAACGCCGCCAGCATGAGCGAATCGCTCGAGTTCATGCTTTCCATCCGCTGGATGAGCATGCCGACCAGTTCGAGGCGGCGCTCCAGCGGGAGCTGGTTGAATTCGTCCTGGAGGAGCGTGAAGCTCATCAGCGTGTCGATGCGCCCGTTCTCGTAGTCGGGCACGGGCATCGGCCGGAACATGAAGTAGGCCGCCACGCCGGCGATGACGACGAGGGCCGTGGCGAAGGGCCAGCCCCGGCGCGACCAGCGACGCCAGTTGTCGCCGTTGCGCAGGGTGTTGCGCTCGAAGTCGGCGATGCTCTCACGCATCGCGCGGATGTTGGGGCGGCGGCCATCGAGGCGGCCGAGCGTCTTCAGCATGTCGTCGTGCACGTTGTTGCTCATTGGAACCCCAAGATGCGGCCAATCTCGCCGAAGAGCGCCTCGGCGTCCTCGGCCTGGAGCTCTTCGAGCCAGTCGGCGCGCATGGATGGAAAGTACACGGCGTTCTGGGTGGGTGCCCCAACGCGAAGCACGTGCCACTCGCCCGCGCAGTTCAGCAACGGGAAGGGCGTGCCCCCCTCGGCTTGCAACTCGAGCGCCCGCGTGACGGCCTTCTCGATCTGCGGGCTCTCGGCGGCGAAGAACAGCTCGGTGGCGGTCATCGCCTGCCCGGGGAAGTACTCGTAGCTGGTGCCCGAGCTGGCCCAGAGCGCGGGCTCTTTGCCGCCGTGGTCGCTCGGGCATCGGTAGCACGAGTTCTTGCCTAGCACGAAGTCTTCGTCTGGCGACGACCGCCGGGGCACGGGCGTGTCGAGGTACTGGCTCAGCACGTCGAGCAGGCTCGGGTCGCTGCCGCCGCCGGGCTCGCCGGTGTGGAAGGGGCGCACCACGGGCAGCACGCCCTTGGACTCGGTGTCCATGTACATCTGGGTGCCGATGCCGATCTGGGCGAGGTTCGCCAGGCACGCGGTCCGGCGGGCGCTCTCTCTGGCGCTGCCGAGGGTGGGGATGAGGATGCCGATGAGCACGCTGATGATCGCGATGACCGCCAGCAGCTCGATGAGTGTGAATCCCTTGCGCATGCCCGGCGTTCCTCCGTGGGGGCTAGATGGGCCGCGCGGCGCGCTTGCCCTGGGCCTCGTCGACGATCCGCCGCGCGAGGGGCGGCTGCTCGCTTCGGATGGCATCTGCGTGTTGGGCAAAGCTGGTGGCGAGTTGCGGGTCGGCGTCGAGGGCCCGCTGGACGCCCTTGGCGATGGCCCGGCCGGCGCGGCGGAGCTGAGCGCCGCGAGCGAGCGAGGCCGCAAGCCCGGCACCGAGGACAAGCGGCAGTCGGAAGGGCTCGGGCACGAGTGGCGCGACCGCGCCGATCGTCCGGGTGACGGCTCCACCAGCCGGGTCGTGCTCGTAGTCGGCCGAGGCGCTGATGGCGTGGTCGGCGGCGGCGAGCTGGTCTTCGACGACGGCGAGCTGGCTGCGCCAGCCGTGGGCGAGGTCGGGCGGGGCCGACGGATCTTCCAGGGCCTGGCGCAGGGCATGCTGGCGGGTGGCCAGGGCATCGCGCAGCACGCCAAGATCCTGGCGCGCTGAGGCGATCTGGTTGCGCATGGCGGCCTGGTCAACGCAGCCCCCTGTCAGAGTTCCCAAGGCGAGGCAGGCGAACAACGCCGCCATCGCAACCCACGCCTTCGGCCGGAATCGGCCGAGAGCCCTCATCAACATTCCCTGGAAGGATAGTGCCCCCAGGCTGTTGCGCGTTACGAACGAATCCCGGCTCTTGGGATTGCACAGGGTGTCATCGGACGAATTCTGGATGGTCTTCATGGGAAACCCCCATCGCGGGCCCGCTGGCGCATGTCACCGCCGCCTGTGCGGGCCCAATGGCCTGCGGCTGGTGGTGGGGGGAATGGGCAAATCGAGCATACCGGCGGGGCCGGCGGATGCAAGTGGATTTGGGTGGAGCGCCGGCAGGTTGCGCGCGGGGGTGGTGGTCTATACGGAAAGGCATCGGGGATTAGTCTTCAGGCATCGGCATGCGCGGATTGTGCTGCGCAGATGAATCGATGGCGAGGCCGCGTACTCACGAATATCTTGCATCAAGCTTGTCCCCATTGGGTCGATCCGAGCGCTTTGCCCCCCTCCGAGCCCCCTGCGACCTCCGCGTTCAAGATCTTCAACGCAGAGGTCTCGGAGGTCGCAGAGGCGTGAGCATCTGGATCCTGCATTCCAGTGCTGCGGCGCTTTCGCGGACAAGAGTTGATGCAAGAGCATCTCACACCCGCGGCTGGGTTTTGAGCGCCCCTGCCAGCGCGCGGGCCATCTGGTGGTTCAACGCGTGGCCCGACTTGGTGGCGACGATGTCGGCCTGGATCGGCCGGCCGGCGAGCGTGAGGTCGCCGGTGGCGTCGAGGAGCTTGTGGGCGGCGGGTTCATTGTCCAGGCGGTAGGCGTTGTCGATCGGGCCGTCTTTGCCGATGACGAGCATGTCGGCGGGGGTGAGGCCCTGGAACAGCCCCGCGCTTTGCAGCGCGAGGGCTTCGTGTTCCATGCAAAAGGTGCGGGCGCGGGCGATGTTCTGTGTGTAGGTCTCGGGCGAGCCGTCCCAGGTGACGGCCTGGGGCTCGAGGTACGCGCCGTCGCCGTAGTCGAGGAAATAGGTGATCGACCAGCCGGGCAGGGTGCGCGGCTTGGCGGTGATGGTGCGGTCTTCGACCTTGAGGGTGATCGGTTCGTCGATGGTGATCGGCTCGATGGTGGAGCCCAGGTCATTGGTGCCCGCCTCAAGGATGGCGTCGACGAAGGGCTGGGCCGAACCGTCGAGGATGGGGACCTCGGCGCCCTGGAGTTCGATGTCGCAATCGGTGATGCCCAGGCCGGCGAGGGCCGAGAGGGCGTGCTCGACGGTGGCGATCATCGTGTCGCCCGCGGCCAGATTGGTGCTCCGCGGCGGACCGTCGGCGAAGCCGGGGTGGATCGGTGTCGTGCTGACCGCGATGTGGTGGACGGGCAGTGGCGAGGAGAGGCCGGCGCGAGACAGCGTGAGGCCGCTCGAGCCCGGCTTGAAGGTGATGGTGGCGGGCTGGGACGTGAACAGGCCGGTGCCGCTGAGGCTCGCGCTGGCGGCGAGGGTCCTGCGCGGGACGGCGTGGGCGGTCATGCGTCGCGCAGCCGCTTGCGGAGCTGGCGCAGGTCCTTGGAGAGCGTGCGGAACTGGGCGTAGTTGGCGGCGGCCTCGCGAGCGGGCATCGCGGGGGTGCCCAGCCACGTTTCGCCGGCGGGGATGTCGTTGATGACGCCGCTGCGTGCACCGATGGTGGCGCCCGCGCCAACGGTGACGCCGTCGCTCACCGAAACATTGCCCGCGATGGTCGCGCCACTCCCAATGGTGACGCTGCCGGCGATGGCGCACGAGCCGCAGATGATGACGTGCTCGCCGATGTCGCCGTTGTGGCCGATCTGGCAGAGGTTATCGATCTTGGTGCCCTTGCCGATGCGGGTATCGCTCAGCTTGCCGCGGTCGATGCAGGTGTTGGCGCCGATCTCGGCGTCGTCTTCGATGACCACCGCGCCCAGGTGCGGGATCTTGACCGGGCCAGCGGGGCCGGGCAGGTAGCCGAAGCCGTCGGCCCCGACGACCGCGCCGGGGTGGAGGATGCAGCCGGCACCAATCGTGCAGCCGTGCTGGACGACAACGCCCGCGTGGAGCACCGAGTCGGCATCCACGGTGACGCCCGGGCCCAGCGTGACGCGGGCCATAAGAACGGCACCGGGCGCGACGCGGCAGCCAGCGCCGACGATGCACATGGGGCCGATCGAGGCGCCCTCGACATCGGCGGAAGGATCGACCACGGCGGTGGGGTCGACGCCCTGCTCGGGCACCGGCGGGGCGGCGTGTTCGGCGAAGGCCTCGAGCAGGGTGAGCAGCGCGCGGTCGGCGTCGGGCACGTAGAGGATGGCGCGGTCGCTCGGATCGCCCTCGTCGAGATTGACGCCCTCGGTGACCAGGGCGGCCGAGGCGTTGGAGGTGGCCCAGGCGGCGGCGTGGCGCTGGTCGCGGATGAAGGTGAGGGCACCGGGGGTGGCCTTGTCGAGGGGGGCGATGTCGGCCAGGGGGATGTCGCTTGGGCCGACCAGCCTCGCTTGGAGGATCTCTGCCAGGGTGCCGGTGGTGGTGGCCTTGGGCCTGGCTTGGGTCATATCGAGAGATTGGGCTGGAGAGGGCGGATGCACTGGGCAGGCCTCGACAGGTGAGAGTTGGCGGGTCTGTTCGTCGGACGCTCGTGGTGTTTTAGGGTGCTCAGCCCCCGGCGGCGTACTGGTTGTTCATGAGCTCGACCACGCTGTCCGAGATGTCCACAGCGTCGCTGGAATAGATGACTCGGCGGGTTTGGATGAAGTTCTCCACAAAGTCCATGGCGGCCTCGGCCCGGATGTTGGGGTTCCGCGGCACGATGAGGCCCTGGCCGGCGTGGATGACGACATCCCAGCCGTCCCGCTTGGCGACGTCTTCCACGGCCTTGAGGGCCTTCTCGTAGAGCTCGGTTAGCACGCGGGCGTTGTCTTCGGCCTGCCAGCGGATGAGCATGGTGCCCCGAAGCTCTCGGAAGCCGGCCTTCATGTTGAGCTCTCGGAAGGTCTGGTCGTAGGCATCTGAGTTCGGGTCGTAGCTCTTGAGGTCTTCCTGCAGGCCCTCGATCTCGGCGGTCAGCTTCTCGATCTCGGCGGCTTTGACGTCCGCTTCGGCATCGAACTTCGCCTTGACGTCGTTGTACTCGTTGAGTTGGGTGATCACGCCCACGAGGTCGATCACGGCGACGGGTGTCGCCGGGGCCCGGGCGACCGACGAGGCGTCGGCTTGGGGCTTGAGCAACGCAACGGTGGCGATCGCAAGGGCAACCATCGCGAGCAGGCCCATGCCGGCGTTCGCGCGGGAATACGAGATGGCGGGTGCCGTGTTTGGGGTCTCTGGCATGGTGTCAAGCCTCCTGCTGTGTGGGGAGAGTGCGATCGCTCCGCGATCGATGCGAACAAACCCTCGGGCGAGTGCAGGCCGTTGGCGTACGCCAGCCCGGATCAGGCGGCCGGCCACAGAAGAGCCCGGGCTTCGCGCACGCCTGAGATCGGATTCTACACCCCATACGGATGCGGCCGGGAGGGAAAGCCTGCGATCGGGAGCAAAAAGCTGGTGAATACTTACTTATATTATCGGACATTTTAATAGCCGACTGTGCCTCGATCAGAACCCTCTGCGGGGCCGATGTCGTACGTGTAGAGGATGGGCCTCTGGGCTATCCTTACAGATATCGTCCAGATGGGCGACAGGCGGTGGGCCGAAGGGAGGCCGGTGATGTGGCAAGCGGGCGTGAGCGTGGGTGTGGTGTTGCTGGCGGCGGGGCTCGCTCTGGGGCAGAACGCGCTGGGTGATGGGTACGCCCTGGACCGCAACTCTCGGATCGGCGGGCAGGGCATCAACACCCCGACGCGCGACCTGATGGCCGAGATCCGCTTCCGCAACGCCCTGGTGACGGGCAACGTGCCGGGCGGCGTGGGCTTCCGGGACGAGACCGGCTACGGCTTGGCGTACGACTTCCGGCAGCGCGTCGGGTCGGACGATCTGTTCACCTTCCGGCGAGACTCCTTCACCAGCGGGCTCGCGGGTACGGGCATCCGCGGGACCGAGGCGCTGCAATACCAGTTCGCGCTCACGGTGGGCAACGCCCCACCGCGGAACCTTCGTGGCAGCCTCTTAACGTCGCGTACCGGCGAGCGGGTCACGATGGACCTGCCGTCGAGCCCGATCGATCAGCGAGACCTCGGCGGCGGGAACGCCGACTTGCGGCAGGCGACTGCCTCCGAGATGGGCGAGTACGAGCCGGGCACGGTGCTGTCGCTGCGATCGATCTCGGCCCATACGGCCGGACGGAGTCTCGGGCCCTCGATGCTGACGATCGTCGAGGGGGAGGGGGGCCTGACGCAAGGGCTTGTAGCCTCGCCGTTGCGTGGGCTGGCTCGTGAAGATCTTCTTGGCGACACCGAAGCGGGCGGACGCGAGCCGGGTGATCCCGTGCGGCCCGGTACCGATGCGGGCGATCGCGGCGTCGGCGAGCCGAACCCGGCTCCCGGCCCGGGTGTCGAGCGTGAGCTTCGCGAGAAGCTGGCGATGGACTATGCGTCGCGCATCCCTGGCAGTGTGCCCGTTGCCGAGCCCGGCGCGCAGGGTGCCGCGGCCATGGGTGGCGGCGATCCGTTCCTTGAGCAGCTTGCGGCTTTGCAGCAGGTTCTCCGCGAGGGCGTGCTCGCCGAGCCGGGTGGTGCTGCGGCCGATGGCACAGAGGCCGGGGGTGAGCCTGGAAGCGTGCCCGAGGCGCCCGCGTCTCAGCGGGCGATGGCCCGCCAGATCAGTGGGTGGAAGGAGCTCGTCGGCACGCTCAAGGAGGGTGTGGGCACGGTGGAGGTGCCGGCAGCCACGCTCGACCGCGCGTCGGCGTACGACCTGCACGTGAACCGGGCGAAAGACATGCTGACGGCCAGTAGGTTCTTCGAGGCCGAGCAGCGTTTCACGATGGCGCTGGCGGCCCGGCCGGGCGACGCGATCGCGTCGATCGGCCGCGTGCACGCGCAGATCGGTGCCGGGCTCGACTTGTCGGCCGCGGTGAACCTGCGGGCGTTCCTGGTGGAGCACCCCGAGTTCGTGGGCGCTCGATACGAGCCCGGGATGCTGCCGAGCGAGGACCGGCTGGAGATCGCGTCGCGTCGGTTGTCCGAGCTGTTGGACGCGGACGAGGTGCAGCGCCCGCGGCGGGAGAGCGCGCTGCTGCTGGCGTACGTTTCGTTCCACCGCGGGGATCGGGTCTCGACCATCCTGGGGCTGGAGCGTCTTGGTGAGGGCGAGATCGGCCGGCGTGATCCGCTAACGCCGCTGCTGCGGGCCGTGTGGCTTGACGACGTGGAAGCTGGCGTGGAAGCCGACGCAGAAGCCGGGGCGGACGCGGGTAAGGAAGAGAGCCCCAGCGGGGACGACGACGGCCAATGAGCCCGGGGCGAGGGGCGTTGGATAGGGCGCGATGGCGGACGGCATGACGACACAACCCGCCCGCAAGCCCGCGCGTGCCGAGGACGACCCTGGGCTTTCGATCATCGACTTCCTGAGCGACGGCGGCTTTGTGCACTTGTGCGCGACGCTGTCGGTGCTGCTGTCTGCCCCGGTGCGATTGCTGGACGCTCGCGGGCGTGAGATCCTGCCGACCGAGGACGAGGCGGTGACGTGGCGGCTGGCCGACCCCGGGCCCGATCCGGCGGCGCTGGCGGCCGAGCGTGCGTTCACGGTGCCGATGCGGGCGCACGGGCGCGTGATCGGCTGGGTACACGTGGGCAAGAGCCCGGCGACCGAGGGCCCGCTGGCGGCCGAGATCGAGCAATCGGTCGCGCTGATGGTGGACGTGGCCGATCAGGTGTGCGATCGGGAGCTCGAGCTTCGGGCGCGATTGCGCGAGCTGAGCGCGACGCAGCGGCTGAGCGCCCTGCTGGCGTCGGCCCAGAGCGAGGACGAGGTGCTGGGCATCGCGCTGGATAGCGCGATCGAGCTGCTGGGGTTGTGGGCCGGATCGCTGGTGCTGTTCGACCAGGACGACCAGAGCCAGGGTCTGGCGACCGAGGAGCGTGACGTCGAGCACCGGGTGAGCCGGAACCTGAGCGAGGGATGGCTGGCCAACCCGCTGCCGCTCTCGGCCGATCGCGAGTTTGACAAGCGGGCGCTCGCGGGTGAGGTGGTCGCGGTGGCCGACCTGCAGCGCGACTCGCGGGTGCAGATCAAGGCACGCACCAAGGAAGAAGGGCTGGCGAGCGCCCTACACGCGGGCATGATCTTCAACCAGAAGCCGCTGGGGGTGATCCGGCTGTACGGCCGGCAGGTGCGGCAGTTCACGCCGGCCGAAGAGCGGGTCTTGCGGACCATCGCGCAGCACGCGGCGGTGGCGATCGGGCAGGCGCGGCTCTTGCGCACGCAGCGCGAGGAACGCCGCATGCAGCGGCAGCTGAAGCTGGCCAGCGACGTGCAGCGCCGCATGCTGCCCAAGCGGGCGCCGAAGAGCGAGCGGCTGGACCTGGCGGCAAGCTGGGAGCCGAGCCTGGAGCTGAGCGGTGATTTCTTCGACTTCATCGAGCTCGATCGTGATAGCCGGCCCGAGGGCGAGCGGCGGATCGGCATCGTCGTGGGCGATGTTGTGGGCAAGGGCGTGGCGGCGGCGCTGCTGATGAGCCACGTGCGCGCCAGCCTGCTGGCCCACGCGTCACTCGATTCGTCGCCCGGTACCGTGCTGGCTGCGGTGAACGATGATTTGTGCCGCGATTCGTTGCCGAACGAGTTTGTCACGCTGTGGTACGCCGTGGTGGACCCGGTGGGCCTGGAGCTGGTCTACGCGAGCGCGGGCCACGACCCGCCCGTGCTGCTGCGGCCGGTTGTGGATGGGATGCCACCGGACACCTCGGAGATCGAGGGTGCCGACGCGCGGCCGATGCTCAGCAGCGGGATGATTGCGGGCGTGTTGCCCGGGCAGATATTCGATGAGGAGCGCGTGCCGTTGCTCGGTGGCGACACGCTGGTGATGTTCACCGACGGCATGACCGACGCGCAGCACTTCGATGGGCAGCGGTATGGGCGGTCGAGGTTTGCTCGTTCGGTGTTCGACGCGGTGAGCGCGAACCCCGATATCTCGGCGGCGGCGATGGTGAAGGAAGTGGTGTGGGGCGTGCGACGCTTCTCTGGGTTGGCCGAGATGCCCGACGACCAGACGATCGTGGTGCTGCGGGTGAAGCCTTGAGGTGGTGCGTGCCGCTCGTCGCGTGCGCGCTGCTGGTGGGTGGATGCACGATCACCGGGCTCGAGGAGACCGCCACGCGAGAGGCCTGGCCGGCCGACGCGGAGGCGGTGTTCGGCTGCACGCCGGTGAGCATCGACCTGGTTGGCGGGCGTGTGCGCGGGAGTGGTTCGGGTGTGTTCGTTTCGGACCGCTGGCTGCTGACGGCGGCGCACGTGGTGCCCGAGGGTGCCGAGTTCGCGTGGATCTCGTTCGAGCGGAACGGGACGACCGTTGGCGTGATGTACCCGATCGAGGTCGTCATGACGGGCGGCGGTGAGCCCGTGGAAGCCGGGGACTGGGCGCTCATCCGGCTGCCCGAGCGAGCCGAGGAGATCGGTGCGACACCGGCCAAGCTGGTGGATGACGGGTTCGAGGACGGCGGCGCGGTGCTGGTTGGGTTCCCCACGAAGGACGCCGACGTGGGATTGTTCACGCCGCGTGAGGTCGTCGTGCTGCGCAGCGAGGCGCCTGGGCCGATCGAGCAACTGGGGCATGACGGCGAGCGTGAGCTGCGATACTTCCGCATGGTGCGGGGGTGGAGCGAGCTTGGCGGAGCGTCGGGCGGGCCGGTGGTGGTGTACGACGAGCAAGGGCGGCCGCGGGTGGCGGGGATCCTGCTGGGGCGTGTGGAGTATCGCGGGATGTGGAAGCGCGGGCGGGCGATCGTGACGCACGCGATCCCGCCGCAGGCGTTCCTGGCGGCTCGGGGAGTACTCGATGACCTGCCGTCGCGGGAGGGGCCCGAAGGGATGCTGACGGGCGACCTACGCTGACAGCCCATGGCCACGGTATTCCTCAACGGCAGGCTGCTGCGGGACGACGACCCCGCGGCGAGCGTTTCCCTCTCGGACGCGGGCTTCATGCACGGCGTCGGCTTGTTCGAGACGATGACGGCGCGCAAGACCGACTCGGGTGTGCGCGTGGTGCGCGTGGATGAGCATGTCGGGCGGCTGGTGGCTTCGGCCAAGGAGCTGGGGCTGGCATCGTCGCTGCGCGCCGGGCCGCTGGCCGAGGCGATCGAGCACACGGCACAGTCTCACCTCGAAGATGCCGAGCACGACGCGGCGCGGTTGCGGTTGACGGTGACCGGCGGCGACCTGAACCTGGTGCGCCGCGAGGCAGAGCGCGTGGGGGCGGGTGTGCAGACGCCGACGGTGGCCATCGTGGCGCAGCAGGCCACGGTGTATCCGCCCGAGTTGTACGAGCGGGGCGGCCTCATGACGGTGGCCGACGCGAAGGCGAATCCGCTGGAGCCGACATCGGGGCACAAGACGCTGAATTACTGGTGGCGTTTGCGCGAGCTCCAGGCGTCGTTGGCCAAGGGCGGCACCGAGGGGCTGGTGTTCACCATAACGAATCACGTGTGCGGCGGCTGCGTGAGCAATGTGTTTGCCGTCAAGGATGGGGCGGTGATGACGCCGGTGGCGCGCGGCGAGGAGGCGGACATCGCGGGCCAGGGGGGCGCGATGCCCAGCCCGGTGCTGCCGGGCGTGACACGGGCGGCGGTGCTGGAGATCACGGCCGGGCTCGGGATGCAGGTGCGCAAGCAGTGGCTGGCGATCTCGGACCTGCTCGACGCCGACGAGGTGTTCTGCACGAACGCGAGCTTCGGCGTGCTGGCGATGACACGCATCGAGGGGCGGGAGATCGGCGATGGGCAGGTGGGGCCGGTGAGCACGCAACTGCGCGAGAAGCTGGCCGGGCTCGATCAAGCCTGATTGGAACAAGTCGGATTAGACCAGGCCTGATTAGAACGGGTTGTCCTGCGCGGGCTTGCGGACGCGGACGTTCTCGCGGCCGGTGGTCTCTTCGCTTGGGGTTTCCATCGCGCGCATGGCCTGGCGGATGCGGCGGCGGATGAGGAACCAGCCGACGATGGCGGCGACGAGCGCGAAGGGCAGCAGGAACAGCCCGACGGCCACGATGCCGATGAGGATGACCGCGCCGATGACAACCAGCGCACCGAGCATCAGGGCGGTCTTCAGCCGTGCGAGCGGGCCCGGGCTCGGGGATTGCCCCCCACCCAGCGTGTGGTTGAACGAGTACTGGGACACGAACGGAGTTTAGGTGCTTGGGAGCGCATAAACACGCCCGCCGGATTCGGCGGGCGGTGGTGTACGCGGTGGAGCGGTGTCCAGGCCGCGGGAGATGTGGCCGACCGGTGGTTGTCGGCGCGGTGGTGTCGGATCGGGCCGGGATCAGGCGCGGCGGCGGCGGCCGAAGAAGCCGGCACCGGCGAGGCCCACGGCGGCCAGGGCGCCGGTCGTGGGTAGCGGCACGGCGACCTCGAACATCTGGTCTTGCGAGCCGTCGTTGGTCAGAGCGCGGATGCGGCGGTTGATGGAGATGCCGTCATCGGTGGCGACCGCGAGGAGCGTGGCGAGGTGGCTCATGGTGCCGCTGTTGAGGTTCCAGGCCTTGAAGTCGCCGCTGAGGACGCTCAGGGTGCTGGACTCGGTCTCCAGATCGGTCACGACCTCCCAGACGGCCAATTGGAACGCGGCGGCAAAGTTGTTGCTCGTGCCGAACTGCTGGCCGTTGGCGTGGGTGTAGAGGCGGCCGATGGCGTCGGCCTTGTGCTGGTCCATGCCGCTGTTGCCGTTGCCCACGGGCGCGTCGGTGAGCTCGCTGACGTCGTAGTCGCGGTTCTGGTAGCTGACCCACTCGGAGACATCCACGCAGTACGTGGCGAGCGCACCCAGTGCGGGCGCGGTCGAGCCCGTGCGGGCGGTGATCTCGTGGTTGAGCTGGCCGGCATGGACGTTGTACTGGTCGCCGTTGACGCGGATGGTGGCCGAGCGACCGGCACCGGAACCGACGAACTTCATCGTGACGCTGTCCGCGGCGGCGAGAGCCGCGGTTGCGAGCACGGCGGCGGTGGCGAAAATGGAACCCTTCATGGCAGTCTCCCTCTTGGTCTTCTGTTGCCTCCGCCCAGCCACCCACGAGTGGCGGTGTTGGCTGGGCGGCGTCGGCGAGGCAACGGGCAGGAGGTCTCTCCTCTCCTCCCGCCTTGGTTGCCTGGCCAGTGACAGCATACCCGAAACGCTGGGATTGTCGAGGCCTAAATGGCGTTATATCAGTGGGTTATGACGATTTTGGCCTATGTGGACCAAGATCATGGATGTTGGACGAAAGGCGCCTGCAAAAGCAAACGCCCGCCTCGTGGGGCGGGCGTTTGGAGTTGATTCTGCCGTCATCGGGCTGTGACGCCCGAGGTTTGGATTGAGCGGGATCAGGCGCGGCGGCGGCGGGTCACGACCACACCGGCCAGGCCGACGGCCGCGAGGCCGGCGGCACCTGGAAGGGGCACGGCCACGGCGTAGAGCTGGTCCTGGAAGCCCTCGTTGGTCAGGGCGCCGAGGCCCGAGAAGGTGGCGACGCTGTCGTCGGCGGCGGCGGCCAGAAGGCCGGTGAGTACTGACTGGGTGCCGGCGTTGAGGCTACTCGAGACCTCAAAGTCGCCGCTGTTGATGTCCAGGGTCGCGCCCATGGTGCCAAAATCGGCGATAACTTCCCAAACAGCCAGCTGGAAGGCGGCGGCAAAGTCGTTATCCGACGTGAATTGATCGCCACCAGCGGCGGTGTACAGGCGGGCGATGGCGGCGGCCTTCTCGGCACCCATGGCCGGGGCGATGCCGCCGGCGGTGACCGGGGCGTCTTCGAGGGCGGCCAAGTCGTAGGTGTTCTGGCCGGCACCCACGCCCTCGAGCACGTCGATGCAATAGGTCATGAGCGGGCCGTTGAGCTGGACGCCGGTCGAACCCGAGCCGTTCACAACGGCGAAGTTCAATTGGCCGGCGAACACGTCGGTGGTCGTGCCATTGGCGACGACGGTGAACGAGCGACCGTTGCCCGAGCCGGTGTAGGTCAGGTCGACCGAGTCGGCGGCGGCAGCGCCGGCGGCGGCCAATACAGCAGTGAGTGCAATCACGGAACGCATCTTCAATTCTCCCTTGGATCTCTCTCTTGTGTTCTCTCGCGAATCAACCGGAGCGCCCCCGGGCCTCACGCATTGCCCGCGGGTACAGAGCCAGCCCGCCGAGGCGGGACGGCACGCATGGCACCCCGGAGGTTCCACCCCAGTGCTCTATGCGGAATCAGATTGTGCGGAGCGCGGCCAGCGGATGGCTGGGCCGCACCTCCCTCCATTAAGACGATAGCGGATACGAGCGAAAGTGCCCACACGGATCCCCCTATTTGATACGGATTTGTGTGATAAATCGCGTATAACCAACAAGAGTGCGACTTATCGGGCCGACGTGGTACGTTACCGGATTGCGCCGGCTGGCACGGCTGCTGGCTACGGTCACTCGTCGGACGCGCAGATCACGGAGGATCGCTTGGAATGGGCAGTGGCACACCCAAACACAAAACGAGTAAACAGCTGGGCAGTGATCTCTTGGATCAGTTAGGAAGCGGCTTTGCCCACCTGCACCTGCACACCGAGTATTCGCTTCTGGACGGCGGCAATCGGGTCGATCGGCTGACCGATCGCATCAAGGAGCTGGGGACGCCCGCGGTGGCCGTGACCGACCACGGCAACATGTTCGGCGCGGTGGCGATGTACGAGGCCTGCCGCCAGCGAGGCATCCGGCCGATTTTGGGCGTCGAGGCGTACGTGTGCCCGCCGGGCCGGCCCAGGCAGGACCGCACCTACACGGGCGTGAGCGACGGCGGGTACCACCTCGTGCTGCTGGCCGAGAACATCACCGGCTGGAACAACCTGATGCTGCTATGCAGCCAAGCGTACCTGACGGGGTTCTACTTCAAGCCGCGCATCGATCGTGATTTGCTCGAGCAGCACAGCAGCGGGCTGATCGCTATCAACGGCCACCTGGGCAGCGAGCTGGGCGACCACCTGTTGGCCTATGTGCGCAACAACAGCCAGACGTCGTGGGATGCCGCGGAGGAGAGCGTCGAGTGGCACAAGCGTGTGTTCGCCGACGAGGGGACGGGCCCGCGGTTCTATTGCGAGATGCAGCACCACGTGCCCGAGCAGGTATCGATCAACCCGCACGTGATCAAGCTGGCGAGGAAGCACGACGTGCCGCTGGTGTGCGACAACGACTCGCACTTCTTGCGTGCCGAAGACCACGACGCGCACGACACGCTCATCTGCATCTCGATGGGCAAGAACAAGCACGACCAGGAACGGCTGCGCTACACGCCCGAGCTGTATGTCAAGAGCCCCGAGCAGATGCGCGAGCTGTTTGAGGGCGAATACGGTGAGGACGGCGCCGAGGCGTGCGACAACACGCTGCGCATCGCGGCGCGGTGCGACGTGGAATTGCCGATCGGAGCCAACCACGCGCCGGTGGTGGTGGTGCGCACGCCCGACGAGTTGCCCGACAGCGGCGGCAAGGCGTACGGCGGTGATCTGACGGCGTGGTACAAGGACTATTGCTCGCGGTTCACGCTCGAACCCGCGGCCGACGCCGGGCTGGACCACGACGAGCTCAACGTGCAGTGCGATGAGGCGCTGCGCCTGCTGGCCGAGGGCGGGATGGTGTGGCGGTACGGGCCCGACATCACGGCGCACAAGCACGAGCATGCCGAGGGTGCCGACCGAACGGAGGCCGCGCGCGAGAAGGCGGTCGATGTCGATGCGTTCGACAAGTGGGCCCGGCTGAATCGAGAGCTGAAGATCCTGGCCGACAAGAGCATCAGCGCGTACTTCCTGATCGTGTGGGACTTCGTGAATTGGGGCCGAGCCAAGGGCATCCCGGCCCTGGCCCGTGGCTCGGGCGTGGGCACGATGGCGGGCTACGTGCTGGGCCTCTCCAACGCCTGCCCGGTGAAGTACGGGCTGCTGTTCGAGCGGTTCACCGACCCGGACCGCAGCGAGTACCCCGATATCGATATCGACCTGTGCCAGGACGGGCGCGGCGACGTCATCCGCTACGTGCGCGAGAAGTACGGGCACGTGGCCCAGATCATCACGTTCGGGACGCTCAAGGCGCGGGCGGCCGTGCGCGACGTGGCCCGCGTGCTGGCGATCAGCCTGCCCGCGGCCGATCGGCTGGCCAAAGCGATCCCCGAGCAACTCGGCATGACGCTGGACAAGGCCGAGGCGGAAGACCCCGAGTGGGCCGACATCGCCGCCGGCAAGCCCGCGGCGCTGGCGAAGATCAACGACAAGCTGCCGCCCGAGCAGCACGCCGACAAGGAGACCATCCAGCGGCTCATCGCCAACGCGAAGGTGATGGAAGGGCAGGCGCGGCACGCGAGCGTGCACGCGGCGGGCGTCATCGTCGCGACCAGGCCGTTGCACGAGCTCGTGCCGCTGTATAAGCAGAGTGGCGGCGGCGAGGACGAGGCCATCACGCAGTGGGACGGCCCGACCTGCGAAAAGATGGGCCTGCTGAAGATGGACTTCCTCGGATTGCGCACGCTGAGCGTGATCGAGCGGGCGCGGTCGCTCATCACCGCCGCGATGGACGAGGAGGCGATCTACAAGGCCGTGGGTCGAGAAGCCGGCGACGGGGGCCCCCACCCACTCGATCTCGATCGCCTGACGTACGACAACCCGACCGTGTTCGAGATGTTCTCTCGCGGCGACACGACGGGCGTGTTCCAGTTCGAGTCGGGCGGCATGCGGCGGCTGCTGATGGAGATGAAGCCCGACCGGCTCGAAGACCTTATCGCCGCCAACGCGCTGTTCCGGCCCGGGCCGATGGACCTGATCCCCGATTACAACCGGCGTAAGCACGGGCAGGAGGCGGTGCCCAAGGTCCACGAGATCGTCGATCGATTCACGGCCGAGACCTACGGCGTGATGGTGTACCAGGAGCAGGTGATGCAGATCGTCCACGAGCTGGGCGGCATCCCGCTGCGCGCGGCGTACTCGCTCATCAAGGCGATCAGCAAGAAGAAAGAGAAGATCATCGCGGCCGAGAAGCCCAAGTTCATCGAGGGTGCGGGCACGCAGGGCCTCGACGCAGCGCGAGCCGAGGAGCTGTTCGAGCTGATCTTGAAGTTCGCCGGGTATGGCTTCAACAAGAGCCACTCAACTGGTTATGCGATCGTGGCGTACCAGACTGCGTACCTGAAGACGTACTTCCCCGCGCCGTACATGGCGGCGTTCCTAACCTTCGAGAGCCAGGCGCAGAAGGTGGCCGATTGGTTGCCATACCTTGAGGATTGCAAGCGCACGCGTGTGCTCGACGCGAAGACCGGCGAGGTGCTGCGGACGGGCATCGACGTCGCGCCGCCCGATATCAACCTGTCGGGGCAAGACTTCGAGGTGGTGTACGCCCCCGGCGAGCCGCACGACGCGGCCCACGGGCACATCCGTTTTGGCATGAAGGCCATCAAGGGCGCGGGCGGCGGCGCGATCGAGGCGATCGTGAACGCGCGGCAGGGCGAGGACGGGCCCGAGCCGTTCCGTGACCTCTTCGACTTCTGCGAGCGCATCCCGCTGCGCAGCGTGAACAAGGCGACGATCGAGAGCCTGGTGAAGGCCGGCGCGTTCGATAATGTCCATTCTCGCGAGCAGCGGGCGGCGATGGTCGCGTCGATCGAGCAAGCCGTGAGCGCGGGCCAGAGCGCGGCGGCCGACCGCGCTGCGGGGCAGGGCGGGTTGTTCGGTGGCGGTGCCGCGGCGGAAGAAGTGCCGTCGCCCGCATTGGTGAACATCGAGCCCTGGGGCGAGCAGGAAACGCTCCGCAACGAGAAGGACACGCTGGGGTTCTACGTCTCGAGCCACCCGCTGGACCAGTGGGGCCCCTGGATCCGTGCGTTCGCGAGCCACGAGCTTGGGGATCTGGCCGGCGTCGAGCAGGGCCGCCGCGTGATCGCTGGCGTCATGGTGCAGAGCACCCGCGTGATCGTGGCGCGGAGTGGTCGGAGTGCCGGGCAGAAGATGGGCATCCTGACCGTCGAGGACACCACGGGCACCGCCGACGCCGTGCTGTTTACCGACGCCTACCAGCGCTACGCGCACCTGCTCGAGGACGACTCGCCAAAATTCGTACTGGGACGGCTCGATCGCTCGCGCGGCGATGCCCAGATCATCGTCGAGCAGATGACGCCCATCGAGGCGGTGCCCCTGGAGGGCGGCAAGCTGCGGCTGTATGTTCGCGATAGCCGGCTCAATGGCAACGGGCCGCTCGCGCTCGAAACCGTGCACGAGCTGGCGCGCGGGCACGACGCGTCGGTCAAGAACGGTGCGCCCGTCGATGGGCCGGCCTCGCCTTTGGAAGTCGTGCTGTGCATCGGCGAGCATGAGCCGGTGGCCGTGCCCTCAACCAACCCCAAGCGCGTTCGCCTGGAACCGGCGTTCATCGCGAGCGTCGAGGGCGTGCTCGGGCCGCTGTCGGCGCGGCTGGTGGAGGGCGTGGCCGTCGAGCGCGAGGACAAACGCCGCAACGGCTACGGCGGTGGCGGGAATGGCAACGGCAGCACTATGCGGCGGTGAACTGAGCTACGCTGGGCAGCCGGCGTCGACTCGTTCTGGAAGGCGAGGAAGTCGAAAGATGCTGAGCGAGTTCAGGCCGTCGCCAGGGCGCACATCAGCCGAACGCCCACGGGCAGGGCGTCGTCGTTGAAGTCGAATCCCGGCTGGTGCAGCAGCGGCACCGTGTCGGGGTCGGCACCCCGCGGCAACAACCCGAGCAGGAAGAAGCACGCGGGCACGTGGCGGCTGTAATAACTGAAGTCCTCGCCACCCATGCTGGCCTCGGGCACGATCTCGACGGCGTCGTCGCCCAGCGTCTGGCGCGCAACAGCGAGCATGTGGTCGGCGCATTGCGAGTCGTTGGTCGTGACGGGGTAGCCGGGCAGCCAGTCGACCTCGGCGGTGCAGCCGTGGGCGGCGGCGGTCGATTCGACGACCTGGCGGAAGCGGTCGGCGAGCAGTGCTCGCGTGTCGTCGGTCAACGCGCGGACGGTGCCGACGATGCGGGCGCTGTCGGGGATGATGTTGTTGGCCGTGCCGGCCTCGAACTGGCCAACGGTGATCACGCCGGCGTCGTTGGGATTCACCGCTCGCGACGCGATGGTCTGGAGCGCCATCACGACGGCGCTGGCCGCAACGATCGGATCCTTGGCTAGGTGAGGCATGGCCGCGTGCCCGCCTCGGCCCACGATGCGCACGTCGAAGTCGTCGGTGCTCGCCATCATCGGCCCGGGACGTGTGCCGACCTTGCCCAGCGGCATGCGAGGCCAGCCGTGCAAGCCGAAGATGCGCGTGACCGGCTCGCCCAGTCCGCCGCCTTCGGCACCCTTGAGCACGCCCTGGTCGCACATGACCTCCGCGCCGCCGCCGTCTTCCTCGGCCGGCTGGAAGAGGAACAGCACGTTGTTTGATCGTTCTTCGACTTGCGAAAGGGCGCGTGCGGCACCGAGCAGGATGGCCGTGTGGCCATCGTGGCCGCAGGCATGCATCACGCCGGGCTTCGTCGATGCGTACGGCTTGCCGGTGCTCTCGGTGATGGGTAATGCGTCGATATCGCCCCGAAGCGCGATCGTCGTGCGCGTGGGATTGGTCGCGGGCAGGTAGGCGATGATGCCGGTGCCGTTGGTGGCCAGACCGGTCTTGAGTTCCAGCCCCAGCTCGCGCAGCTCGGCCTCGATGCGCTTGGCGGTTGCGTGCTCGTTGTTGCTCAGCTCGGGGTTCTTATGGAACTCACGGCGCAGCCCGGTTAACCGGGGCAGGTCGGCCTTGATCAATTGCGAGATGGTCTGGGAAGCCGGCATGGAAGTGGTCGTCATCGGGCCATTGTACGGGCGGCGAACAGGGCCGCGCCGATGAGCCCGGCGTCGTCGCCGAACACGCTCTGGCGGACCGAGAGCGGGCGGCCAGGCGGGAAGGCGTCGGCGTTGGCGGCCCGGCCCACAACCTGAGCGACCGCCGGCCCGATGGCCTCGACCAGCGCGCCGCCCACCACGACAACACTCGGCCCGAGCATGGCGCATGAACTGGCTGCGGCCGAGCCGACGAGGCGCAGGGCGTGGTCGACCACCGACACGCACAGGTCGTCGCCCTGGCGGTAGGCGTCGGCGATGGCTTGGGGGGTTGCCTCTTTCACAGAGCTGGCCCGACCATCGGCCATGCCCTGCCGCACGGCTTCGACGATCGCCCGGCGGGAGCAGCACTGCTCGACCGTTCGCGCGTCCGGCGGGCCGTCGGCGTTGATGATGATGTGCCCCGCCTCGACCGCGACACCGTCGATCCCAAGGTAGACCTCGCCGCCCAGCACCGCCCCACCGCCCACGCCGGTGCCGATCCACAGCGCGATCATGTCCGATTCACCGCGCGCCGCTCCAAGGCGTTGCTCGGCCAGCGCGGCCGCGTTCACGTCGTTGATGAGCACCGCCGGCACACCCAGGTGCTCGCGCACCATTTCTCCCAGCGGCACGTCTCTCCAGCCGAGGTTGATCGCGGCGGTGATCGAGTTGCCGACGACCGGGCCGGGTACGCCCAGGCCGACGGCCGGTGGGAGCGCAACACCCGCATCCTCGCAGGCACGCGTGACGGCTCTCGCGATGGCTCGGGCCGCCTGGTCGGGATCCTTGGGTGTCGCCTGCTTGTTGCGGGCGATGACATTGCCCCGGCCATCGACAATACCCGCGCGTAAGCCCGTAGCGCCGACGTCGACACCCACCAGGACGGAATCGGTTTGATCGGGTGATGTCGTCATCAGATCAGGTGTGCACTCAACGTAGTAACCTCATGCGATGCCGCGTGCGAACCGACGGCGAACAGGGTCGATCCGCTGCCGGTGACGTGGACCGGGGCCTCCCAGCCATGAACCAGATCACTGCGCAGCTTTTTCAATTCGGGTCGCACCGCCTCCGCTGCCGGCGCGAGATCATTGAACAACGCCGCAACCCTTGGTGATTGCATCGCCAGCGACCGTACTTCCGCTTCTCGCAACGGCCCGGGTTGGAGGCTATCGAACGCCTTGTAGACCTCGCCCGTCGCGCAACCAAACGTAGGAATCGCCAGCGTCACCTCGAACCCGTCGGCGGGGCTGGCCAATCGCTCGATGGTCTCCCCAAACCCGCTCACGATCGCCGGCCTCGGCTGGGCGTCCAGGCTCGGGTCGGTATCGCCGATGAAGAAGGCGATGTCGCTGCCCAGCGTCATGGCTAGCTCACGGAGTTTTGTGGGGCCGTGATTCAGGCCCAGCAACGCATCGCCCGCGCGCAGCACGGCCGCCGCGTCGCTGCTGCCACCGCCCAGCCCACCACCGTCCGGGATCCGCTTCCGGATCGTGATCCGCAGCGGCGCCTTCTCGTCGAGCAGCAATGCCGCCCGATACGCCAGATCCTTCTCCGCCGGCCACGCCAGCGCCCCGCCCGCAAGCACCTGTGCATCGTCGGCCCATCGCGCGTCAAGCGCCGGCCCGTTGAGCGACCGATCGACGTCGACGGTCACGTCATCGTGCAGGTCGATCGCGTGCATCCACGAGCAGATGCGGTGCCAGCCCTTCCTGGGCCCATCGCGCTCCGGCGGCGCGACGGCCAACGCCAGGTTCAGCTTCGCGAAGGCTCGGAGCCTGAGGGAGTCCATCGTGAACCCTATCGGCCATTCCGCGTCATCGACGGGCAAGCCGTGGTACCCGCGGAACGATCATCTGGCCTCCCACGTCCGTACCATCGGCTATGGCACACGTCGGCGACCTGCTCAACGCTCTGGAGTCCTTCGCACCCCTCCGCTACGCCGGAAGCTGGGACAACGTCGGCCTCATCGTCGGCTCGCGCACGCAGGCCCTCTCGGGGCCGGTGCTGCTGACCATCGACCTGGCCCCCGGCGTGCTCGAAGAGGCCAAGGCCGCGGGCGCGTCGGCCATCCTGGCGTACCACCCGCCCATCTTCCACCCCATCAAGAGCCTGACCGACGACACGGCCATGGGCGCGATGCTGCTGCAGGCCGTGAGGACGGGCATGGCGGTGGTGAGCCCCCACAGCAGCCTCGATGCGGCACCCGGCGGCATGACCGACTGGCTGTGCGAGGCCATCAGCGGCTCGAAGACCGAGGGCAGCATCGCCGGCGACGTCCGAGCCTTGACCCCCCACCTGGAGCGGCCGGGCAGCCGCGAGATCAAGATCGTCACCTTCGTGCCCCACAAGGACGCCGACCAGGTTCGCAACGCCCTGGCCAGCGCCGGCGCCGGCATCATCGGGGCCTATACCGCCTGCTCGTTTGGCGTTGAAGGCAAGGGAACCTTCTTCGCCGAGGACGAGGCCAACCCCGTCGTCGGCGAGATCGGCCAGCTCGAGCGTGTCGAAGAGCTGAGATTAGAAATGGTCTGCTCGAAGGCCGCCTTGCCCATCGCGATGGAGACCCTCCGGCAGTTCCACCCTTATGAAGAGCCCGCGGTCGACCTGTACGAACTACTCCCCGAACCCGTGCGCCACGCCGGTGCGGGCAGGCGATTGGTGCTCGACCGCCCCGCCACACCCGCCGAGATCGCCGACCGGCTGAAGACCTTCCTGGGCATCCCGGCCGTCAAGGTGGCGGCCGTCGACGGCGATGTAAACAAGCCCGTGCGAACGGTGGGCGTCATCCCCGGCGCGGGCGCGTCGCTGCGCCCCGCGGCCCTGGCCTCGGGCTGCGAGCTGTTCGTCACCGGCGAGATGACCCACCACGAGGCCCTCGAACTCCTTCGAAAAGACTGCGGCGTGCTGCTGGCCGGCCACACCAACACCGAGCGCGGCTACCTCCCACGCCTGCGTGACCGGCTGGTCGATCTGATGCCCGAGATCGAGTGCGTGGTGTCGACGCGGGATCGGACGCCGTTTACGTGGATGTGAGGTCTGGTCACCAGCCACCTACTACCGAGCGTATTCAAACATCGGCGGAATCGACCGCTCCCGAATCCAAGCAATCACATGGACGGACTCATTGAGCCCGTGGGGGTTTCTAGCGAACAGTTTTTTGATAGCCAGGCTCACGTTGTTCTGCCCAACAGAAGACGAAGGGAACATCAATGGGCTCTGCGATCACGTACACAGCACGAGCTGGGTTCTTTGCCACGGGCATCGCCACGGCGATGATGGGCGCGTACCACCTCTACCTCCCAACGCACATGCAGTGGGATGCCGGGCTCGACGGGGTTCCCGGCATGATCCGGTGGGGCGTCCTTGCGATCAACTCCGACTTCAGCTTTCTCCTTATGTTCATGGGCCTGCTCGCGTGCGTCCAAGCGATCGGGTCGCCACCACGTTCGGCTAGCGAACGCATCTCGATCTACATGCTGGCGGCATTCTGGCTCTGGCACCAGATCTATCTGCGCACCCATGCCATGCCGATTCCCGATTCGCTCAGCACGCTGCGAGCGGCGCTCGAAACGTTCGGAATCGTGATATTGGTTGGGGCGGCTATCTGTCCCACGGTCCTCATCGTGAAGTCGCAGGAGTCGCTGCACGTGAAGAAGCGATGGATCCTGGCTTCCGGGCTGCTTGCCGGATCTGTTGCCATGGGCGTCGTCGTTGCTGTTGTGCTCTGGTCGATGCCGACCATGAAGGCATCATCACAAGCCGATACTCCGAAGATGGCTATCGACCCGGCTGAGACCGATGCGGATCGACTCGGGGTCGCGTCGCTCGCGGATCTGTCCCCTTCAACATCGTTTCGGGTATTCAAGCAGGCGACATCGGTTACCGATGAGCAGTACCTGTCCGCGTGGCCCCGGATCGGCGAGGAGTTGGTACGCGCCGAGCAGATCGACCCGGCTTCTGAGGACGCGGCGTTGCTCAACGTACATGCCCGTTACCTCATGCGGTCCGGAGACTTGGCCGCGGCAAATCGGGTGATCAATCGAGCGATCGAGCTGGATTCGGAGCACGCGCTGCACCACTTGCAAGCCGGAATGATCGGGATCGGGTTGATGGACGCAGAGCAATCTCCCATGAAACGGTGGTCGCTCTCGACCCGGACGCTGACCGCGATGGAGGCCGCACTCAGGCTCGATCCGTCGCTGTTAGCGGCGCGTCTCTATCTCGTATACTCGCTCGAACTGGCCCCGCCGGGATTCGGTGGTGATCGTGAGCGAGCGATGGAACTGCTGGACGAGGCGATCGAGAGTGGTACTGCGGAGTTCATTCCAGTGCGTGCGCGATTTCGATTCGGGCGGGGGGAGTACCAGGCTGGGTTGGCGGACGCGCGGCAGGCTATCGCGGAGGGCGTGTATCACCCCGGAACGTTCACCCTTGCATCGACCCAGGCGTTGGAAGCCGGAGATAGCGAAGACGCGTTTCGTTTCGCGTCGTTTGCCGTCAGGATGGAACCAGACAATACCGAGAACTGGCGTGCGCTCGCCGTTGTCCTGGCTTCGCAGGGAGATCAGGCTCGTGCTGATAGCGTTGAAGAATTCATCCAGGAAGCAACAAAGTAAGCAGCCGAAACCGTGAAGGTGGGTTTGTCCCCGATCAAGGTGGTGTTCTGGGGCTGGTCGACAAGAAACAGCCCCGCGCCGTGATCACCACGACGCGGGGCCGGTGCAGGGGGATGCGGCCACTGCTGCCCAGCCGGGGGCCCACACGGGCCCGGGTTTCGGCTGGGCACGGCCAAAGGCCGATGGCCGAACACCAGAAATGTCCATTGCACGACGTAGTTTGCCAAGCCTTGTCAGCCTTGTTTGATCGGCTGGGCGGGTCCACGAGCGGCACGACCCGTCCAGTCGGTGCCGGCGGCGGGCGGTTCTGGTACGATGGCCGATGCCAGGCCCCCACGTCGCGATCTACCCGGGCTCGTTTGATCCGATAACTTTCGGGCACCTCGACGTCATCCGCCGCGGCCGGACGCTGTTCGACGAGCTGATCGTCGCCATCGGGAACAACCCGAGCAAGCCCCAACTCTTCACCGCCGAGGAGCGTGCGGGCATGGCCCGGGACCTGGTCGAGGAGTTATGCGCCAACGAGCCCCAGCACGGGCCGGTGCGCGTCGAGGTGTTCACGGGGCTCACCGTCGACTTCGCCGTCTCGAAGGGTGCGGCCGCCCTGCTGCGGGGCGTGCGGAACCTGTCGGACCTCCAGTATGAAGTCCAACAGGCGGTGACCAACCGGCAGCTCGCGGGGCTCGAGACGGCCTTTATGGTGTCGGGCGAGAGCTTCGCATACATCAGCAGCAGCCTGATCAAGCAGATCGCCGCGATGGGCAAGGACCCCGACGTGCTGCGGAGCATGGTGCCCGAGGCGGTGATCGAGGCCATGTGGGCCAAGCGTGACGACCCACTGCTGGCACGCCTGCGGGCCGACCACGACCCGGCCAATGGCGAGGGCTGAGGCAGGCCCGATTCTGGCATTGGGGGAATCTGTCTGCCCTGGCGCGCTCCAGGGCCGCGCAAGGCAGATGGTCGGGCTCCCCGCTTGATCGGGGCCGTGGCGCGACCGACCATTCACCAACGATGCCCGACCGGCCCAGCAGCTTGAGAATAAGCGGTCTCCGCCGATGGCTGGTCATTGGCGCCCTCTCGCTCGTCGCGATGCTCACGCTGGCGGTGGTCGTTGCGTACTCGCTGGTCGAGCAGGCCCCCGCGTGGTGGCGGACCGTCAAGACCGAAGACCCCCGCACCGAACAGACCGCCGTCGCCATCGAGAACGGCCTGTGGAACGCGCTCTACCAGCGGCGCGAGCCGGGCAGAGAACGCTGGCACATGTGGATCAGCGCCAACGACTCGAATGCCTGGCTCAACACGACGATGCGCGACTGGGTGGCCTCGCAGTGGGAACTCGTCGGCTGGCCGCAAGAGCTCGAGCAAGTCCAGGTCGAGTTCATGGACGGCGCGATCGCCATCGGCCTGCGCGTGCGCATGCCCGATGGCGTGCGCTACGTATCGGCTGTGGTCGAGCCGATCATCGACCCCGATGGCGCGCTGTGGCTGCCCGCCCGCACCGTGAGCGTGGGCCGCCTGACCCTGCCCGCGGGCGTGTTCCTCGACTACCTCCGCCGGAACCGGGAGGAGTACGTGCCGCCCGCGCTGCTGACGCTCCCCGAGACCGAGGCCATCTTCCTCGCGCTCGAGGGCAAGGCCCCGCTCATCGAGAACGCCTCGCAGTCTCTTGGTGATGGCCGCCGCGTGCGGATGATCGCGATGCGGCCGGTGGGCGCCCGCCTCGAATTCTGGTGCATGACCACGCTGGACGAGCCCGGCGAGGGCGGCGGCGACAAGGACCTGCGACGCGTGCGGGCCCAGAGCCCGGCGATGGCCGCCGAACGCGATGGCCAAGGCCCCGGCTGAGCCGCTTCCCCTACAGTCTTGGCTCATGAGCGATACCGCCACCGACCAGACCCCGACGCAGCCCAACGCCGACAACGAGTTCGTGCGCCAGCGATTAACCAACCGCGACGCCGTGGCCAAGCTCGGCCTGAAGCCCTACGGCGTGCGCGAGGACGGGCTGGTAACGCTGGCCAGCACGCACGAGTTGTACGATGCCGGTGCCGACGCCGCCCACCAGGCCGCCGAGGCCGAGCGCAAGGCGAAGCTCAAGGAAGATCCGAACGCCGACGTGCCGCCAGCCCAGGACAACCGCACACGCGTGCGCGTGGCCGGCCGGGTCGTATTGCACCGCGACAACGGCAAGCTCGTCTGGCTGAACCTGCGCGACTCGACGGGCGACCTGCAAGTGGCCGTCAGCAAGCGCGACTGCGCCGAGGCCGGCTTCAACCTGGCCAAGCACACCGACCTGGCCGACATCATCGTGGCCGAGGGCCCGCTGATGAAGACGCGCGCGGGCGAGCTGACCGTCTGGGCGAGCTACCTTCGGGCCGGCGCCAAGTCCATCGAGCCCCCGCCCGAGAAGCACGCCGGCCTGAGCGACCCCGAGGCCCGCTTCCGCCGGCGCTACGTCGACCTCTGGAGCAACCCCGAGGCCATGGCAAGGCTCGTGCTGCGCGGCAAGATCGTACGCGACGTGCGCGCCTTCATGGAAGAGCGGGGCTTCGCCGAGGTCGAGACGCCCGTGCTGCAAGCGCAGGCCGGCGGCGCGGCGGCCAAGCCGTTCGTGACGCACCTGAACGCGCTGGACATGGACCTGTCGCTGCGCATCGCGCCCGAGCTGTACCTCAAGCGCCTGCTCGTCGCCGGCATGCCCCGCGTGTTCGAGATGAGCCGCAACTTCAGGAACGAGGGCCTCAGCCGCCGGCACAACCCCGAGTTCACCTCGATGGAAGCCTACCAGGCCTTCGGCGACGCCCACACGATGCTCGAGCTGGCCGAGAGCATGGTGCGCCGCCTGGCCGAGATGGTGTGCATCGACCCGGCGTACAAGGGCCTGTACCCCGACGCGACGACGAAGGCCATGCCGTGGGAAGGCATGGAGATCAACTACGCCGACCCGTTCGTGCAGGTCAAGTACGGCGACCTGTTCGAGCAGGCCGTGGGCTGCTCGATGTTCGACGAAGCCGCCGTGCGCACGGCGGCCGTCGACGCCGGCTACGACGACGCGAAGACCACCGACCACTGGCTGCTGGTCGATCGTTTGTTCGAGGACAAGGCCGAAGAACTCATCGACACCACCCGCCCGACCTTCGTGCTGCACTACCCCAGCGCGACCAGCCCGCTCACACGCCCGCTCGATGACCACCCCGAGCTGGCCGGCCGGTGGGACCTGTTTATTGCCGGCATGGAGATCGGCCCGGCGTACACCGAGCTGAACGACCCGCACGTGCAAGAGGCCAAGTTCCGCCAGCAGCTCGAGGGCGCGAAGTCCGACGACGACACCTTCCGCACGCTCGACGAGGACTTCCTGCGCGCCCTGCGCGTGGGCATGCCGCCGGCGGGTGGGATTGGATTGGGCATTGATCGCCTCGCGATGTTGTTGACTGGTGGGGCGAGCTTGCGGGAGGTGATCCCGTTCCCGTTCATGCGGCCGGAAGCATAAGAACGTGCGCTATTACCCTTGGAGGAGTGTCGAGTGGTTGACGCGACTGCGCGACGACCGTTCATCCGTTGAGGCAGAATTTCTCGATGGCGTAGGTTATCCGCTACCCTGGTGTGAATCGGTGGCTACTGCAGAACTCGAATCTATTGCCTGGATGCTCTGTGGTCGTGCTCGGGCAAATCCGCCCACGATCAACATTCGTGTTGCTCTCGAAAGCGTGTGGGAACACATGCCTAAGCAAGCCCTACGCGATCGTTGGGATCATGATGGACTAACCGAACGCATCGGCGAAGTGGTCTCGATGCATCGAATTCCCACTGATTGCGACGTCTTGTTGATTCCGGATTCAACGATGCTCAGAGAAGATGTCGGAGGCCCAATGGCGCTGCGCACGCGCATGAAGACAGTCGTAGACAGCATGTTTTGGGGCGAAGGAACCTGGGTCATCGATGCGAAGTGCCACTGGGTCCTCGTCGCGCGTCACGAATGGAAGCCTGAGTACTGGGAATTCGACTAGCTGCCACACGCCTCACGCCGGCAACAACATCCCGCCACTCGCCCAGCCAAGCTCACCATCAAGCGCCGCCAGCACGCCGGTGATCGGCGTGCTCGAATCGAGGAACACCGCCAGCGGCCCATCGCCGATGCGCGCGCGCACGGCGGTGAGGGTGTCGATCTGCAGGGAGCGGAAGCCCCGGCCGTCCACCGTCACGATCTGTTGGACCTCCGCCCCGCTCAGGAACACGAACCGCACCGTCACGGTCGCGTTGCTGGCCGACGTGTTGTAGATGCCCAGCCGCAGGACCGAATCACTATCCGCGGGGTCGAACGTTCCCAGCGAGAACCCAAGGCTGCGCGACGCGATCGTGGGCGTGCTGCCGCTGGTGGTCTCGGTGCTCGTGCGCTGCACGAACTGGACCACGGCCGAGCCGCCGCTGACCGAGTAGCTGTACCCCAGCCCGTTGGGCACGGTGATGACGGTGGCGACCCCCGGGGGCGCGAAGCGATCGGCCAGCGTCTCGGTGCCCGTGCTGGTCGTGCGCTCGAAGCTGAGCACGGCCGTGGACGATTCGGGGTTGAAGATGAGCACCTCGGTCGTCGAGCCCGGCAGGTCGGCCAGCGGCACGACCTGGGAGGCACTCTGGGCGGCCACGCTGCCGAGCGCCGTCCAGCCCACGCCGGCCGTTCCGTCGTAGTGGCTCACCGCGGCCACCACGCCGTCGTGATCGGCCTGGTCGGCGGGCAGCACCGCTTCGCTCGTGAGAACGATGCCGTACGCCCCATCGGCAAGGGCCCCGATGTCGCCGATGCTCAGCCCGCCGCGCGCCTCGCCGCGCACCGTTTGCGTGAGCCGGATCTGCCCGCTCAGCGACCTCAGCAAGACCGATACCCGCACGTCGTGCGAGTTCGGGTTGTAGAAGACCAGGAAGTCGGACGTGCCCGCCGCCTTCTCGACGCGGGGCAGGTACCACGTCGTGCTCGTGATGGCCGTAAAGCCCTCGGCCGTGGTGATGCGCTCGCCGCCGAACACGTCGGCGTGCTCGAGCGTGGCGCTCAGCGGCGCGGTCGAGCTGAGCACGATGGCATAGGGCTCGGACGCGAGGATCTGCCGCCCGGTCGCCTCATCGGTCGCGAACGTGCCGCCGCGCGCGAGGTCGATAGCGACGTTCGTGCCCGGCTCGATGACGCGATCGACAACGACCGCGTCGCCGTCCCGGCCGAGGCCCTCGCGCTCGTACCGCAGCGTGAGGGTGAACAGTTGGGCGCTGTCGGTGGGGTTGGAGACGTAGACCGTCTGGTCGATATCAACCGAGGCGAAGCCCTCGGGGTAGTACGCGACTTCGTCGAACCCCCCGCTGCTGACCGCCATGTCGTACGTCGCCGCCGATGAGCTGATGACTTCGATGGTGTAGAACTGATCGGTCGCCGAGAGGCCAAGCCCCGTGATGGTGTCGGCGGCCGAGACCTCGTCGATCACCAGGCCCTGCGAATCCCACAGCCGCAGCGTCACGGGCTGGTCGGCGGTGATGCGGAAGTCCAGCAGGCCCGCATCGGAAACGTCGACCCAGTGCAAGCCGGGGTTGGCCGGCGATGCGCTCCCCGATGCGACACCCCCGCCCGTGAACGGGCTCAGCGAGATCGACGCGCCACGACCCGGCCACCGCATCACGTTGACCTCCCACCCGATGTCCTCGAGAGCGGCGAAATCGAGCGGCGTGAGTAGTTTGCGCGTGCCACGCGAGAAGGTCGGGTCCATCGCGGTTTCCTGTCCCGCGCTGGCGAGACCCTCGCGCCAGTGGGCCAAGTCGTCGGTGTCGAGCTGCGTGTCGCTGCTCACGGCCATCGCCGCGGCGCCCATGAACTCGCCGCTGGGCGAGATGAGGTTGGCAAACGCGGGCGAGCCGTCGGTGAACCCGAGCACGTGCACCATCTCGTGCAGCGCGACGGAGTAGAAGTCGTGCTCGTTGCCCGCTAGGCCGCTGGTGGTGGTGCCGAAGTGCCAGTTGGTGTCGGCATCGAAGACGATGCTGCCGCCCCAGAGGCTGGTGTCGCTCTGGCCCGCCTCTGGCCCGGTGGCGCCACTCTGGCCGCGTCCCTCGATATTCAGCACGAACGCGCTGCTGCCGCTGGCCTGGAATCCGCCCGCACCGCCCAGGCCCAGCGTGTCGCCGCTCAGATCACGGCCGCCCACGAACAGCAGCAACTCGTCCTGATCGATGGTCGGGTCGTCGACTTCGGCAGCCATGCCCGTGGCCGGGTCGGTGAATCGGATGCTCCACTCGTTGCCGCCTCCGGGGGTGATGGCGTTCAACGAGTCGTCCAGCAGCGAGCCCAGATAGTCGGCAGCCGCCTCGATCACCTCGCGCCGAACCGGGTCGTCAAAAAAGCCGTTGGCATCAAAGGTGTAGTCGATCGTGAAGTTCACGCTCAGCAGCATGCGGGGCTCGAGCGTTTCACAAACCGGGGGTTCACGATGGGGCATGCCTCGCTCCTTCTTCCTTGGCACACTGTCGATCAGGACGTGGTATCGGTGATTATCGCCGCAGCACCGCACGCACGGGGCTGGCATCAAAACCAACCAGCCTCAGCGGCAGCGCGATCAATTCCCAGATGCCCGGCTCTACGTCGTCGAGCACCAACCCCTCGATGATCGATACGCCGCCTCGCGCACACGCGGCGTGGCCGACGAGCTCCTTCGCATCAGCAAGATCCACACTCGGGGTATCCACCCCCAACAGTCGAACGCCCCGCGCGACCAGGGCGTCGATGCATCCGGGCTCCGGGGCGGACAGATCGCTCGGGAATATCTTGGGATTGCCCCCGGTGCCCGTCGCCAGCAGCAGCCTACCGGGCTGGCCGTGGTCGGTCAGGCCCGCCACAGCCTCGAGCCATTTCTCGTCAATCGCGTCAACGCCGAACCGCTTGCCCGGCTCGGCCCGCACCGGCGCGACTACGCAGGGCCCCAAGTACAACTCGATCGGGTGCTGGTCGATCGGCCGTCCGCCCGGCTTGTAGTGGCTCTCGGCGTCGGCGTGAGACCCCACATGCACGGTGCTTGTGAGGGTGCTCAGCGTCAGGTGGTCGCCCCGGGCCGTGTCCATGAGCACCGTGCGGGAGAGCGCGGTGTCGCCGGGGAAGACGGCCGTGGCGGGCGAGAGGGGCGGTGAGATGTCGACCAGCATGGGCTGAGGCTACGCCGGCTTGACTTGCTCGGGCCCGGCACCAACCCTTCAGGTTCCCGATCTTGGCGGCCTGGTGGAATGGGCCGCGGACCGAGGGATGGAGGTTCACGTTCTTATGGCGATCCGCATCAAGTCTCGCGGCGGCGAATCCGTCGAACAGATGATGAAGCGCTTCAAGAAGCTCTGCGAAAAAGAGGGGCTGACGAAGGACATCAAGCGCCGGGAGTTCTTCGAGAAGCCCAGCGAGCGCCGCCGCCGCGCCGCCCGGAAGGCCGTCAACAAGCGCATCCGCGAGCTAGCACCGCCGCGTCGCAACAAGGATTGAGCCGTTTGGGCTGGCAGAGCTTGAGTTGATTATGGCCAAGCGCCCAGACCTCTCCCACAACCAGCAACGCATCGTCAACCGCTACTACGCGAACAAGGACGCTATTGTCGAGACGCGTCTAGGTGACGTTGTGTCCGAGCTCTACATCGCCACGGCCGAGGGCAAGCAAGCGCCGATCAAACGCCTGTGGAACAGCGCCCGCGCCGCGCTCAAGCAGAAGGGCGTTCCCGAGCCGCAGATCGACCGCATCGTCGATGCCCAGGATCTGACGGCCTTGGCCACGCTCGCGGGCCAGGTGTCGCGCTAAGCCTCAAGCCTCTTTCTCTGTCGCCATCCGCCGCTTCCGCGGCTTAAAGATCGCCGTCGCCTGCGCCGGTGCCCGCAGGTCGCGCACCGGGCCGTTGCTCACCCGCTCGATGGCGCTCCTGGCCATGTCGGGCGAGTACTCGCACCCCACGTACCGCCGGCCCAGCGCCGTCGCCGCCACGGCTGTCGTGCCGCTGCCGGTGAAGGGGTCGAGCACCAGGTCGCCCTCGTTGCTGGAGCACTGGACCACCCTGGACAGGTACAGCTCGGGCAACTGGTTGTCGTGCTTGCCCCGCCGTTCGAGGTTGTTGCCCTGGATGCGCCCCCAGTACTGCCCGTACCACACGTCCATCGGCACGCGCATGCCCGCGGGCATGCCGTCCTTCTTGTCCATGGTGCGCGGGTCGAAGTACGTGCTCGCCCGATCACTCGGTTCGAGCACGGCCCCGGCGTTCCAGGTGCGGTTGCGCGGGTCCTTGCAGAAGTACAACGCGTGCACCTTGCTGTTGATGAACCGGCCCGTGGTGTTCTGCCCGAAGCGATAATGCCACACGCACCAGTTGACCATGTGCAGCCCGCGCCGCTTCAGATGCACCACGATCTCGGCCGCCCAATCGTCGGGGATGTTGATCCACAGGCTGCCCGTGGGCGTGAGGGCCTCGATGCACAAGTCGATCCAACGCTGCGTGAACGCCGTCACCTCGCCCGGCGGCCCGAAGCTCTGCGTCACGTTGCAGTACTCCTCGTCGGGCATCGAGTCGTCCCACTTGTCGTAGCCGCGGGCCCAGTTGAAGGGCGGGTCGGCGAACACAAGGTCGACCTGGCTCCTGGCGCACTCGGGAATGTTGGGCAAGAGTTCCCGGCAATCGCCAACATACACGCGGCAGTCAGGCAACTGCTTGCCCTTCGGGCGCAAGGGCTTGGGCAGCTTCGACTTGGGCTTCGTCTTCGGCTTGGGTGTGGTTGCGGCTGGCACGATCCACTGTACCGCACCCGAGCGCATCGCGCCACTTTGGTGCTGGATTCGTCGTGGTTCGGCTGATAGATTCCTCCGCCTGACTGTCGTTTGTCGGGCGCGCAGAGGCTTGTAGAGAGAGGCTCCCGTGCTGCACAACCAGCGTAAGAACGCCGCCGGGCTATGGTGCAGCCCGGCTGTCCGCGCCGCCCGATTGGGTGGGCTGTGCATCGTGGCCGCCGCATGCCTGATGGCCGCGGGTGGGCTGGTCGTGCGCCATCCGTCGCCCGGCGCCATCTGGGCTGTGCTCGCGCTGGTAGCCCTGCCTGCGATGGCGCTCGCGGCTCTGGCCTTGCACCGTGCCAATCGCCTGAGCCGGGGCTGAACAATACACGAGCGCAAAACGAATCCCTCGCGCGAGCGAGGGGACTTCGCATTGGTATTCACATCCATTCCCCTCGCTCGCGCGAGGGGCTCGTCAGATCCTGGTCATCGGGCGCCGGCGGTTTCCAGTGCCGGTGGCGTGGGCAGGTCCACGTCCGTCCCGTTCACATGGTTGAAGTAGTTCGTGAAGAAGTTCAGCGCCACGCTGGCGATGACCTCCACCACGTCGCCGTCGTCGTATCCGGCGCCCTTAAAGGCCTTCAGGTCGCCCTCGTCGGCAAACCCCTTCTTGTCGAGCAGGGCCTTGGTGAATGTCGTCAGGGCGTTGTATTTCTCGTCGCCCATCTCGCCGCGGCGGGCCTCGACCGTCTGGGCCTCACTCAGCCCGGCACCCTTGCCGATGTGCGTATGGGCCGCCAGGCAGTAGTCGCAGTCGTTCTGTTGGGCGGTCACCAGGGCGATGATCTCTCGCTCGGCCCCGGACAGTGAGCCCTCGGCCAGAGCCCCGGACATGCCCAAGTAGGCCTGGAGACCGGCCGGCGAGTTGGCCATGCCCTTGAAGATGTTGAGGTGCTTGCCCTTGAGCGGGCCGTCGAAGAGCTCCTTGGCCTTGCCGGTGGCGTTGGCGGGGTCGATCGTGTTCAGGCGTGGCATTTTCGGTCTCCTTCAAGCTGGTGTGTGTCGTGCGTTCCCATGCAGGGTTTGCTGTTCTTGCTCCAAAGCCAACCCAAGCCGCCAAACACATATTCTTGTATCTACATATAAATTCTTCCGAACCCAAATAAAAACCAGCCCCAAATCGGGGCCGGTATGAGCAGCAGGACCGTGCCATCCGTGGCGCGGTCAGGGGATCGAGTAAATCAGGCGGCGCGGCGGCGGCTGGTCGAGCGACCCGTGCGCAGCGTCAGGCTGCGGGTCGTCGAGGTCGCGCGGCGGGCCGGGCTCTTGCGGGTGCTCGGCTTGCGGGCCGCGGTCTTGCGAGCGGTGCTGCGCTTGGCGGCGGTCCGCTTCGCGGGCGTGCGCTTGGCCGTGGTCTTGCGACCGGTGGTCTTGCGGGCCGTGGTCCGCTTGGCCGTGGTCTTGCGAGCGGCCGGCTTGCGGGTGGTTGCCCGCTTGGCGGTCGTGCGCTTCGCGGCGGTGCCGGTCTTGCGCGCCGTGGTCTTGCGGGCGGTGGTCCGCTTCGCAGGAGTCCGCTTGGCTGTGGTCTTGCGACTGGCGGTGGTGCGGGCCGCGGTCTTGCGTGCGCTGGTCTTGCGGGTTGTCGTGCGCTTCGCGGTTGTTCCGGTCTTGCGCGCCGTGGTCTTCCGCGCGCTGGGCTTGCGGGTCGTTGTCCGCTTGGCGGCCGTGCCGGTCTTGCGAGCGGTTGTCTTGCGACCAGTGGTCTTGCGGGCGGTCGTCTTGCGGCCGGTGGTCGAGCGCTTGGCGGTGGTGCCGGTCTTGCGCTTGGCCGTGGTTCCGGTCTTGCGGGTCGTTATCCGCTTGGCGGTGGTCTTGCGCGCCGTGGTCTTCCGCCCGGTCGCCTTGCTGCCGGTGGTCTTCCGGGTGCTCGGCTTGGTGGTCTTGCGTTTGGTGGCGGTGGTGCTCCCGGTCGTGCGGGTGCGGCGCTTGGGGGCTGTGCGGGCCGCGTGGGTGCGGCTGGCGGTCTTGGTCCCGCGTCGGCGGGTCGTCGTCGTCCTGGGCATTCCTGAGTCTCCAATGAGGCCGCGGCGTTGTTGTTCCCGGGAGGTCCGATTCGGTCCTGCTGAGCCGGGCGATATGGTTTGTGCGGCCTGGGTCCATCTCGTCCGGTCGCCGTCAGTGGCGGATAACCCCGAACGCAGGTTGCATCGACGCATCTCCCCATGCCATTCAGCGAATCCGACGAAAAATAGAAAAACTCTCCCCAATGCGCAAAAATCGCGCGAAGAAAGCCGCCCGTGCCCAACTCCACCGCCCAAACTTCCGTCGAATCGCCCTGGACACCCACAAGCTGGCAGGCCCGCCCGCGCGCCCAAACCGTCGCCTACGACGACCCCGCCGCCCTCGAGCGTGCCGTGCGGCGCCTGGCCGACCTGCCCCCGCTGGTTACCTCGTGGGAGATCGAGAGCCTCAAAGCCAGCCTGGCCGAGGCCCAGGTCGGCAAGCGCCTCATCATCCACGGCGGCGACTGCGCCGAGACCCTCGACGAGTGCAGCCCGGCCACCATCACCGCCACGCTCAAGATCCTGCTCCAGATGAGCCTCGTGCTCATCCACGGATCGCAGAAGCCGGTCGTCCGCATCGGCCGCCTGGCCGGCCAGTACGCGAAGCCGCGCTCCAAGCCCACCGAGACCAAGACCATCGACGGCCAGCCCTGCGAGCTGCCCAGCTACTTCGGCGATCTGGTGAACAAGGCCGAGTTCGCCCCGGGCGCCCGCCGGCCCGACCCCGACCTGATGCTCGCGGGCTACCACCACGCCGCCATGACGCTCAACTTCATCCGCTCGCTGGCGACGGGCGGCTTCGCCGACCTGCACCACGCCGAGCAGTGGGACCTGCGCTTCCTGACCAACGCCCAGCTGACCGATGACCTGCGCGAGCGCTACCAGCGCATGAGCCAGGAAGTCCGCAGCGCCATCCGCTTCGCCGAACTCATCGGCGCGGGCTCGATGCAAGAACTCAACCGCGTCGACTTCTTCGCCAGCCACGAGGGGCTCAACCTCGAGTACGAGAGCGCTCAGACCCGCAAGGTGCCACGCCGCGACGGCCACTACTGCCTCACTACCCACCTGCCGTGGATCGGCGAGCGCACCCGCGCTTTGGATGGCGCCCACGTCGAGTTCTTCCGCGGTATCGCCAACCCCGTGGGCGTGAAGGTCGGCCCGGGCATCGATCCCCAGGACGCCGTCGCCCTGCTGCGCACGCTCAACCCCAAGCGCGAGCCGGGCAAGATCGTGCTCATCTCACGCATGGGCGCGACGAAGGTCGACGCCCTGCCACCGATCTTGCAGGCTGTGGAAAAGTCGGGCGAGCCCGCCGTCTGGCTGTGCGACCCCATGCACGGCAACGGCCACCTGACCGACAACGGCCACAAGACCCGCAGCTTCGACGCCATCGTGGCCGAGCTTCGCAGCACCATGGCCGCCCACGCCCAGGCCGGCACCGTGCTGGGCGGCGTCCACGTCGAGGTCACCGGCCACGACGTGACCGAGGTCATCGGCGGCGCTTCGGGTGTGACGCAGGAGCGACTGTCCGAGAACTACGCCACCGCCTGCGACCCACGCCTGAACTACGCCCAGGCGTTGGAGCTGGCGTTTATTCTGTCGGGGGCCATGAGCTCGGACTCCTGACCGACCCCTGAACAGAACGCGAGCGACCGTTCCAACGTACAATTGTCCATGCCGACCTACGACTACGAGATCCTCGACAAGAAGGGCGAGCCCACGGGCGAGACCTTCGAGTACGTCCAGCGCATGGCCGACGAGCCGCTGACCGAGCACCCCGAGACGGGCAAGCCCTGCCGCCGCGCCATCAGCGCTCCCGCCATCGCCGGCAAGTGGAGCGACCTCAACAAGACCCAGCTGAGCAACAAACGCCTGGGCGAGCTCGGCTTCACGAAGTTCGAGAAGAAGGGCGACGGTTACTACGAGCGCACGGCGGGGAGCGATGGGCCGAAGACGATTAATGCTGAGGACTATCTCTAGCCTACCAGCCCGTCGAGCCCACCAAGCCCCACCGGCTCCCTCGTAAAGAACCCCTCCCCCGCCTTAACCCCAATCCGACTCCCAAAATACGTCGCCGACGCCTCGACCCAATCCACGATCTTCCGATTCTTCTCCGGCAGCACGAACTGCGTGTGGTACGCCCGGATCGATTCGATCTTGCGCTCCACGTACCCAGTCACATCCAGCACGAAGCTCGGGTTGGCCACCCACCGCAGGTGCGTGGCGTAGTAGTAGAACAGCCACTTGGGATAGATCGGCTCGCCAGCCTCCATACCCTCGGGCACCGGCATGTCGACGCCCGTCAGCTTCGCGTCGAACCGCGCATCCTCGACGATCCGCGTCACGGCCCGGTGGTCCGGGTGCGCATCCTCGAAGAACGGCGTGAAGACGATGCTCGCCTGGTGCGCCCGGATCACGCCGGCGATCTTGTGCCGGCTCTCGATCGTGTGCTCCACGAACCTATTGGGCAGCCCCAGCAGCACCCGCTTCACCGGCTTGGCGTTGGGAAACTGCTTCGGATCGGGCGACAGGATCTCGGCGGCCTTCTTCGCCTCCTCGGCCCTCGTCTGCGGATCGCCATACGGCGTGGGCTCGCCGTTGGTCACGTCGAGCAGCAGCACGTCGTGCCCCTGCTCGGCCAGCTTGGCGATCGCCCCGCCCATGCCGAGCTCTTGATCATCAGGATGCGGTCCGACGACGAGGATGTTGGCCATGGGCTCAGGGTACGGCCCGGCGCTCGCGATTACCGCCGCTGCCCCACCGCGATCAGCCCGTACTTCGTCGGCTGCTCACCCTCGGCGTGCTCCACCGTCAGCTCCACCAGCGCCAGAAGCTCCGGCGGCTCGGCCGCAAAGAACCCGCCCGCGCCGAACCGGCGGCCCTGCTCATCGACGAAGTCGCCCAGCGGTACGCGAATCGTCTCGCCGATGTCGAGCCCTTCGATGGCGTACCCGTAGCGGCCGTTGAGCCAGAGCATGCCCGGGCCGAAGCTGTGGCCCGTGGTGTTGGTCAGTTGCAGGCGTGTGCCCGATCGGAACGCGTGGATGTCGAGCGTCTCGACGCGTTGGCTGGCCTGGGGGTATCGCGGCCCACTGTCGAGCTCGCCCGTCGACGCGCAGCCGGTCTGCACGGCCAGCCCCACACCCCAGAACAACCCCGAAAACACGATGGCAGCACCACGACGCATCGCCAATGGTGCCCCCGCCACGCCCCCGCGTCCACTACCCTTGTCCGATGTCCTGCGAGACCGCCTCACGCAACGCCACCGAGCCCGCCCCGGGTATCGCCCCCGGCGGCGAGGGCCTCGACGCGCGCGCCATCGCCTGCCAGATCGGCAAGGACGGCGTCCATCCTCACCTGCCCGCGACCATCCCGGGCATGGACGCCCCCTTCTACCAGGCCGGCCTGGCGGGCTACTCCGACGCGGCCATGCGGATCATCGCCCGCCGCCACGGCTGCCCGCTTTGCGTCACCGAGGCCCTGCTCGACCGCACCCTGCTGGCCGGCGGGCGGGGCTTCGCCAAGGCCGACCTGGGCGAGCTGCACGACAACGTGCCCGGAGGCGAGGACGACCACCCCCTCGTCGGCCAGATCATGGGCAGCGACCCCGGCGAGATGGCCGCGGCGGCGATCAAGATGGTCGAACAAGGCAGCCGGCGGGCGAAGGAGTATCGACAGATGGCCGAGAGGCACGAAGGCACGGAGGCACCCAGGCACGAAGTGGGTTCCGATCCCTCCGTGCCTTCGTGCCTCCGTGCCTCCGTGCCCTCCCACCGAAGCTTCGCTTCGATCGACATCAACCTCGCCTGCCCGGTCAAGAAGATCGCCAAGAAGGCCCGCGGGGGCCACTGGCTGGCCGAGCCCGAGGGCGCCATCGAAATCCTGAAAGCCGTCCGCGACGCGTTGCCCGAGAGCATGGCGCTTACGCTCAAGATCCGCCGCAGCTTCGACGACACGCCCGAGATGGCTCGCAACTTCATGCGCATCTTCGACGCCGCATATGACCTGGGCTACGCCTGGGCCACCGTGCACGCCCGCACCGTGCAGCAGAAGTACGTCGGCCCCAGCCGGTGGGACCTGCTCCGCGACATCGTGAAACAGCGCCCCGGCCGGGTTGTCTTCGGCTCGGGCGACATCTGGAAGGTCGACGACATCTTCCGCATGATCGGCTACACCGGCGTGTCGGGCGTCAGCGTCGCCCGCGGCTGCATCGGCAACCCCTGGATCTTCCGCCAGGCCCGCGCCATGATGGCCGGCGAGGAGCCGCGCCCCCCCACCATCGCCGAGCAGCGACAAGTGCTCGAGGACCACTTCGAACTAGCCCTACGAGTCAACGCCCACACCCGCGACCCCGAACACCACACCGGCAAGACCATGCGCAAGTTCGCCATCCGCTTCGCCCATCACCACCCGGCAAGGGATGAGGTGCGGAAACGGTTTATTGGGGTGAAGGGGTTGGAGGATTGGCGGGGGGTGTTGGGGGAGTGGTATGGCTAGATAACACACGATTACATGGCGTTTGGGTATTGTTTGCAATAAAATCTGAACCACTGGACATATACTGCGTAGGTGTCGATAGATGTCGCCAGAGAGAAACCAATGGGACACTTGCGATCTGATAATTGGCCGAGTTCACTCGCCTTTTGGGCGATGAGGGGTATCCCGCGCCGTCAGCCAAATGCTGGCGATATTTTTCGGGCATTGGCAGAATTGCGGGAAGCCGAACTTTCGGGCAAATTGTCTTCGGAGCAAGTTCGACTGCTTTCCGAGTTGCTATTGGCACGCGGAATCGAACGCGATGTGATCAACCGGATAGGTCATCAGTTCGACAGGTCTCTCGTTCGCGACGAGCCGCGTAACATGGGATTCCATGGACGAATCTTCGCCACAACCACCGGAATCGCCTAGCCCATCTGACCTCTCTTCTCGCGAAGGCGCTCAGAAGTCTTCATCTGCTCAAGTGGAGGCTGCAGAGGCACTTGAAAATGCCCCGCCGTTTGTCCGCGAAAGTATGATGGCACTCATGGCTTCGGGGCCGCTCCCAAATCCAGTTGCCAATCAAGTCCGTCCGGAACACATTAAACAATCGCTCGACCTCGCGGACAAGCAATCTGATCGGGATGATCGCCAGGAGTCACGCTCGAAGCTGTTTCTTCTGATTGCGTTCGTAATCGTAGTTGGTCTCGTCGTGTTCTTGGTAATCTTTTTGAAAGATGATCCGGACTTGTTGCAGAAGGTGTTGACCTACGCTGGAACACTGTTCGCAGGCGTGGCGGCAGGCTTTGGCATTGGGCGTGCTGCAAACCAGGCCTAAGCCCTCTTCTCCCCACCCCCCGGATACGCAATCCGCCCGTGGTAGATACTCGCCACCGTCTTGCTGATCGAATCCCCAACAGCGTCAAGCTCCTTGAGCGTCAAATCGCAATCGTCGAACTGCCCGTCGGTCAGCCGCTTCTGGGCAAGCCTTCGCACGAGCTGGTCGATGCGGCTGGGCGTCGGGTCGGCCATCGTGCGCGTCGCGCTCTCGACGGCGTCGGCCAGCATGAGGATGGCGCACTCCTTCGTTCGCGGGTTCGGGCCCGGGTAGCGGTACTCTATCTCGCGCGGCTCGTTGGCCAGGTCGCCTTCTTTCGTCTCGCGCTTGCTCACCTCGCCCGCCTCGCTTGAGGCACCCTTGCTCACCGCCCGGCTCTCGCGCGCTGCCTCGGCCTCGTCGGCGGCCTTCTGCTTCGCACGGTGGTAGAAGTACTCCACCAGCGTCGTGCCGTGGTGGGCCTCGATGTAGTGGTGCAGCGAGCGCGGTAAGCCGAACTCGCGCGCCAGCTCCAGCCCATCCTTCACGTGGCCCACGATGACCAGCAGGCTCATGGCCGGGCTCAGCTTGTCGTGCTTGTTGGGCCCGCCGGCCTGATTCTCCACGAAGTACTCGGGCTTGTTCATCTTGCCCACGTCGTGGTACAGCGCGCCCACGTACGTCTGCAGAGAGTCCGCCCCGATGGCGTCGGCCGCGGCCTCGGCGATCGACGCCACGTTCATCGAGTGGTTGTATGTGCCCGGCGCCCGGCGTTGCAGCTCGCGCAGCAGCGGGTGCTTGGGGTCGCGCAGCTCGATGAGCTTCATGCCCGTGGTGATGTCGAACGCCTTCTCGACGCTCGGCAGGATGAACAACACCAGCCCGGCCATCGCCATGCCGCCGCTGGCGGCGAAGCCCATGTCCCACGAGAGTTCGAGCAGGCCCTTGCCCGAGAGCGGCCGCCCCAGCAGCCCGCCGCCGAGCGTCGCCGCCGCGAGCGCCAGGGCCGTGGCCAGCCCCGACCGCACGAAGGCGCGCCGATCGCGGATATCGCTGAGCTGCCACGCCGCCGTCGCCGCGCCGGCGAGCGGGATCATCACGAACCAGGAGGGCCGCCCGAGCGCCACCGTCACCAGCACCGCGTGCCCGGCGGCGATCGCGATGGCTACCCGCGCGTCGTACGCGATGGCCATCAGCATCGCCAGCAGCAGCGTGGGCGCGACGGCCAGCAGCATGACCAGCCGTGGCTCGACGGCCGACGGCCAGATCGCCAGCGCGAAGCACGCCACGAACAAGCCGGCGATGCCGAGCATCCGCTCGGGGTTGCGCGTCACGCGCGGGCAGTACCACGCCAGGTACATCGTCAGCCCCAGCACCACCAGGGCGCACACCGCGACCGAGCCCAGCAGCCGCGATCCGAGCGAGAACACGCCACGGGCCTGCGCCACCGCCTCGCGCTCGCTGCGCAACAGGCCGATCGTTTCCAACCCGACTGGTTCGCCGCGCCGAACGATCACCTGGCCCGCCTGCACCTCAACCCAAGACTCTTCGACATCGCCCACCACCTGCGCCTGCCGCGACGCGGTCTGCGCCTCGTCGAGGCGGTACGTGGGCTCGGTCTGGTTGACCACCCGCCCGACGATCAGCGACCGCAGCGCGGCATCGCCGAGCTGGGTCTGTTGCGCCAGTGCTTCGGCTGCCTCGAGCCGCTGCTCGGGGCTGCCCACGTTCACCAGGCTCGCGGCATTGGTGTGGATGGGCTGCGTCTCGGCCTCGCCGTCGCGCAGCCAGATGACGGCCGTCTCGCCGGCCTCGCTCCCGCCCAGCTGGGCCGATCGCTGCCGCTCGGTCTGCCACGTCGCCAGATCGACAAAAGGCCGCCGCGCGAGCGCTGCTCGTAGCCGCGTCATGGCTTCGGTCCAACGTGGCGCGACTTCTTCCTCGTTCACCAGCGTCCGGATGGCGGCGAGCTCGTCCTCGTCCAGGTCGAACCGCGCGCGCAGCTCGGGCGCGACCTGCTCGAGCGTGTCGGCATCGCGCAGCGTGAGCGGCAGCCCCGAGAGCCCATCGACCAGCCCACGCAGCTCGGGACGCATCACGAAGATGCGAGCCGCCCGATCACGGGCCAGCGTCCGTTTCTCGTCGGTCCGCGCCGGGTCGGGCATGCGGAAGGGCTCGCGGGCCACCACCGTCTCGTCGGCCAGCCGCCCCATCGCCAGCATGGGCTGCGAGCTGGCCCACCAGGTAATGACGCTCAGCACGAGCGCCGCCCCGGTGCCGATGACCACCGCGTAGCCCGTCTTGGGGTTGGTGATCAGCCGCTGGAACTTCTCCCAGGGCGTCGCACGCTCGCGTCGCAGGCTCACACGCCGGCCACTGCTCTTCGCTTTTTGCCAAGGCCAGCGCATCAAACGCCCCCCTCGGCCATCGCCGGAGCCTGCTCTTTGCGATCATCATCGCCGTAGGCATCGATGATCCGCTGCACCAGCGGGTGCCGCACCACGTCCTCACGTGTCAGGGCGGCAAAGGCCACCCCGCGCACCCGCCGCAGCCGCCGGGCCGCGTCGATGAGCCCGCTGCCGCCGGGGTCGGGGATGTCGATCTGCGTGGGGTCGCCCGTCACGATCATGCGAGATCCCTCGCCCATGCGCGTCAGGAACATCTGCATCTGTCCCACCGTGCTGTTTTGTGCCTCGTCCAAGAGGATGGCCGCCTGGTTCAGCGTGCGCCCGCGCATGAACGCCAGCGGCGCGATCTCGATCACGCCGCTTTCCATGAACCGCTCCATCGTGCCCACGTCCATCATGTCGTATAGCGCATCGAGCAGCGGTCGCAGGTACGGATGTACCTTGGCCTGCATGTCGCCGGGCAAGAAGCCCAGCCGCTCGCCCGCCTCCACCGCCGGCCGCACCAGCACCAGCTTGCGCACGCGATCGGTCCTCAACAAATGCACCGCAGCCGCCACGGCCAGGTACGTCTTGCCCGTGCCCGCCGGCCCCATGCCGAAGACGAGCTCGTTCGCCCGGATGGCTTCGAGGTAGTTTTCCTGCCCCGGCGTGCGTGCGCGGATCTGCCGCCCGCCGCTGTACACCGCGAGTGGGCCCTCCCACGCCTCGCCATCACGAGGCGGCACACGCATCGGCCCGCGCCCACCGGGGGCCAGCCCCGGCGTGGTCGACACGTCGGGATAGTCGCTCCCGTTGGGCGCCACCAGCCCGCCCGAGGCCGCCTCGGCCAGCATCTGCAACACGTCGGAGGTCGACGCCCGCCCGCCGCGACGCAGGATGGCGCGCAAGAACCGCTCGGCCGCCCGCACGCCCTCCTCTTGCCCGCTGATGCGCACGATGCCGCCCCTGGGCGTCACCGACACCCCGAGCCCCTCGCGCAGCAGGCGTACATTCCGGTCATGCACCCCGAGCACCCGAACCGGATCGGGGCCGATGGGAAATTCGATGGTCAGTTCCAAGCACCAGTCTCCAGACCGTGAACCAACGGGCACCACGGCCCCGGCCCATAGCGTCAGTGTCGTCTCTCGGGCAATCGTACCTGAGGCCAATCGGCCAAGCCCATGAAGAACCAAACAAAATCCTACATATTTTTCTTGGTTTCTATGGCCCTTCTCGCCGGCTGCGCTGTTGGGCCGGGCTACGAGATCGTGCCCACCCCAGGCCCAACGACTAAGGGCCCGGTTTCCGGAGACCGCGACGACATCTCCCGCGCCCTGGGCGTGGGTCTCGAAGCCGCCGAGGCCGCTCTGCTGACGGGCTCGTGGGACGGCGAAACCTACACGGCCTCGTTCATTGTCGTGGAAAACCGCGATGGCGTTGCAACCGCCACCCACCTTGGCGACGGCACATTCGCCCTGACCGCCTACGTCGACCCCGATGGTGACCAAGTGGCCCAGGAGCGACTGCTCAACGCCTGGGCCCGCCGACTGCGGCAACTCCACGGCGTTGCGTGGGCCCCGCGCTAAGCGTCGATTTTGTCGGATGTGGGAACGGCGCCAGCGAGTTCGACCGTCATCGTCGTCCCCCGCTGCCACACGCTCTTGACCTTGATGGTGCCCCCCAGCGTGCGCACGGCGTGCTTGACGATCGCCAGCCCCAGCCCGGTGCCCCGCGCGACCTTGCTGCCATCGCGCGACGTGTCGGCCTGGTAGAAGCGCTCGAAGATGCGTTGCTGCATGGCGAGCGGGATGCCCTGGCCTTGGTCGATCACCTCGAACACGCACGTGCGCGCCGCGTTCGGGTCGGCCCCGGGTTCCACGACACCGCGCACCAGCACCTCGTCGCCCTTATCGCTGAACTTGATCGCGTTCTCGATGAGATTCCGCAGGATGATGGTCACGAGATTGCGATCGGTCCGCAACGCTTCCAATTCTGGATCGATCTCGAATCGAAGCGTCACGGCCCCGCGCTCGCACATGGCCTCGAAGTTCTGGGCGAGCACGCGCACCAACTCGCTCGCCGGCACGAGCACCAGCTTCGCCGACCCTTCGAGCGCTTCCAGCCTCGACAGGTCGAGCAGGTCACGGATCAGGTCTTCCAGCCGGAACACGTTCTCGTCGAGCATCGAGAGCAGCCGCGTTCGCATCGCCTCATCCCGGCTGGCGGGCCCTTGCAGCGTTTCGACCGCACCCCGCAGCGCCGCGATGGGCGTCCGTAGCTCGTGCGAGGCGTTGGCCGCGAAGTCCGTTCGAATCTCGAGCGCCCGCGCCAGCTCGCTCACATCGCGCAGCACCAGCAGCACGCCCTTGCCATCGTCGTGCGCTCCACGCTCGACCGGCACGGGCACCGCCGAAACATCGGCGACCCGGTACCCGTTCTCGCCCGTGATCGTGATTCGACGCCGGCACCGCTCGCCGCGCGACGCCCGCGCGTGCAGCGAGAGCACCTCGGCGTTCGTAAACACCTCGTCGATGCGACGGCCGTGCACGTCTTCTCGAGCCATCTCCAACCATTGGCAGCCGGCTTCGTTCACCAGGATCACCGCCTGCCGCTCATCGCACACCAGCAGCGGCTCATCGACCGTCTGGAAGAACATCGAGAGCTCGCGATACACCGCCTCGAGCGATGCCAGCGACGCCCTGGCCTTGCCGGCGTCATCGCGAGCGATCCTGGCGCTGGCTGTCGTGGCGACCGCTCCACGCCACACCGCCAGTCCAGAGGCGATGATGAGCCCCGCCGCCACGATTGGCAGCGCATCGATCAAGATCAGCACCAGAGCACCAGCGCCCGCCAGGCCGGCAATCACAAACCAGCGTTGGCTCCGCTCACCCATTGCAGATCGTACGGCCAGGCCGCATCATGCCGGGGTCAATTCGTGGACCGCGCGATAGCCCACGCCCCGCACGGTCTTGATCTGCTGGCCCCATCGGCCCATCTTGCGTCGGATGCTGGTGATGTGCACGTCGATGGTCCGCTCGGTCACCGTCACACCCGGCCCCATCGCATGGCTCATCAGGTCGGCCCGCGAGAGCACCTTGCCATCGGCCTCGATTAACGCCGAGAGCAATCGAAACTCGGTGAGCGTGAACGGAATCGAATTGCCCTCGAGCGTGGCCTCATGCGTTTCCAGGTCGAGCGCGACTCCGCCCAAGCGCAGAACCTGCTCGCTGGAGCGTCCGCCCTGGTGCGATCGGCGGAACACCGCCTCGATCCGCGCCAGCAGCACCTTCATCGAGAACGGCTTGGTCACGTAGTCGTCGGCTCCGACCGCCAGGCCCACCACCTGGTCGACCTCGTCGCCCTTGGCCGTGAGCATGATGATGGGCACCCGGCCCAACGCCTTGTCGGCCCGGATCTGCTTGGCCACCTCGGTCCCGGGGAGTTCGGGCAGCATGAGATCCAGCAAGACCAGGTCGGGCCCATGGGCCCGCGCCATCGACAGGCCCTCCCGCCCGGTGTGGGCGGTAATTGTCCGATAACCATTGGTTCCCAGGTTATATTCGAGCAGATCCGACAGGTCCCGCTCGTCTTCGACGATCAGGATGACCTTCTCTTCGCCTGTTGTGCCGCTCGCGACCATGCCGCTGCCCTTTCGTTCAACCCGCCTGGCCCGTCCCTGGGGCCCATTGGTCGGCTGATTCTTGGGCATGGTCACACTCCTACAACGGCTGCTACACCCGACTTTAACATATCTTCGCATTCATGTGCAGATTCTGGTGTCCACAGATGCATCGGGCCGAAAAACGGACTGGACCAGTAGTTGGCAAGGGCTAAGTTGCTTGCTACACTCTCGGCTCTCGACCGGTAACGGATCGAGGCCAGGCGGGATCAAGGCCGTTCAAAGCGGCTTCCCGAGTGGTTCTTTCGGGCTCTGCTGGCTCTTTGGCGTGTCCGCCGGGGGTCCCGCAGGGCAACATACGCATTATCTCGGCATCTTGGGGATGCCGGGTTGGCTGACGAAAACGGCCCAGGATGGGCCACCGCCAGCCTTGTTTGGGGCTCATGGTCGAGCCCGATCGATCGATGGACTGGGTGGAACCCGATCATCGGTCTCAACGTGCGACCGGCCAATGCAACGTGCGGCCGGGCACGGTGACAGAGTCGGGCGGCCGAAACCGCCCTCAAGACCTCGAAGAAGGAGTCTCGTAGATGAGTCACAAGAAGGCCACAGTGCTGCTCGCGGGCCTCGCAATGGGCCTTGGTGGCACCGCGATTGCTCAGACGTCGAGCCTGGATGAAGCCCGCTCGTTCGCTGCGGAAACCCGCACCGATGCCTCGCGCGCCACGCTCGGCCAAGGTGCCACAACGGACCCCGAGATCTTCGGCCGTCTCCAGTTCGGGTACAACGTCACCCTCATCGATGATGGTGGCCCCGGCGCCGAGGATTACGCCAATGGCTTCCAGGGCAGCCGCACTCGCCTTGGTGCCAAGGGCGAGCTCGGCGAGTTCAGCTACAAGATCCAGGGTAACTTCGAAATTTCGGGTGGTACCTTCGTGCTGCTCGATGCCCACGTCAGCATGCCGGTCCCGGGCATGGAAGACGAGGCCAAGCTGACCTTTGGTCAGTTCAAGCTGCCCTTCCTGTACGAGCAGTCGGTTTCGTCCGGTAAGCAACTCGCTGTCGACCGGTCGTTCATCAACAGCTTCTTTAGCCAGGGCCGCAGCCAGGGCGTCATGTTCACCTACGCCGGCAACGAGGACGACGACTACCGCGTCCAGGCCGCGTTCTCCGATGGCTTCGGTACCGCGAACACGCAATTCGACAGCCCCATGGAAGCCGACTTCTCCATCGGCGGCCGCTTCGACTACAAGTTCGAGGGTGCCTGGAGCGACTTCGACGATTTCACCGCGACCCAGGGCCAGGAGCAGGCCCTCCGCGTCGGTGGTGCGATCTTCTACCAGATGGGCGACGGCACTTACGCCGTTGGTGGTGCCACCACCGAGCTCGACCTCCTGAGCATCACCGCCGATGCCCAGTGGGAGCAGGACGGCGTCAGCGTCTTCGGTGCGTTCACCTTCCAGGATGCCGACTTCGGCATGGCCGGTGATTCCACCGATCTGGGCTTCATCGCCCAGGCCGGGTACCGCTTCGACGAGAACAACGAGGTCTTCGGCCGGTTCGACTACCTGCTGGCCGATACCACGGGCGTCGAGGACTTCGCCTCGCTGACCTTCGGTTACAACCACTACGTCTATGGCGACCAGAGCGCTAAGTTCACCGCCGACGTGTTCTTCATCTTCGAGACCGTCGCCGACACCTACTTCACCGGTGGCCAGCCCTCGCGTGGCCTCCTGCCCGACAACGGCGATCCGCAAGCCGGCGTCCGCACCCAGTTCATCCTCTCGTTCTAATCCGAGCGGCACTGGTCTGATTTGATATCAGAACGGGCGACCCGGTGTGGGTCGCCCGTTTTTTTGTGCGCTCTTTCCTCACCCTTCCGCCGGTCCCATCGGGGGAAGGGCGTGCACTACATCCGTTCGAGCGTCGGCAACCCCAGCACGCCCATCCCGTCCTCGAGCACTCTGGCCGTCAGTTCGCACAGCCGCAGCCGGCTATCACGAGTGGCGTCGTCCTCGGCCTTGAGCACCGGGCACGCCTGGTAGAAGCCGCTGAACCTGTTGGCGATCTCGAGCAGGTGCTGGCACAACCGGTGCGGCTCCAGGTGCTCGCCCACCGCGCGGACGACCGACGGGTATCGCAGTAAGGCCATCGCGAGTTGCTTTTCGCCGTCGTGCTCGACACAAATCGCGGCGTCTTTCCAGCCATCGCCAACACCGCGCTCCTGCGCGTTGCGGAAGATGCTCTTGATGCGTACGAGGGCGTTCAAAAGGTACGGCCCGGTGTCACCCTCGAACGCAAGGATGCGATCGAAGTCGAACACATAGTCACGGACACGGTCATTCGACAGGTCGGCAAACTTGAGCGCCGTCATCGCAACAGTTTCCGCGGTTGCTTCGCGTTCGGTCGTGGTGACGTGCTCGCTTCGCTCGGCTGCCGAAAGGGCGCGATCGTGCGCCTCGTCCAACAAGTCCTGCAGCTTCACGCTCTCGCCCGACCGCGTCTTGAAGGGTCGCCCATCGGTGCCCAGGATCGTGCCGAACGCCGCGTGCTCCAGGCTCGCCTCAACACCCTCGGGTGTCGTCGCAAACCCGGCCTTGCGCGCCGCTGCGAACACCTGGCGGAAGTGCATCGCCTGCCGCACGTCGACGCAATAGATCACGCGGCTCGCGCCGATGTCCTGCACGCGCCGGCGGATTGCAGCCACATCGGTCGTGGCGTACAGAAATCCGCCGTCGCCCTTGCGCATCAGGGCGGGCGGATCCTTGCCCTCGCCACGCACGACGAGCGCCCCGCCGTCTTCCTCGGCCACGCCTCGCTTGATGAGGTCGTCGACCATCGGCGCAAGCTCGTCGCGGTAGCTCGACTCGCCCGCGCTATCGCCGATCTCGATGCGCGTGTGCAGCCGGCGGCACGCGTCCATGCACGCGCCCATCGTGATGTCGCTGATGCGCTGCCACAACGAGACCGCCCAGGCCTCGCCACCCTGCAACGCGATGAGCGTCGCCTTGGCCTGGGCCATCGCCTCGTCCGCGTCGGCCACCTCGGCCTCGAGCTCGGCGACCACCTTCGGCCCAAGGTCCCACTTCTCTGCCAAACGCAGCCCCGTGCGCCCTGCGCCGGTGCGCGCCTTCATGGCCTTGTAGATGCCATCGAGGTCGTCGAGTGTGATCGCATCCAGGTCAACACGCCCCGCGTCGCTCTCACGATGCAGAAAATCAACGACCATCGCGATGGGCAGGCCCCAGTCGCCCACGTGGTTCTGCCTGACCACCGTGTGGCCCAGCCGCTCGAGCGTGCGCGCCACCGCGTCGCCGATCACGATCGCCCGGATGTGCCCCACGTGCATCTGCTTGGCCAGGTTCACGCCGCACAGGTCGACGACAACCTTCTGCGGCGAGCCCACGGGCGGCAGGCCCAGGTCATTTCCGGCCAGCTCGCCCAGCAACCCCGCGAGCGACTCGCCCCGCAGCGTGACGTTGATGAACCCCGGCCCGGCGATCGACGACGCGTCCACCGGCTCGGCGATGTCGCTCAGGTCCACCGCTTCGACGATGGCCCCCGCCACCTCGCGTGGGTTCTTGCCGACCATCTTGCCCAGCGCCATCGCTGCGTTGCACTGGAAGTCGCCCAGCGCCGCCTTCTTGCTGGGGGCGATCAGCGGGTCGGCCCTGCCCGCCACTTCCGGGAAGGCGCGCGCGATGGCCGCCTTGAATCGCTCATCGAGGATGGCAACCGGGTCGAGCTGGGTATTGGTCGGGCTCTGCGTCTCGTTCATCGGCCCATCGTACGGGCCCTACGGCTCGCGCGCCCACGCCCCGAGCTGCCGCCGAAGCTCATCGGCGTACCGCAGCGTCGACGTCGAGGCCATCAACACCTCGTCATCGCGAAACACCGCCACACGCCCGGCCTCAATCGCCGGCACCGGCAACTCCGCCAGCGGGCCGAGCAGTTCCTGCCAATCGCCAACCTTCCCCGGGGCCAGCACCACGACCGCATCGGGCGCCAGCGTCAGCACGTCCTCGGCGTCCAGCGGCATGTACGGCCGCCCCACGTCGAGCGCCGAAGCCCCGCCGATGGCCACCAGCACCTCGTGATGCACCGACCCCGGCCCGAGCGCCGCAGCGGGCTCGCCGGGCATCAGCAGCAGCACCCGCCCCGCATCCGCCAACGCATCATCGGCCTCCAGGGCGCTCGCGAACCGGACCGAAGGCAACTCACCGGCATCGATCTCACTCGACACCAACCCATGCACGCCATCGGCCAGCTCGATGAGCTGCTCCAGGGTCGTCAACTCGAACGCCCGCACCTCGAATCCAACATCCTCGGCGAGCCCGGCCAACCCCGCCGGCGGCGCCGACGCCCCGGTCTCGACGTACACGTGCGTCGCGCCCGTGGCCGACAATTGCTCCAGGTCGATGCCCGCCGCGTCCCCCACCACCGGCAGCGATGGGTCGAGCGCCACGTCATACCCCGATCGTCCGACCGCGAGACCCTCGGCCCCGAAGTCTCGCAGCATGATGCCCACCGCCGGGCTGGTCGTGGCGATGCGCACACCTTCCGAAGGCGGCGGAGAATGCTGCTCACCACAGGCACCGATCAGCACTAGCATTGCGAGCGCAATCCACCTCACGCCAGCACCCCCGTCGCCTCACGCACTTGGGTATCGAGTTCGCGCAGCGACCCAGCCGAATGCAACGCGAACGGCCACGTGCGATCGAGCACGCTCTCCATGTCGGTCAGCCGTTCACGCTCGAGTTCGGCTTCATCACGCATTCGTTTCAGTCCATCGGCTCCCGCGTTCCGAGCATCGCCAAGCAGCTCACGCATCTCGGCGAACAACCGCCGCCGCTCGACCGACGCGTACGGCGCCTCACGCATCGCCTCGACGAGCCTGTCCCGCTCGCGCTGCCGCCCGTCTTGCCCGAGCATTGCCGGATGGTGTCGCGCGTGATGCACACGCCACGCCGCGTGCGCCGCCCGCTCGGGGTCGGGCAGCGGTCCCTCGCGCAATGGAAGCCATAGTGTTGCCGTCGCCACCACGCCGGGTGCCAGGTCGGCCCGCCCCATCCAGGCTTCGAGCCATCGCCGCGTCACGTCGTCGTACGCCTCGCCGCCCACGCCCATCACCCACGCATCACACAAGAGTGTGCGCACAAAACCCGTCATCGCCAGCGCCCGCGGCGCGACCTGCCCCTCGGGCTGGGCATCGCCATACACCGCCGCCCGCGGCCGTTCGGGCGTCAGGCTCCAGAGCGGCAGCTCCCATCGCGGCCCCATCTCGAGATCGCGAACGTGCGCATCGGGTAGGGCCTGCGCGGCCCCGTTGTACGCCAGCACGCAGTTGCGGGCCTCGCGCCGCATGCGATCGGCCCACATGCCAAAGGCCGCACCGCGCGACATCGTGCTGGCCATCAAGACATGATCGACGCGGATCCCCAGAACGTCGCGCACGATGTCGAGGGCCGCGAGCGTGTACTGCCGCGCCAGCGACGCCTCGCCCTGGCGTCCGATCAACGCTTCGCGAGTGCGTCCGAGCCCATCACGCGCCGCCTCGTGCGGCCACTCCGTCCGCGCCTCACGTGGCACAACGCCCGGCTCGATCGCCAGCCGCGAGCCCGTGGGCGTGCCCGGCCTGACAAACGCGCCCGCGTCGACAAGCCACTCGCGCCGCTTCAGCCGCCCCTCGTGCGTCCGCGCGGGATACGCCACCATCGTCGGCTCGTTGGCGTCCTGGTCGGGCGTCAACCACACGAGCGCCGCGTCGTGACGCTTGGCGATCTCCGCCGCCGCGACCAGCTTCGCCAGGATGCCCGCGTGCCACACCTCGGCCTGGTGCCCAACCATCACGATGGGCTTGTCTGTCGGCAGCCCGAGCTCCGCACGTGCCGCCGCCTTGGCCGGCGCGGGCGCGTGCAAGGTTCCGATCGATGCATCGCCCTCGGCACGCACCGCGACGGACTCCAGCAAAGAGTCCATCACGCAGGACATCGCCGCGGCAGCCTGTTGGCGCAGCACGCCAGCTCGCGAGCCAGCACCTCGCGGTAGTGCGTCAGCCGGTGCGTGTGGTCGTCCAGCGGCCCGCCGAACGAGCGCGTTGCGTCGTTATAGATCAACCGTACCGGGATCTCATCGATGCGAAGCCCCGCCGCAATAGACTGCACCCAGAACTGCATCGGGAAGGCATAGCCGTCGACATCGAGGCACAGCTTCTCCACCGCCGACACGCGATACGCCTTGAACCCGCAGAACGAGTCGGTGAGATCCAACCCTAATCGCGAATTGAGCTCGTCGGTGATGACGCCGTTGATGCGCCGCCGCTCTTCGGGTGGTGCGTCGTTCTCGGGATGCACGTCAAGATACCGAGAGCCGCTGATGACGTCCAGGTCGTCGCGTTCGATGGCAGCCATGAAGTCGGGGATCGACGCGGGCTCGTGCTGCTCGTCGCAATCCATCGTGATCACCCAGTCGAACTTGTCGACCGCCGCCCACCGGAACGCGTCCATCAGCGAACGCCCATACCCGCGGTTGTGCGCGTGGCGGATGACCTCCACCGGGAACTTCGCCAGCAGCGAGGGCGTCGCGTCGGTCGACCCGTCGTCGAGCACCAGCACGTTGGGCAGATACTCCGACACCCGCCCCAGCACGCGCTCCACGTACTTCTCTTCGTTATACACCGGGATTGCCAGCAACGTCCGAGTCATGCACACCTCTGCTTCATTCCGGGTCGTCTTGCGGAGATTGGTCACCGGGAGGCGAGTAGTACGGATCGGCCTCCTGCCGGTCGCGCTCACCCTTGGCCAGCGACGTGTACGCCTCGAACCCGAAGGGCATGTCCCGATCCTCGCCGCCCCTGCGACGCGAACGATTCTGGCGCCCGGCTTGTTCGATCTGCTTCATCAATTCGGGGGTGAGGGCGTGGAACGCCCGGATCTCGTGGACGGGAACCGTCCACAACTCGCCCGCCGGAGTCTTGATCTGGAAGATGCTGCACTCCACCGCCTGAGAAACCGCCCGATCGGCCTCGTCGCCGCTGATGCCGCACGCCAGCATGGGGTACACCTCGCCGATGGCGATCCGCTCGCCCCCATGCGTCAGAACGGCCATGCGTCCGTCAAAGAGCTCGGGCTCTGGAGGTGCGGGCGAAACGCTGCTCACCAGTTGACCACCACCGGGCAGTTCCACGCCGGGCGACTTCTCGGCCCGCCGGAGCCCCTCGGCCGAGAGCGTGGTCAGGATCTCGCGGCACATGTCGTGCCAAAACGCCTCTCGCAGATCCGCTGCATGGCTTGCCGATGCCAGCAACGAAGCGCCCTTCGACCCCGGCCGCCTACCCCCAGTAACAATCGGACCGTTCACCGTTGGGTGGCCTTGCGTGTGATGTGTCACATTGGCATTGCTCATACCAGCCACAATAGCGGCCCGCGCACCCGCCCGATCCCTTGGGGGGCCTCGGTCTACGCACTATCCCTCGGCTTGGGCCATCGCATCGGCCCGCGTGCCCGCCAGCCCGCGCCGGACATACTCGATCTCCCGCGCCCAAGCCTTGGCGGCCGTCTCTTCCACACCCGGTAAGTCGGCTTGCACCGGTGCCCGCGTCCGCAGCACCTCGGGGCGATCGGCCGCGATGGCCTCGAACGCTCGCAGCGCCGCCTCACCCCGCCCCACGACGACCAGCGTGCTGCGGGCCCGCTCGCGTACCGCCCGTTCGTAGGCCCCGCGCCCCAGCCCGCTCTCGATCCGCTCGCGGAGCACGTCCTGGGCCAGCGCTGCTTCGGCCCGTGCGACCCCGATCAGCCGGTGCCCCTCGGCGATCTTCTCGTCGAGATCGCTCTCCACGCTGGCCCGCTCGGTGCGCAGCCCGCGCGATCGCTCGTGCCCGAGGGCCTGCCGGATGACCTGGCGGGATGATCGCTCCACGCCGTCTACCATCTTCAGTGCCAGAGCGACTTCGGGCGAGATCCGCCCCTTCGTGGCGCCGCCGGCAGTGGGCTCCACCAGCGTCACCATGCCGCCGTCCTCACCCCGAGCGACCGGCCCCTCGACCAGCTCGCACTCCCCCGCCACCAGCCGCGTTACCCGCAGCGGCACCGAAGGCCGCAGCAGCCCCTCGGCCAGCCGCGTGCTGGCCCCCCGCCGCTCGCAGGCCATCCACAACGATGAGTACCGCTCGCGCATCATCCGCTGGGGATCGGCCCCTTCGGGCATCAGGCTCGTGCTGCTCGCCGGGCCGTCCCAGGCCACGTCGAGCCCCGGCTCGATCCACGCCCCGGCCCCGCGCATCGCCAGCTCGAGCTGCTCGGGCCCGGCGGCCTCATCCGTCAGCCCGGTGAGCCACACCCACACCGGACCGCCGGCGTCGTCGATGGCAGCCCCCAGATTCCACGCCAGGTCCTCGCGCACCCGCCCGGCTTGCAGCTCGAGCAGCACGCCCTCGAACCGCGCGTCGCTCGCTCGGTCGAGATGGCCTTGAAGTTCTCGGACCATAGCGATCGAATCGATGTCTCCGGTCACCCTCAGGTGCAAGACCATCCCGGTCCGTTCACGCTCCATGCCGAGGGAAAGGCCAACAAGTCCGAGAAGGAACAGCAGTAAGCACTTTACACGTATGGATTTACGAGATTGGTACACGTTTACGTCCCCGACGGCCACCCCACGCCTCCCCAGGGTACCTGAAGGTCCGCGAAATCACAAGCGGTTTTTGGCACCAAATCTCATCGACGCCCACCCGGGCGACGAATCCGGGTGCAAATTCCGAGCCCATATGCACTTTGAGAGAAGTGGGGCCCGAATCGCGCCGATGCCAGGGTGCAACCAAGGTGCGGGAGGCACGATCATGGACAACAGCAAGCGGGAGTTCGAAGAGCTCCGCAACATCCTTCAGAAGCTCGATCGATCGCTCGACGAGGCCCAGCAGAAGCGCACCCACGGCTCGACGCCGCCCGCGCCCATGCCAGGCCATTCGAGCCACCTCCCGAGCCCATCGGCCGCGGCACCCCAGAGCCCGACCATCCCCGCCATCCCGGCGCCACCCGCGATCCGGCCCGAGACCGCCGAGGAGCCCGAAGAACAACCAGGCCGCCTGAAGGCCAAGCCCCTCCGCCGCCCGCGTCCGGACAATTCCGGCCCGAGCCACGGCTGGGTCCACTAGACCGGTCCCTCACGAGTAGACCGGTCCCTCACGAGGCCCGTTCGTCTCCTGCCCGCATCACGCACTATCGGGGGTCGCCATGCTTTCTCGCCTCTTCGGCAAGGACAACTCGAAGCAGCCCGACCAGCAGCAGGGCCCGGACGTTGAATCGATGGCCTCCCAGGCGTCCAACACATCGTCCATGGCCAGCTTCGACCGCTTCGGTGCCACCATCATCGCCACGCTCAAGGAGCGCACGCTCTCGGGCAACGAGGCCGCCGCCCTGGTCGTCGCCCTCACCGACAAGCTCACCGAGCCGGGCCAGGTCACCGCGCGTCACGTCGTCCTCGACCTCCAGAACGTCGAGTACATGGATTCGGCCTGCATCGGCGTGCTCGTCGAGCTGCTCACCCGCCTGCAAAAGGCCGGCGGCCGCGTCGCCCTGGTGAACGCCGCCGCCAACGTCGAGTGCCTCTTCAAGCTCACGCGCCTCGACCGCCTCTTCCCCATCTGCCGCGACGTCATGCGCGCCATCGAAGCCGTCGAACGCCACGCGGCGTAGGGGCTCCGACCGAGGCGGGTACGTGAGCACCCGGGCCAACCCCGAACAACCAGCCACGAAGATCGCACCGAAAGTGATCGCTCGGCTGGCAGTCGCCAGTGCAAGCTGTACACTCCACGGGTGAGCACGCCCTCGGAGGCCTCGTCATGCGTACGCACGGTTCACAGCTTACGGCGGTGACTCTTCTAGCGGTCGCCGCACTCGCCCATGCCCAAAGCCCCCTCGACAGTTTTTTCCTACTCATCGAGTCGCCAGCAGTTGTCACGCCTTCGTCTGGGGGAGCGGCAATCGAGGTCTGGTGTGGGTACACCACATTTCCCGGTGGTACATATGTCATCCAAGGTGGTGACCTTGATGTCTACGCAACCGAGCCGCTGTTCGCGAACCTTAATACGATACGTCGAGATTTGGCGCCACCTCCATACGCGAGTTTTTCTGACGGAGTTCGAAGCCCGGAGGGTGACGCCGTGAATGACATCGTCGCTGGCCAGCGATCACTGGGCGGTGGCGGCGGCGGGGGGAGTGTGGATGATCGGAATCCGCTATTGCTCTGGACCGCGAATTGGAGCACGCGCGATTTTGCACCCAGAGTAGTCGAACTCACTGCTACGCCAGGCGACCACTTCAGTTGGGCGGAGTTGATCGGCGGTACCACAGAAGAATTCCCCGACCCCGGCTTTGCCACTATCGTCGTCCGCACCGACTGCCTGGCCGACCTGGACGGCAACGCCGAGCTCGACGTGTTCGACTTTCTCGCGTTCCAGAACTTCTTCATAGACGCCAGCCCCGTGGCCGACCTCGACGCCGACGGCGACCTGACCCTGTTCGACTTTCTCGCCTTCCAGAACGCCTTCGACGCCGGCTGCTAAGCCTCAAACGCAAAAGCACGCCCGACGCATCAAGCGCCGGGCGTGCGTGGTCCGTGGCTTGGTCGCCCTCAGGGCGTGCCGGTCGCCCATCCATCACCCGACTGGCTCACCTCGACCGTGCCATCCTTGCGGAGCGTGTAGGTCACGGTGCCCTTGGTGGCCCGGACCTTGACGCCCAGGTCCATGGCCAGGCAGTCGACGAGGTTCTGCCCCTCGTCGCCGTCGCCCACGTTGCAGCCGATCAGGCAGATCTCGGCGTCAGTCGCGAACTTACCGTCTGCCTTCAGGGCGTCAACGAATGTCTGGTACGCGCCCAGCTTGCCGTTGTCGGCGTTCTTGCCGATCCACTTGCCGTCCTGGCGGGTGTTGCCGTCGCCCATCGAGATCTGGCCGTCTGTGCCGTGGTTGGCGATGATCAGCTTCTTCACGGGCTTGGCGTCGCACACCTTCATGGTCGCATCGGCCACGTCGTCGACTTCCTCGACGTCGTAGCCCTCCTGGTCCTTGTAGTACTTCCAGCGGTTGCTGTGCGTGCCGACCTTGTCGGAGATGACCAGATCGGGCTCGTGGATCTCGAGCGTCGAGCTGGTGCCCGTCTTGGCTTCCTTGTCGCTCTCGACCTCGGCCGTCACGCCGGCGAACACGGCCGTGATGTCCGGGCCCGCAGGGCCGAAGCTGACCAGGTGGTACACGCCCGGCTCGTTGATCCGCAGCTCGAACTCACCCAGATCGCCGCAGAAACCAAGCTGGAAGTCCTCGAAGTACTGGTACGGCAGGTGGCTGCTCCGTGGCGCCTGCACCTGCGTGAAGTCCGGGCCCAGCGGGATGATCGCCGGCACGTCGACCTGGAGCTGGTTGTACAGCCCGAGCTCGATGTTCTCGCCGTATTGGGCCTCGAGGGGATCGATGACCTGGAAGTCGAGGCAGCCGGGCAGCGGATCGCAGCCGCGGTCGAAGTCGTTCTGGTAGGCCAGGAAGTCGAACAGCGTCAGCTCGCCGTCACGGTCCCAGTCGGCCAGCGGGTCGCCGGAGACGAAGGCGTTCTGGAACGCCAGGAAGTCGAAGATCGTGAGCCGACCGTCGCCGTCGAGGTCGGCCCGACACCCCGTTTGCGCGAAGGCCGGAGACAAGCCCCCAGCCAGCAGTGCTGCCGCGGCGATGGTGAGACGACGTTTCCACGAGTGCAGTAGCATGGCGTATTCCTTTATGTTTTGTGTGCGTGCCACTACAAGAGCGGAAAGCACCGCCACAAGTCACGCAGGGAAGCCACATACATAAATTGGATGTTAGATTGGGCAAATGGGGCAATGCACTCGACGATGTGCCGCGCGGTGCGTTGTTCGAATCTGGGTTCATATACCAGAACTCGTCGGCAACGCGACACGCCACTCAGCCCCGGAACAATGCCTCGAAGGCCACGAAATCGGCAACATCGAACACGCCGTCGTCGTCGATGTCCGCCCGCGGATCCCGCTCCATCCAGAACGCCTGGAACCGCAGGTAATCGAAGATCGTCAGCGCCCCGTCGCGGTCCAGGTCGGCCGGGTGCCGCACGAATTCTTCGGCCAGCCGCAGCGTGCCCTCGAGTAGCTCCTCGCCCGCCGGCAGGATCTGGTCGGGCGGCGGATCGAAGCCCGGCAGCGTGATGGGCGGCGTCGGTCGCAGTTCGATGGTCCACGAGAGCGCATCGAGCTCGCCGTAGAACCAATCGGTCGAGTTGCCGCTGTACAGGTAGAGCACCGTTGCGCCGGTGCCCACCTCGTACTCGGCCCCCGTCGCGTCGCGCACGCCATCGGCGAAGATGTTGCCAAGCTCGTTCATCTCGGCGATATCGACCGGCTCTTCGAGTTGGTAGCCCCATGGGCTGAGCACGAACTGGCTGAACGTGTGGACGTCCAAATGCCCGACGACCCGATCTCGTAAACCGTCGATGGCGTCCATGTACACCCGCAGCTCGGGCTCGCTGAAGGGCTCCACGCCGCGGTACGTCCCGCTCCCGGGGTTCGAGCTGGACCCAAGCCCGCCCCACTCATACGACCAGTTTCGATTGAGGTCGACACCGCGCAGGCGATCGTCGATCACGCGCTTGTTCTTTCGCCAGAAGCGCTCATCGGTCCAGGTGTAATCGAACCCATCCGGATTCACCATTGGCAGGAACACCCACTCAAGCTCGTCGAGCAGCCTGGTGATGCGCGCATCGCTGCCATATCCAGACACGAGCTGCTCGATCATGAACGTCGTGGCCGCCGCGCTCAGCCACTCCCGCGCATGCTGGCAGGCGTTGATCACAAACACCGGCTTGTCCGCGCGTCCATCGCCGTTGAGCACGATGCCGGGGATGTCGCGGCCCTCGAGCGATTGGCCGAGCGTCTCGAGCCGTGCGATGCCGGGGTTTGAGTCGACGATGGACTGCCAACGCGTGCGGAACTCGTCAAGCGTGCGATACTCCTCGTACCACTGCACGTCATCGCGCTGCGATCTCGCCGCAATCCGGGCTCGCTCGGCGTCCACGGCCACCTGGAGATCATCAACGACGACCCGGTGCTCAAGTTCGAGTTCAAGGAACCGCGCGTACTGCTCGGGGCTCAGCCGGATATCAACCGGCCGCAAGGGCACGACCCGGTGCGTCCACAGGTCGGGCGACAACGGCTCGATCGCCTCCATCACCGCGCGCGTGGCCATCGGCAGGCGAACCTGCTTGTGCCCCGCGTACGGCTTTTCGGCCTCCTGCGCAACCGCCATACTCGCAAGCGCAAACACCGCGCACGCCTTTGATACCCTTGCCAGCATGTCCGCCCCCTTCGCGTGTGCCTTACAGATCGAACAGGGTCTGGAAACCCAGGAAATCGAAGATCGTAAACGCGCCGTCGGCGTCGATGTCCGCGGCCGGATCCTCGGCCTCCCACAACGTCTGGAACAGCAGGAAGTCGAAGATGGTCAGGGCACCATCACGATCCAGGTCCGCCGGATGCGGCGGAGCGCAATCGATCTCGAGCACCAACTCGTCGATGCCAGCCTCGACGATCGAGCCTGGGTCTTCGTCGGCGGCCACGAACAGCAGACGCATCTCGGCTGTCGGCTCGACCACGTCGGCGATGCGGTACCGCCGGGTCTCCCAGCCAACCGTCGAGGCGTTCGTCGCATCGAGCAATTCCCACGATGCGCCGTCGTTGTTGCTGATGAGTACGGCGAACGTGTCCTGTGCGGGTGCCGAGCCCTGATCGTTGCTGTACCACAGCGCGAACGATACAAACGGATCGGGGTTCACCTTGCCGCCCGTTACCGTCGCGTCAAAAAGCGGGGATACCAGCGAAGTGAACCCGTTGTCGACGTCAAACTCGCCTAGGGAGTCGCCCGCACGCCCATCGGTGAACCAGCCGTTGGTGCCATCGGCCGACGCGTCGTCCTCGGGCTGCGCATCGGTCGCCTCGGGGTCGGCGTTGCCCCATTGCCCGCGCTCGGCAGTGTCGTCGGGCAGGCCCGCGATCCACTCGCCCTCGATCTCGCACGCGTCCCGCAATACCACAATTGGATCGCTCACGCTATGCGTGAACACGCCAAACTCCGGGTAACGGAACAGCGTGCCCCCCACCGTCGCCGCCTCGACATAAAACTCGCCAAGCTCGCCGCACTGGAGCAGCCCCATCTCTATCGAGTAGTCCTCGCCCTCGATGTGCTCAACCGTCGCGGGCTCGAACGCGTCGCCCGGACCCTCGCGGAAGAAGCCGCGCACCGTCGCCGGGTCGAGCTCGTCCAGGCCGTCGCGGACCTCGAACAGGCGGACCGATGTCTCGCCCGCGGGCGTGCCACCATCCTGCGGCGACACGTGGAAGCGCAGCGGCTGGGCCATCTGCTCGGCCAGCCGCAGCACGCCCTCGGTCAACTCTCGCCCGGCCGGCAGGATCTGATCGGGCTCGGGATCGAACCCGCCCGCGCCACGCGATTGCGGACGCAGTTCGATCGTCCAGCCAAACCCGACCCCACCGAACTCGCCATACACCCAGTCCTTGGCCGAGCCGCTGGTCAGGTACAGCCCGCTGCTGCCCTGGGCCGCGGTATAGGTCGCGCCCGTTTCGTCCAGGATGCCCGCCGCGACGACGTCGCCCAGCTCTTGGAACACCGAATCGTCCTCGGAGGGATCGAACGTGTACCCCAGCGGGTGCAGCACGAGCTGGCCATAGGTATGCACGTCCAGGTGGACCACCACGCGATCGGTCTTGCCATCAACGAACGACGTGAACGTTTGCAGCTCGGGCTCGGTAAAGGGGCCCGTGCCGCGATACGTCTGGCTGCCCGGGTCGTCGCTCGCGCCCGGCTGGCCCCACGCGACCGACCAGTTGCGGTTCAGGTCGACGCCGAACTCGTCGCTGCCGTCGATGTCGCGCCGGTTCTTGCGCCAGAAGCGCTCGTCGGTCCAGGTAAAGTCGAACCCGTCGGGATTCAACATGGGCGCGAACACCCACTCCAACTCATCAAGCAGCCGCGTGATGCGCGGATCATCGCCGTACCCCTCAACCAATTGCTCGATCAGGTACGTCACCGCCGCGGGGCTCACCCACTCGCGGGCGTGCTGGCAGGCGTTGATCAGCATCACGGGCTTGCCCGCCTCGCCGTTGCCGTTGAGCACGAACCCCGGCATGTCGCGACCCTCGAGCGACTGGCCGATGACCTGGAAGCCCGTCACATCGGGGTTCAGGTCCGCGATCGACTGCCACCGCACCCAGTACTCATCCAGCGTGCGGTACTCGTCGTAGAACGTCAGGTCGTCCTGCGCGCCGCGCGCGTCGATCCGCGCCCGCTCGGCATCCACCACCGCTTGCAGGTTTTCCGCCATAACCGTGTGCGTGAGTTCGAGGCCGACGAACCGGGCGTACTGCTCAGGGCTCAGCCTCAGCTCGATCGGTTGCATGGGGATGATCGTGTGGGTCCACACGTCGGCCCCCAGCGGCTCGATCGCCTCGAGCACCCGCCGTGTCGCCACGGGGAGCTGGACGAGCTTGTGCCCCTCGTAGGGCTTGGCCGATTGCTGCTGGCCAACGTCCTGGCCGGTGGCCGTTCCGGCCCACGCCAGAAGGACACAGGCCGACACCGAAGCACTGCACGCCATCGCACGCACACCCGAAGCGGAAAGAAGCGACATGGGCAAGTTCTCCATTAGATAAGCCGAGGGCCGCACGCCCTCCAACATCCGTACGGCTCACCGGCCCGACCCGTTTCGGTCATCGGCAGAGACCCGTACCATTGGGCCGCAATGACCGAGAATACGGGCAATCCCCCCGCCGCCGGCAGGCTCCAACACACGGTCTCCCTCGCCGGGCTCGGCCTCGGGCCGGTGGTCGCCATCCTCGTTGGGCTGCTCCTGCCCGACACCCTCCCCGGGGCCGAGGCCGCCATCGAGCTCACCCGCCCCGCTCGCATCACGGCCGCAGTCGCCGCACTCATGGCGATCTGGTGGCTCACCGAGGCCATTCCCCTGAGCGCGACCGCCCTGCTGCCCCTGGCGCTGCTGCCACTCCTGCGCGCGATGGGCATGGCCGACGCGGCCGCCCCGTACGCCAACCCGGTCATCTTCCTCTTCCTTGGCGGGTTCATGCTCGGGTTGGCCATGGAACGCTGGGGCCTGCACAAGCGCATCGCCCTGCTCGTCATCATGGCCGTTGGCTCGGGCCCGCGTTCCATCATCGCCGGCTTCATGATCGCCACGGCCATGCTGAGCGCATTCGTGTCCAACACTGCGACGGTCATCATGCTCATCCCCATCGCTACCAGCGTGCTGGCCACGGTGCATGACAACCCCGACGCGCCCCCCGGTGCCCGCCAACGCTTCGCAACATGCCTCGTGCTCGCAATCGCATACTCAGCATCGATCGGTGGTGCTGCCACACTCATTGGCACACCACCCAACGCGGTCTTGGCCGGATTCGTAGCCGACCAGGGCGAGCGCACTCTGAGTTTCGGTCGCTGGTTGCTGCACGCACTCCCGCTCGTTGTTGTGTTGCTGCCGATTTGCTTCGTATTGCTGACCGGCCCGATGTTCCGAGTGCGTGGCAGCGTCGGCGGGAGCCGATCGGCGGTTCGTACGCAATTCCACGAACTCGGCCGGATGAAGCCCGGCGAATGGGTGGTGCTCGTTATCTTCTCGATCACGGCCCTCCTGTGGATATTCCGCAAGGTCATCAACAGCCAGGATTTCATGACCCAAGCTGGCCTGAGGCTCAGCGACGCCCAGATCGCCATGTTCGCCGCCATCGCGCTCTTCGTTGTGCCGGTCGACAAGAAGTGCCGTACGTTCGCTATGGACTGGGACACCGCGTCGCGCGCACCCTTCGGCATCTTGCTGCTGTTCGGCGGCGGCTTGAGCCTGGCCGCGGCGGTATCGGCGACGGGCCTCGACGTTGCAATCGGGCAACAGTTCGCGCTCCTGCAAGGCATGCCGCTGTGGGTCATCGTGCTCGGCTTGTGCTTGCTGGTCACGTTCCTCACCGAACTCACCAGCAATACCGCCGTGACCACCGCGCTGCTTCCCGTGCTCGCGGCTGCTGCGCCGGTGATGGGCGTCGACGCGGCCTACCTCTTGCTACCGGCGGCAGTCTCGGCCTCGTGCGCGTTCATGCTGCCCGTGGCCACACCACCCAACGCGGTCGCCTTCGCAAGCGGCCGCGTAACCATCGGCCAGATGGCACGCACGGGCGTGGTGCTGAACGTCCTGTTCGCGTGCATCATCACGCTGTGGGTCATGCTCGTCGCGCCAAGCGTGTTCGGGTAGGCGGTGGGGAGTCAGGCCGAGGGCTTCGCGCCGTACTCGAACTTCCACCGACGGATCGGCACACTCGCCGCCCGCGAGAGATCGAGCGCCCCCCCACTCCTCAGCCACCGCGCCGCCGAGTGCTGGTCGGCCCCATTGACGACGCGCACCACCAACACGCCGCGGGACACCCGGTCGGCACTCGCCCGCTCGCCCAGCCCGCCAGGGGCCATTTCGGCCCAGGCCTGCTGGAGCGACACGCCCGACCGCGCGACTGCTTCGTAGTCCAGCCGGGCCCTGCGGAACGCGTTGGCCAGGTCGCTCTGGGGCGAGTACACCCGCCACCCGCGCAGCCGATTGACCTGGGCGAGGCTTTCAGTATGGCTCATGTTCGGTTTCATATCTACATGTTCGGCTAATGATTGGAATCTGATGCACAATTTTATAGATATGTCAGGGTTTTGGCCAGACACCATCAGAACCCGCTAGCATATCCTCGGCTCATGCCCACCAGGATCACGATCGCCGGCCTCACCAAGACTTTCGGCCGGGCCGACAGGCAGGTCAAGGCCGTCGACGACATCGACCTGGTGATCGAGCCCGGCGAGATCTTCTTCCTGCTCGGCCCCTCGGGCTGCGGCAAGACCACGCTGCTCCGCATGATCGCCGGCTTCATCGAGCCGAGTGCGGGAACGATCCACTTCAATGACCGGGACATTACCAGACTAAATCCGAACAAACGTAATGCTGGTATGGTCTTCCAGAGCTACGCCCTGTGGCCGCACATGACCGCCGCGGAGAATGTTGCCTTTGGCCTCAAAGTGCGCAAGCTGCCCAAAGCCGAGCGCCTGAAGCGGGCCAAGGCGGCTCTCGAGGACGTCCAGCTCGCCCACCTGGCCGACCGAAAGCCGGGCGAGCTCTCGGGCGGCCAGCAGCAACGCATCGCACTGGCCCGGGCCTTGGTCATCCGCCCCGACGTTCTGCTCCTCGACGAGCCGCTGTCGAATCTCGACGCCCGTCTCCGCAACGACTTGCGCGACGAGATCCGCCGCATCTGCAAATCGGCGGGCATTACGACGGTGTATGTCACCCACGACCAGAAGGAAGCCCTGAGCGTGGCCGACCGGATCGCCGTCATGCGTGACGGCAACGTGGTCCAGGCCGGCTCGCCCATGGAACTCTACCGCCGCCCCACCACGACCTTCGCCGCGTCTTTCCTTGGTGACACGAACCTGATCCCCGGCGAGCTCACCAATGGGGGTGCTGCGGGTTCCGTGGTCGAGGTCAAGACGGCTGCCGGAATGATCCAAGGCACCTTGACCGCTGACGGAGCGTCGGGCCGATCCGTCAACGTCTCCCTCCGCCCAGAAGCGTTAAAAGCTGCATCTAACGGCGTGCTGGCCGGGAACGTGGAGTCCACGACCTATCTCGGCGACGTGGCCCACCACCGCGTGGTCACCGATGCCGGGGGGGCACTGCACGTTTCCGAGTTTTCCCCGGGCCCGCAGAGCGCTTTTTCTGGCCGCGTCCGGCTGGCGGTACAGGCCGAGGATGCTGTAGTCCTGCTTGACTAGTCGGCCGGAAGTTCCACGTGGAACGTTGTGCCGATGCCGAGCTCGGATATGACCGAGAGCTGGCCGCCCCACCGCTGGCAGAGCAATCGCACGACAGCTAGGCCAATCCCAGGCGATCCGGTCGGCAGCCCACCTCGATTGATCGAGGAAACACTCCGCGCCTCCAGCCCCCTGCCACGGTCCTCGACCCAGATGGACCAAGCCGCACGTCGCCACGATGATCCTGGCGCGTACCCTGCAGTCACGGCCACGGACGAGCCCGACTTCGAGGCAGCGATCGCGTTTAGAAGCAGATTCAGCAGGATGTGTTCGACGACGGCGGGTGGGAGGGCCAACTCGCCCGGCTCATTGAATCCGCACTCGAGCCGTACGCCAGCATCTTCGGCTTTGGTCTGGGCTGTCGAGATGGCGGCGACGAGGCAATCCGAGAGTGAACAAGTGGGGGACGAACTCGGGGCGTCCTTCGTCAGATCCACGAGCAAGCCGCAGATGGCGACGGCCCGCTGGCATCGTTCCACGGCCCTTTCGATGAGCTGATCCTTGATGGTCTCATCGCCTTCGGTATGCTCGAGAAGATCGGCGAGGCCGATGACCGGAGTCAGCAGGTTGTTGACCTCGTGGGCGATCGCGGCGGCGATCGATCCGCTGGTGTCCGCCTCAACCGTTGTATCAAGTTCTCGCCCCATTCCTCTAAGCATCGGTTACAGATTCCGTGTTGGTTAGCGCGGGTGTCACGTGAAACACCCGAACCTGCCCGATAAGATGCTTCATGCCTACCCAACGCCCACGCAAGCTCGGTCGCGGCCTGTCCAGCCTTCTCGAGGAATCCGCTCCGCAGCAGGTCGAGGTGAATCAATTTGAGTTATCGGACAATAGTGAGCAAATACGGGAAATCCCTATAAATAGTATCAAGCCCAACGCCTTCCAGCCCCGGATCCGGTTCGACGATCGGCACCTAGCCGAGCTCGCCGCGTCGATCCGCCTAGCCGGCCTCATGCAGCCGATCGTGGTGCGAGCGGCGGGGGAGGGCCGGTACGAGATCATCGCGGGCGAGCGTCGCTGGCGTGCGTGCAAGATGGCCGGGCTGAAGACGGTGCCGGCCATCGTGCGCGAAGCCGACGATCGCAAGTCGGCCGAGCTCGCGCTCATCGAGAACGTCCAGCGCACCGACCTGAATCCGATCGAACGCGCTGGCGCGTTCCGTGCGCTGATGGCCAAGTTTTCGATGACGCAATCCGACGTTGCCGACCGCGTCGGGCTCGATCGGTCATCGGTGGCCAACCTGTTGCGGTTATTGGAACTCCCCGACGACATCCGCAACATGATCGCCGATGGCGCGCTCTCTGCTGGCCACGGCAAGATGCTTGCCTCGGTGGCCGACGAGTCGCAACGGCGACAACTCGTCGAGCGAATCATGTCCGAGCATCTTTCCGTCAGGCAGACCGAGAAGGCCGTGCGCGAGATCGCCAATCGCGGCGCGCAGCCCGGTGAGGATGACGGGAAGACCCTGTCTCCCGACCGTGACGCAAACATCCGCGATCTTGAAACGAAACTAGGGGATCACCTCAGGACGCGCGTGCGCATCGATGTTTCGCCGGGCGGCGAGAAGGGCAAACTCGTCTTAGAGTTCTACGACTTAGAACACTTTGATGGGCTCATGCGCGCCATGGGCTTCGAATCAACATAAAACTTCGCTCACTTGACACTGAAATTGGGGAATTGTGTACCTAAGGTTATGATTCCTTTTCTCATTTGGGGATGATCGTCGCGGCCTGTCCGCCGTTGTTTCGTTGTTTCCAACTGGAGCTACCATGCCTCGAAAGAAGAAGACAACCCGCAAGTCGGCCAAGCCTCTCAAAGATCTCCCGCTGGCCGATCTCACCCAGGAGATCGAACGCCGCCGCGAGGGCGCGGTCGAACTTGCCGAAGAACGTGCCGAACTGGTCGAGCGCATCGCCGAGATCGATGAGTACCTTGAAGAACTCGGCGTGAGCACGACCACCGGCCGCGCCCGGGGCCGCCCACGGAAGACCGCCGCCCGCTCCCACAGTGGAGGCCGCAAGCGCATCGCCAAGAAGTCGACGAAGAAGAAGGCTTCCAAAAAAACGGCCCGCAAGGTGGCCAAAAAGACCACAAAGACCTCGAAGAAGAAGGTCACCGGTAAGGGCCCAACCAAGCCTCGGGGTTCGCGCAAGCGTCACCGCAACGATACCAACCTCGTTGGCGCGCTCCAGAAAGTTCTCAGCGGCAAGACCCTGGGCGTGACCGAAGCGGCCAACGCCGTGCAGAAGGCCGGCTACAAGACCACCAGCCCCAACTTCCGCACCATCGTCAACCAGACGCTCATCAAGCACCCCGACACCTTCTCGAAGAAGGGCCGCGGGCTCTACACCGCGAAGTAAGCGCACGAACGCTGGTCGTGAACGCCGGGGCCGAGCCGCTCCGGCGTTGTGCTGCGCAGGCCTACTTCTTCATGGGCCCGCGCGTGGCCGAGGGATCGATGATCCGGCCCGGATCGGCCGGCAGCACGAGCGTGAACGTCGACCCCTTGCCCGGCTCACTCTCGATGGTGATCCGCCCGCGGTGGTCCTCGACCACACGCTTGGTCACCGCCAGGCCTAGGCCCGTGCCGCGCACGCCCTTGCTGGTCTGGAAGGGCTCGAAGATCGTGGCGTGGCGATCCTTGGGGATGCCCGGCCCGTTATCGATCACCAGCACGTGGGCCTCGCCCGGGCTGCCGGGCCCACGCGAGTCGGGTTCTTCGTAGTGCAGCCGGATGGTGATCGAGCCCATTCCTTCCGGGACGGCTTCCAACGCATTGGTTAGCAGGTTCATCAGGGCCTGGTGGATGAGCGAGGCGTCCACCGGCACCGGCGGCACGTCGTCTTCCGAATCCACGATGAGCGCCACGCCCGCCTGCTCGCACACCGTTTCAAGCAACTGCGCACAGTCCTCGATCAACGGCCGCAGGTGCGTGAACTCGATCTCGATCTGCCGCTGTCGGCTGAACGCGAGCATGTTCGTCGTGAGCCCGGCGATGCGATCGAGGTTGCGTCGCAGGATGCCCCAGCCCTGCCGCGAGATTTCGAGGTTCTCGCGGTCGAGGCCCATCTCGACGAGGTCGGCCCCGCCGCTAAGGCCTTGCAATATGTTCTTGATCGAGTGGCTCAGGCTCGCCACGGTCTGGCCCATCGCGGCCAGGCGCTCGGTTTGCAGCTTGCCCTGGTGCAGGTGCAGGTTCGAGAGCGCGATGCCGGCCTGCTGGCCCACGGCGTGCAGCAGCCTGAGTTGTTCGTTCGTAAACGTCTGGTCCGTCGCCGACGTGTCAATGTAGATCGCCCCGAACACGGTGGCGCGGTGTTCCATGGGTACGCAGATGGCGCTGCGGATGCGCAAGTTCTGCACCGAATCGCCCGACGCGAAGCGCGGGTCGGCCATCGCGTTGGTGGAGAGCACCGCCTCGCCCTTGCGCACGGCGTGCCGCAAGATCGTCCGGCTGACCTGGATGCGATCGTCCTCGCGGCCCTTGATGAGCGCGCGGTTCTTGACCGCCGCGGGCACCAGCTTGCGCTTGTCGTCGATGATCATCACCACGCCGCGTTCGGGCTTGAATTCTTCGAAGATCAATTCGAGCAAGCCGTGCAGCAGCGCCCCGCGCGTGACCGACTTGGCCGCCAGTTCGGTGATCTGGTACACAATGCGCAGGTACTCGAGCGCGTGTTGCTCGGCGGGGGGGCTCTGGCCGTTGGGGGTGGTGGGGGCGTTCTCTGGCGGACGCTTGACCGTGGCGTCCACGCTGGTGGCCATCTCGCCGGGCTGCAGCAGCTCGATCATGTCGAACTCGTCGACGATGCTCGAGAGCCCGTACGCCAGGGTCGTGTGGCCCACGGTGATGGTGTCGCCCGCGCTGAGCCGCACGCGGTCCTCGATGGCCTTGCCGTTCACCAGCGTGCCATTCTGGCTCTCGAGGTCGCGCAGCCACCACTCGCCGCGGTCGGGCGTCAGCTCGGCGTGGCGGCGGCTGACGGCCTGGTCGCCCAGCGGCAGCGCCTCGCTCGACCGCCCGAGCAGTTGCGGCTCGTTGGCCGGCAGCTCGAACCGCTTGCCCTTCTCGGGCCCCTCGATGACCGTCAGCACCAGCACGACAGTGGTATACGCCCGCCGAGGCCGATCGGTCGCATATTGTCACGGGCCATGGCCAAACGAGCCCCCAGCAAATCCGCCAAGCAGGCCGCCCCGGACGGGTCGGAGCGTGTGGCCATCATCAAGGGGCACGACGCCTTCCTCCGCCAGCACTTTCTCGACAAGCTGAAGGGGGCCCTGGCGGCCGCCACCGGGATGGACATCAACACCGTCCGCTTCGACGGCGAGAGTGCCGCCCTGGCCGACGTGCTCGACGAGTGCCGCAGCCCGGGATTGCTGCCGGTCCACAAGCTGGTGGTGGTTGACGCGGCGGACAAGTTCGTGAAGGAGGCCACCCGCCCGGCCCTGGAGCGGTACGCCGCCGAGCCCGACGACCGGGCGACCCTGGTGCTGCGGGCCGAGACGTGGAGGCCCGGCCGGCTCGACAAGGCGGTCGAGAAGGTCGGCAAGGTCTTCGCGTGCGAGGCGGCAAGCCCCCAGCAGGCCGCACAGTGGGCCACGGGGCGGGCCAAGGCCTCCCATAAGGTCGGGCTCCGGGCCGACGCCGCCCAGCTGCTGGTCGATTCGGTGGGAGTCGATCTGGCCCGCCTGGACGCCGAGCTGGCCAAGCTGTCGACCGATGCCGAGGGCTCGGGCCCGACCGGCGAAGAAGTCGCCGAAATCACCGCAGACCTCGTGCGGACCCACGTGCGTGCCACGCGCGAGGCCGAGACGCCCTGGCCGTTGCAGGACGAGATCCTGTCGGGCGACCCGGTCCGGCCGCTGGCGTACATCGAGCTGTGGATGGGCAACGCCCCGCGGGACCAGGCCGTGCCGGCGATGTGGGCGTGCGTCGACCTCACGCGCGCGCTGGCGACGGCCGCCCGCATGGCCCAGGGCGGCACGCCCGAGGGGGCCATCGCCAAACGCCTGAAGCTGTGGCCCGCCCATCGCGGCGGTGCGGTAGTGGGGGCGGCCCGCCGATTGGGCCCGGCCCGGGCCGCGCAATTGCACGCCCGCGCGTGCGAGGCCGATGCCGCCATCAAGCGCGGGGCGCACAGCCGGCGCACGCTCGAGACGCTGTGCGTCGAAATCGCAAGCCGCCTGAGCGGGCGGCCCGATACCCGGTAATGCCAACGGGGCCGGAGGCCCCGGGTTTTGTCGCGTGCCGAACGTCGCAGGAGGCGACCGTGGACGACCTGAGATCACTTCTCGCGTGCTGCGCGCTCGTGCCGGCCCTGGTGGCCGGCTGCGCAACCCAGACCCAGTCCGCCGACACCGCCCCGAGCGCCGGGCTCGACGACCTGGGGCAGCCTACGCCCACTTCTTCGGACTCGCGGGGGCCCGGCGGCCTCTCCCTGGCGGAGGCCGCGCGTCGCGCGGCGGACGACATGGCGGCGTTGATGAACAACGAGCCCGCCGAGCGTCGTTCCGCGCCAGATGGAGAACCGGCCGAGGGGCAGCGTCCGTGGCAATCGGGCGATTCCGATGAGGGCAGCCCGCCCGCACCCGAAGCGGACCCCGGGCAACCGGATGAACAAGCGCAGCTTCCGACGGCCGAGCCCGAACAGCCAGTTGCCGATGCCGATGCCGATGTCGATGTTGCGCCCCCTCCCGATCCCGTCGCGATGATCCTCGAACGCCTCGAGATCGATACGCGGGACCCCGAGCGGGCGCTGGCCGCCTCGATCCTCGCGCAAGCCATCCGTGAATATGCGAGCGCCGATGATGGCTCGCGCCCGGGGCAGAACCTCAGCCCGCCCGAGCGCGAGCTGGCGACCCTGCTGGGCCCGTTGCTCGACGCCCTGACCACCGGCGATCGGGCCGATGCGCCCAACCGTATCGGGCTGGCCATCGACGACGCGGCACGCGGCCTCTCGTCGGTCCTGCCCGTTCGTATCAACGATGCCGCGCTGGCCACCGACATCTATGGGTTCGCCGCGTACAAGCCGTTCGAGAGTTACACCTTCTTGTCGGGCCGCTCGAACCGGATGCTGGTGTACACCGAGCCGGCGAATTTCCAGAGCCGCCTGGCCACCGAGCCCGCCAGCCAGGGCAGCGCCGCCAATCCCGGCGCGTACGAGGTCGTGCTCGGTCTCGAGTTGCAGCTCTATAACGAGCGGGGATCCATGCTCGCCTGGCGAAGGCCCGAGGAGCGAGTGGCGATCCGCAGCGATCGGCCACGCTCGGAGGTCTATCTCGGCACCATGATCGAGCTGCCCGATCGGCTCAGCGTGGGGCGGTACCAGCTCAAGGTCGTGCTCCGCGATCACGCCGATGGCTCGGAGGACGAGCGGGTGATCCCCATCAAGATCGTTGCCGACCCGCGGCTGACAACCCGGACGACCCGGAGCCCATAACCACACGTATAGAACGATGATCGCCCGGCCGATCCTGCCGCTTCGGCAGGAAGAGGCAGGTCCGATCACGGATCGGCCGGGCCGCCTTGGAATCGGGGCCCGCCCGATCGGCCCGGAGGGCGTTTTGGAGCCTTCCGGGTAGAAAGTGCGCTCCGGCGGGCTCGGTTTGGGCAATTGGCATGGGCCATGCAACCGATACCCCGGAATGCGTCGATGCTCAACGGGCTTGGTGCCCAGCGACATCGGCAGACCCCCGGGGAATCCAAGGGCCCCGGGGACCAGGATCGGCCGGCATTTGTTCGGTATGATCCACTTGGAGGTGCGGCATGTTCGAACGGTTCACAGACCGGGCCCGCAAGGTGATGGGCCTCGCCAATCAGGAAGCCCAGCGCCTCAACCACGAGTACATCGGGACCGAGCACATCCTGCTCGGCCTGGTGAAAGAAGGCTCGGGTGTTGGTGCCAACGTGCTCAAGAATCTCGACGTTGACCTGCGCAAGGTCCGCCTCGAGGTCGAGAAGCTCGTGAAGGCCGGGCCAGAGATGGTCACGATGGGCAAGCTGCCCCAGACGCCGCGCGCGAAGAAGGTCATCGAGTACGCTATTGAAGAGGCGCGGAGCCTCAACCACAACTACGTCGGCACCGAGCACCTGTTGCTGGGCCTCTTGCGAGAGCAGGACGGTGTGGCCGCCCAGGTGCTGCGCAACCTCGGACTCAAGCTCGACGAGGTCCGCGAGGAGGTCCTCAACCTGCTGGGTGCTTCGGGCGAGGGCTCGGGCGGCGGCGAGGAGGGCTTCGCCAGCGCGGGCGTCTCGGGCAGCGGCCCGAGCGAGGGCCGCAAGGGCAAGAGCCGCACGCCCGCGCTCGACAGCTTCGGCCGCGACCTGACCGAGCTTGCCAAGGAGAGCACGCTCGACCCGGTCATCGGCCGGTCGAAGGAGATCGAGCGCGTCGTGCAGATCCTCTGCCGCCGCACGAAGAACAACCCCGTGCTGCTGGGCGAGGCCGGGGTTGGCAAGACCGCCATCGTCGAGGGCATGGCCCAGCGCATCATCACCGGCGACGTGCCCGAGATCCTGCACGAGAAGCGGATCGTGGTGCTCGACCTGGCGATGATGGTCGCCGGCACGAAGTACCGCGGCCAGTTCGAGGAACGCATCAAGGCCGTCATGAACGAGGTGCGTCGCGCCAAGAACGTGATCCTGTTCATCGACGAGCTGCACACGCTCGTTGGTGCGGGTGGCGCCGAGGGCGCCATCGACGCCAGCAACGTGCTCAAGCCCGCGCTGGCGCGTGGTGAGATCCAGTGCATTGGCGCGACGACCTTCGACGAGTACCGCAAGTACATCGAGAAGGACGCCGCGCTCGCACGCCGCTTCCAGGCCATCCCCGTCGACCCGCCCAACGACGAGCAGACGGTGGAGATCATCAAGGGCCTGCGCGACCGCTACGAGCAGCACCACCGCGTGCGCATCACCGATGATGCCGTCCGCGCCGCCGTCGAGCTGAGCGGCCGGTACATCTCGGGTCGCGTGCAGCCCGACAAGTCGATCGACGTGATCGACGAGGCGGGTGCTCGCGTCCGCATCAAGAGCATGAGCAAGCCGCCAGACCTCGCAGAGATCGAGAGCGAGGTCGAGAAGCTGGGCGTCGAGAAGGACGAGGCGGTCAAGGGTGCCGATTACGAGCGTGCGGCCGAGCTGCGCGATCAGGCCGAGCAGCTCCGCAAGAAGAAGGAAGAGATCCAGAAGACCTGGCGCGAGAAGTCCAAGGAGATCGACGGCACCGTCGACGAGGACATCATCGCCGAGGTGGTGTCGAGCATGACCGGCGTGCCGCTGCAACGCCTCGAGAGCGAGGAGGCCGACCGCCTGCTCAAGCTCGAGACCGAGCTGCACAAGAAGGTCATCAGCCAGGAAGAGGCCATCAAGGCCGTCGCCCGCGCCATCCGGCGTGCGCGTGCGGGCCTGAAGGATCCCAAGCGCCCGATGGGCAGCTTCATCTTCGTCGGTCCGTCCGGCGTGGGCAAGACGCTGCTGAGCAAGGCCCTGGCCGAGTTCATGTTCGGCGACGAGGACGCTCTGATCCACCTGGACATGAGCGAGTACATGGAGAAGCACAACGTCAGCCGCCTCATCGGCGCGCCTCCGGGCTACGTCGGCTACGAGGAGGGCGGCCAGCTCACCGAGCGCATCCGCCGGCGCCCCTACAGCGTCGTGCTGCTCGACGAGGTCGAGAAGGCCCACCCCGACGTCTTCAACATGCTGCTCCAGATCATGGAGGAAGGACGCCTGACCGACTCGTTCGGCCGCAACGTCGACTTCCGCAACACCATCATGATCATGACCAGCAACATCGGTGCGGACCTGATCAAGGGTGGCGGCGGCTTCGGCTTCCAGAAGCGGACGGCCGACGTCGATTACGACAACATCAAGGGCATCCTGATGAAGGAGATCGAGCGGTTCTTCCGCCCCGAATTCATCAACCGCCTGGATGACACCATCGTGTTCCGCCCGCTCACCCGCGACGACCTCGTGCAGATCATCGAGTACGAGGTCAAGAAGGTCGGCGACCGCCTGCGAGTCCAGGACATCACCATGGAGCTCGACCAGCCGGCCAAGGACTTCCTCATCGACAAGGGCTACAGCCCGGACTTTGGCGCCCGCCCCCTGCGTCGCGCCATCGGCCAGTACATCGAGGACCCGCTCAGCGAGATGCTGCTGTCGGGCGAGATCTCGGGCCGGACGCTGCTGAAGGTGACCCGCAAGGGCGAGGACGACAACCTCTTCTTCAACACCGAGAAGCTGCCCGAGCCGCCCAAGGATGAGGACGAGGGCGACAAGGAAGGCGACCACCCAGTGTCGGCCGGGGCCGAATCGACCTGATCCGGATTCTGAATCTTGAAACAACAACGCCCGGTCGTGTGAAGCGACCGGGCGTTTTGCATTGATAGCCGGATGTCGAGCCGTGCTTATTCGCAGCCCACGTCGAACGCGTTTTGGAAGCACAGGAAGTCGAACAGGGTTAGCTCGCCGTCCTCGTCGCAGTCGGCCTCGATGTCGCCCGCGGCGAACAGGTTCTGGAAGGCGAGGAAGTCGAAGATGTCGAGCTGGCTGTCGCCGTTCATGTCGGCAAAGCACCGGAAGAATCGCACACCGCCGACGCCGGAGATCTGGGCTTGGTACGGGCCATCGTCGTCATTCTCGTAGCCAGTATGCACGACGAAATATGACACGCCCTCCGTCAGCGTGATGCCTTCGATGCCCGAGTAGCCGATGCCGGTGCCCGGCAGCATGCTGCCGAAGTAGTCGTCGTTCAGACCGATCAGGCCATCGAGCGGCGAGGCCGGGTCGAAGCTGCTCTCGTACAGCAACAGGTAGCCGTCCCAGAAGAGGCCGAAGTTTTCCTGGTCGCTAAGGATGGTGTACGGCCCGGTCTCGGTCACCTCGATCTCGACCGCCTCGTAGGGAACGTCGGTCGCGAAGAAGCTCTGGCTCGTCAGGCTATCCGGGCGGTTGAATCGGTCGCCACCCCGGGTGTCGCCCAGGTACTCGAGCGATTGGGCGGTTGCGGTCGTGGTCAGGGCCAGCACCGTACAGGTCGTCGTCAGTATTCTCACGTTGTTCTCCTCCGTTGTTGCGCGGTCACGGTGCCTGAGACCTGCACCATACCGGAATCCGGCTTCGACTGCAAGGCTATTTTGCCGCCGAGTTGGCTAGGCCTACGTGGGTCGTGGCGCGAAAAAACGCCCCGTGGGGCGTTCACAAGAGAGCTCTTGGGTGTAAGTCGAAATCGCGAATTAGCGACGGCGACGGGCGGCGGCCAGGCCACCAAGGCCCAGCAGGGCCAGCGAGGCCGGGGCCGGGATGGTGTACTCGACCACAATGCGGCCTGCGGCACCATCATCGCCACCAGCGTCGTCGGCCAGGAAGATGCCCCATGTGCCGGCGGCGAAGGGGCCATCGTTCCAGGAGTCGGCGTCGTAAGTGCCGGCCGGAGCGGTGTCGCCAAAGGCGAAGTCGTTCCAGTTGCCGTTCCCGGCGGCCGAGACGAAGTCGTAGCGTGCGGTGCCGGCCAGCAGCGAGCCGCCGTCGCCCAGCAGCACGCCGCTGCCGTTGTCGTCGGTGAGCGTGAAGATGTCGCCAGCGGGGCTGGTCAGGATGAACTCGATGTCCGAGCCCCACGAGTGGGCCAGGTCGATCGAGACCATGTCGATCGAAGCGATCGCGGGCAGGTCGAAGGTGGTGTCGAGCACGACCTCGGGATCATTGCCGAAGTTCTCAACGCTCACGTCGATCACCTCGCTCTGAGCCGAGGCGGTGCCAGCCAGGGCCAGAACGGCCCCCAAAAGTACGGTCTTACGCATGTCTGTCTCCTCTCACCCAATGCGGCGCCCTCCTAAAGACGCCGTGCCGGGATCATGAACCCGTAGTATGACCACATATGGCCACCAAACCATTGACGAAAACCCTAAACTTCTAAAATTGTGCTCAGAAAGTGTTGCCTATCTTGGCATTCTGTTTTTGTTCGTTATTGATAACAGAGCCAATCCCTACAACCCGATCGCAACACCCCAAGCCCAACGCCGGTACGATCGACCCACATGCCCGTTTTCATCCGCTGGCTGCTGGCTCTGGGCCCGGCCAACCCCATCGCCGTGCGGCTCGTGCAGAACGGCTCCCGCCGGAGCCGCCACATGTACATCCGGGCGGCTTACCTGGCCCTGCTGGTGCTGGTCATGCTCTGGGCCCTGCTGGTCAAGACGAGCAGCAGCGGGGGGGCCACGTCGTTCCGCGACCTGTCGGAGGCCGGGGCCAGCACCTTCACGTACGTCGCCTACCTCCAGATCCTGCTGATCTGCGTGCTCAGCCCGGTGTTCATGGCCGGCGCGATCGCGCAAGAGGCAAGCCCGAGAACGTGGGAGGTCCTGCTCACCACGCCGCTGGGACGCTTGCAGATCGTGCTGGGGAACCTACTCGGCCGGCTTTTCTTCGTGCTCGCGTTGCTGTTCGCCAGCCTGCCGCTGTTCGCGCTCACGCAATACTTCGGTGGCGTGCCGGGCACGAGCATCTTCGCGAGCTATCTCGTGGCCGCGGCGGCCGCCTTGCTCGTGGGCGCGATCGCGATCGCCCTGGCGGTAAGCCGTGTGGCTGGCCGCCGCGCGGTGTTCACGTTCTATGTTGCCGTGGTGACATACTTAGGCATCACGTATGGCCTCGATGAGTGGCTGAGCAGGCGCGGCCTCGGCGCTGGCCCGAGCAACGATGGCGTCACCTGGCTCACCGGCGTGAATCCATTCCTGGCCCTCGACGCGTTGCTGAACCCCACGACCTATCCGAGCGCGGACAGTGGGAGCCGATCCGGGTTGGCCGCCTTCATGCTCGAGCGACCGGTCCGGGCGTGGATCCTGCTGGCCTCGGGCCTCAGCCTGGCACTGATCTCCGCGTCCACCCTAACGGTGCGCACCGGCGGCCTCGCGAAGCGCACGGTCGAGCGCCGAAAGCTCCCCTGGTATCGCAAGATGCTGGGCCTGAGCGCCGGGGCCGTCGACGAGGACGGTCAGGCCTTCCGCCCGCCGCGCAACGTGTGGCACAACCCCATCGCCTGGCGCGAGGCCGCCGCCCGGAACGCCACGCTCGCGCGCATCTTGGCGCGTTGGGCGTTCATCGTTTTCGGCATCGCGCTGGCCATCGTGCTGGTGCTCGCGTACGACACCTCGGCCATCACCGCCACCGACTACCGCCTGGCGATCCTCGTGATCGTGCTGGTCGAATTGGCCGTGACGACGCTGGTGGCCATCAACATGTCGGCGACCGCGATCAGCCGCGAGCGCGAGGACGGCACGCTCGATTTGTTACTCACCACGCCCGTCACGCCCGGCGAGTACCTGGGCGGCAAGCTGCGCGGCCTGATCGCCTACCTCCTACCCATGATCGCCGTCCCGGTGGTCACCATGCTGCTGGCCGGCATCCACGCGGCGGTGGGGGGGCTCAGCCAGCCAGACAACGCGCAGGTTCCCGCCGGCCCGGCCGTCGGAAATGTCATGATCCCCGTCGTGCTGCCCGAGGCCGGGCTCGTGCTGGCGCTCAGCGCCGCGCCGTTCATGGCGCTGTGCGTCATGATCGGCCTGCACTGGTCGCTCAAGAGCAAAGGTGCAATCGCGTCGGTGGTGGGGGCGGTCATCGTCGCGGCCATCGTCGCCGCGGTGGTGGGTGGGTGCGGGTTCAACGCGGGGCGGTCGATCCCCGCTGTCGGGCCGGCGTTGCTCGGGCTCTCGCCGTTTGCCGCGGGGCTCGCGATGGTCGAGCCGGTGGACGCGATGTACGAGACGGTGACCCAGGGCGGTGGCGGCTCGCTGCTGACCGCCCGCGTGGCGCTGCTCATCGGCGCGGCCGCCAGCGCGGGCGTCCACCTGGCCGCGGTCTGGGCGTTGCACAGCCAGATGGTCCGCCGCTTCGACATGACCGTGCGCAAGCTCTCGGGTACGAGCTAGGCGGCGATCCCATGCCCTCGCTCGAAGCGAACAAGAACAAGTGGGCCTCGCACGATTGGAGCCGCGGGGGCGACGAATGGTCCACGCTCGCCGGCGGTAGTGCGCGGTGGTGGCACGGCATCCTCTTGCCACGCCTCTTGCCCATCCTCGCGGCGCTCCCACCCAACCCGCACGTTCTCGAGATCGCCCCGGGCTACGGCCGCTGGACGCAGTACTTGCTGCGGCACGCCGGCACGCTGACCGCGCTCGACATCGACCGGGGTTGCCTCGACGCGTGCCGCAAGCGGTTTGGTGGCGCGGTACACCTCGTGCTGGGCGATGGCTTCACCCTCGGCGGGGCAACAGAGCGCATCAACGGTCCGATCGACTTCTGCTTCAGCTACGACAGCCTGGTCCACGCCGAGATCGACGCGATGGGCTCGTACGTGCGTGAGCTCTCTCGCGTGCTGCGCCCGGGCGGCTACGCCTTCTTGCACCACAGCAACCTGGCCGGTTGCGACGCGCCGAAGGGCACGCCCACCCACTGGCGCGCACCCAGCGTCGACGCGAAGGCCATCCGCGAGCGCGGGCTCGCCTGCAACCTCGAAGTCCCATTGCAAGAACTCTGCACCAAGGGCGGCCCCAAGGACCGTGCGCTGATCGATTGCATCACGGTGCTGCACAAGCCGGGCAGCGGCCAGCCGGGCACACACACGAACGTGATCGACAGCCCGGAGTTCTGGCGGCAGATCCAATTGCTGGGCGCGCTCGCGAAACCATACGACAACGTGGTGCGACACCCGTAAACGAGGCCCTGGCGTAAGCCTGGGCTCTTCAAGATTCATAGAAGAGCCAAGGCATGCGCCACAGCCTCGTTCAGAATGCTCTAGCACCCATCCTCGAACACGTTCAGAAAGAACAGAAAATCAAACAGATCAACGACGCCGTCACCGTTGACATCGCCGCGCGCGTCGCCGGCTTGGATCCAGTTGCCGAGCACCAGAAAATCAAAGATGGTCGCCTCGCAATCGCCGTCCAGGTCGGCCGGGCACGCCTCGCACGCGAGGCCCGCCAATCCCGTGACCGGCCCGACGCCCGCGATCACGCCCACGGGTTCTTGCACGCCCGTGTACGGGTCGAACCGCCAGAGCTGGGCCTCGCTCTCGGGCGCGCTGCCCGCGACGATGTAGAAGCCCGTCTCGACGCCACCGACCTCGATGATCTCAAGCCCGCCCACGTCCGACAGCTCGATCGCGGGCAGCAACGGCGCGATCACCGTCGTCTCGCCCGTCTCGGGGTCGATCGCGCGGAGCGAAGGCGGCCCCTCGGTGGTCCGCAGGTCGAGCCCCACCAGCAACCCATCGCCCCGTGCGCCCAATCCGGAGATGTCGGTCGCCGGGATCAGCGTCGGCCCCAGCGTCGCCCGCCCCGTTGCGGGGTTGATGGTGAACAGCCTCGCCGGCGAAGCCGTGCGCGTGCCGTAGATGGTGCCGTCGGCGAAGATCGCCATCCCGCCCTCGCGTGCGGTGATGCCAAGCCGCCCGCCGCGCGTGGCCTGCCCGGTCTCGCGGTCGACCTCATACAGCTCATTGTCGGTGGTGGGGGTGAAGCCCAGCAGCCGCCCGCCGCCGTCGAAGGCCAGCGCCGCCAGTGGGGTCCGTCCCGTCACCCCCGTGCCAACCAGATCGACCGCTGACAGCACCTGGGCCGTGGCCGGGTCGATGTGGTACACCATGGCCGAGCCGAACGCCGCGTCGGTGGCCACCAGCACGGGTTCGCCCGCATCCGCCGCCGCCACCGCCAACATTCCAACCCATACAACAGCACTCGCACGCCCATTCATGGGGTGTCTCCCTCTCTTCAAGCGCCCGGCACCGGGGTCGATGGCGGGCGAACCTCGTTGAACCCTCTCGGCCGAATTATGGCCGCGTCCGATTGCCCCGGCAGAGCCTCCGATGGCACCCATTGAGGCCCGGCCAAGGCCCACCCCGGCACCTAGAGTGCCCGCTCCGATCACCTTGTTCGAGACCCCAGCGATTCAGCAGAAAGGCAACTCCGTGGCCGACAAGCACTTCGACGTCGTCGTCATCGGTTCGGGCCCCGGCGGATACGTCGGCGCCATCCGCGCCGCCCAACTGGGCTACAAGACCGCCTGCGTCGAGCGGGCCAAGCTCGGCGGCGTCTGCCTCAACTGGGGCTGCATCCCCTCAAAAGCCCTCCTCTCCAATGCCGAGCTCATGGACAAGCTCGCCGAGAAAGAGGAATGGGGCCTCAAGATCAACGGCAAGATCGACTTCGACTGGTCCAAGGTCATCGGCCGCAGCCGGGACGTGGCCGACAAGCTGAACAAGGGCGTGGGCTTCCTGTTCAAGAAGAACAAGGTCGAGCACATCGAGGCCAGCGCCAAGATCGTGTCCCCGGCCAAGGGCCAAGGGAAGAACAGAACACCCGCCAAGATCGAGATCTACGACTGCAAGGTGGAGGAGGAGCGCACCGACGCGCCCGCCACCCCGGCCGCCAAGCCGCGTGAGACCATCACCGCCGACAAGGTCATCATCGCCACCGGCTCGGTCGCGCGAGACCTGCCCTTCGCCAAGTTCGGTTCGTCGCCCAACATCTGGGGCGCCCGCGAGGCCATGTTCAACAAGGGCTTCCCCAAGAGCCTCATCGTCGTCGGCTCGGGCGCCATCGGCATGGAGTTCGGCTATTTCTACCACGCCTACGGCACCAAGGTCACCGTCGTTGAGATGCTCGACCGCATCCTGCCGGTCGAGGATGACGACGTGAGCCAGGCCATGCTCCGCTACTACAAGAAGGCCGGCATCGACTTCAAGCTCGGCATGGTCGGCACCAACGTCGACGCCAAGGGCAAGGGCGTGAAGGTGACGATCGCTCCTATGAAGGACGGCAAGCCCGATGAGAGCAAGAAGGAGACCCTCGAGGCCGACAAGCTGCTGCTGGCCATCGGCGTCAAGGGCCGCTTCGACGGCTTGTTCGACGACAAGCTCGGGCTCGAGACCGTCAAGGACCACATCAAGACCGACTACGACCCCGCCAACCTAGGCGAGCAGCGCATCGACTACAAGACCAACCTCGAAGGCGTCTACGCCATCGGCGACGTCATCGGCCCGCCCTGGCTCGCGCACGTCGCGGGCGAGGAAGCCGTGTTGTGCATCGAGCGCATCGCGTGGAAGGAGGGCAAGCTCGACCACGAGCCCATCCCGATGGACTACTCGATCATCCCCGGCTGCACCTACTGCCACCCGCAGGTGGCGGCCGTCGGGTACACCGAGCGCGCCCTGAAAGAAAAAGGCCTCAAGGCGGGCGAGGACTACCAGGTCGGCAAGTTCCCCTTCAGCGCCCTGGGCAAGGCCATCGCGACCCGCCACACCGACGGCTTCTGCAAGATCATCCGAGGTTTGCCCAGAGGCGAGATCCTGGGCGCGCACATCATGGGCGACCAGGCGACCGAATTGATCGCAGAACTCTCCCTCGCGCGCCGATTGGAAGCCACGAGCGAGGAACTCATCGCCACCGTCCACGCCCACCCGACCATGCACGAGAGCGTGCACGAGGCGGCCCTGGGCAGCGAAGGCCGCATGATCAACGCCTGACCGAAGCCGTCCCCCTTCTTGTCGAGCCGCGAGCGTAAGCTCGCGGACCCTCCCTGAATCGCCGAAAACGCCCTTGCATCGCGGGGGCGTTTGTGGTAATCTGATAGCATCCAAGGCACCAGAAGGGGATCCGCCATGCGCCGAACCATCGCCACCACCGTCCTGTTCGCCACCACGCCCCTGGTCATGGCCCAGGCCCAGTTTGAGATCGGGTTGCAATTCAACGATCACCCCGAGATTGTTCGTGTCGAGCCAACCCCGTTCAGCATGAGTGCCGATAGCGAGTTCTTGCCGTACCCGTTCCACCAACGCGCTGTCGCGTTGAATTTATTTGACGACTCAGAGCCATCGCTATCGGGGATTAACATCCATGTACGCGCCGTTGGCGCTGGTGATTCCGCGCTGTTCTCGCGAGCCCGTACGGTTGCAGCGTTCGATGATCTTGTCTTCACGGCCACCGAGTCAAAGGCGATCATGGTCAATATGGAATTCGTGTTTCCCAGCCTGGTCTTCGTTGTGCCGAGCGGCGAAGAGTACGAGGGTATCAAATATACCAGCAAAATCACGGTTGAAATCGATGGCCAGCCGTACCGGGGTTCATCAACCGTGATTCTTACCGGCGACAGTGAACGCTTCGAGGTCGAATTTTCTGGCATCCTAGTACATCGTGCCGGAGGCGTGGTTTCGATTCGTGACATCGAGGTGCCGACGAACAAGCCCGTCACACTACGAATCGAAATCGCGAAGTCGATCGACAGGCCGGAGGGTGTATCGGGGCAAGAAATGCTGATCAGATTGCGTAGCCCTGAGTCCGGCTTCCCCATCGCTCGGGACATCTTCACTCTCCCCGATGGTGTCCGCGTCGACTCCGTGCAAGCTCGTATCTCCAACAACCGCTGGCTTATCTGCCCGGCCGACATCAATCAGGATGGCGGCGTCGACATCTTCGACTTCCTCGAACTCCAAAACCTCTTCGACGCCGGCGACCCCCTCGCCGACTTCGACCGCGACGGCGCCCTCACCATCTTCGACTTCCTCGCCTTCCAGAACGCCTTCGACGCCGGCTGCCCATAACGCCCGCGACTCGGTCCAAGAACCCGCCCCACACGCCTCCCAGGCACGCCTAGAGCCCCCAACCTGACCTTGGGGGCTATTTGTTTGTGTGTTTCCCGTGATCGGTGGCCGCTCCTCCCGCTCACTACTGGTGACAAGCACCCATATTTAGGAGCACGCCATGACTCTCCCCTCCATCGCCGCACTCGCCCTCACCGCCGGCCTGGCCTGCAGCGCCCACGCCCAGGTCATCGACATCCCGCCGGACTCGCTGCCCGCCGAGTCGTGGTTCACCGCGAACCCCGGCGCCACGGTCAACGTCGGCAGCGGCGGCAGCATCTTCCCCGACTCCGGCACCGGCGCGTTCACCTTCAATGGTGCGACCGTGAACATCGAGCTCGGCGGCGTGTCAGGCTTCCCGACGATCGACCACTTCGTCGAGGACGTCACCTACAACCTCGACGGCGGCGAGCTCATCCGCGTCAAGTTCGTCGGTGGTGTCGGCACGACCACGCTGAACATCATCGACGGCCAGACCAGGCGCGGCGTGTGGCTGCAGGGCAACACCGTCTGCAACATGTCGGGCGGCGACGCCGGGCTCGTCGCTGGCGGCCAGGCCGCCTTCATCATCGAAGACGACGCCGAGTTCAACATGAGCGGCGGCACCGTCGACACGTTCATCCTCGCCATCGACGACGCCACCGTGAGCATCACCGACGGCGAGATCGAGGGCGCCCTGCAAATGGACGACCGCGCCACCGCCACCATCTCGGGCGGCTCGGTCGGCCGCAGCGGGTTTATGAAGACCATCGACAATCGCCTCACCATCACCGGCGGCACCATCGGCCGAGACTTCGTCGTCGAGAAGGGCATCGTCGAGATGTCCGGCGGCGCGATGGACACCAACTGCGCCATCCTCAACGGCAGCGGCGGGGTCGATCCCATCTTCAACATGACCGGCGGCGCCCTGGGCACCGACTTCCGCGCCTACGACGGCACCATCAACATCTCGGGCGGCCTCGTTGGCGACGGCTTCCGCCTGGGCCGGCCCACCGGCGACGGCTCGGGCGTCACCATGAACCTCACCGTCAAGAGCGCCACCCTCGACGGCGTCGCGATGGACCTGACTACCACGCCCACGACCGTCGGCGTCCGCGGCGGCGTCTTCCTTTCGTGCGTGATGCTCGACGACTCGCTCGTCGGCTTCCACCTCAACGACGATACCGTCTTCGGCGAGGACCGCATCCGCGCCGCGGCCACCCTTACCGTTGCTCTGGCCGCGTGCAAGGCCGACCTCGACGGCGACGGCAGCCTCAGCCTCTTCGACTTCCTGGAGTTCCAGAACCTCTTCGACGGCGGCGACCTGGCCGCCGACTTCGACGGGGACGGCGTGCTCACCATCTTCGACTTCCTGGAGTTCCAGAACCTCTTCGTGGCGGGCTGCCCCTGACATCCCGATGCATGCGATCGGATCCTGGCACAATCTTGCGGATTCAACGCGGCCCGCAACGCGCTAGAACGCGCCAAACCTCTATACCCGGTTCTGCAACTTGCAGAATCGGGTTTGTTCTTCTGCAGCAGATGAATGGAGGTTCTCGTGCAACGCCGTCACACCATCGTCCCGCTCGCCGCCGCAACACTGGCCAGCGCCGGGCTTGCCCAGAGCGTCGAGGTGGATCTCGCCTTAGTCGCCCTCACCGGCACCCCCGCGCCCATGCGGCCCGCTGGCGAGATCTACCAGCACTTCGGCTTGCACCCCACGGGGGAGATCATCTTCTTCCCCGGCCCGTCCATCCGTGCCTCGCGATCGGGCGAAGTGGCGTTCTCGAGTTGGATCGGCGAGGACCCCGCCCCGCCGCCTATCACCGAGGCCATCGTCGGCCTCTACGCCGGCGACCCCGCCGATCCCCAACTGCTGTTCGACTCCTCGATGACGATCCCAGGCACCGAAGCCTCGTTGCAGTTTGACTCGTTCCTGGGCCAGCCTCCACTCGCACACATACACGAGGGCAACGCCTCGTTCTCGGCAAAATTCACCACACCCGGCGACGCCCCTCGTGAGGGCCTGTGGCAACAAAACGGCTCCGCGTACATCCTACTGGCCGCCCACGGCGACGCGCTGCCTGGCATGCGGCCCGATGCCGAACTCGCCCGCCTGCTCCTGCCCTTCTACAACGGTGGCGATACTTACCTCTTCGCAGAGATCAACGACGACCTGGCCAGCGATCTGGATCCCTCGGGCTTCTGGCGATTCCGCGACGGCGGGTCCGCCCAGCCAATCGCCGTCGTCGACAACCAGGCCCCGGGCCGCCCCGACGGCGTGGTCTTCGGCCAACTCACCACCACGCAGCGGCTGGGCACCGTCCACTCGTTCGACTTCTTCGCCGACGACCGCTTGGTATTCGTCGGTATCAACAAGGGGACCGGCATCGTGCCCGAGAACGACGAGGGCATCTGGATCGAGCAAACCGATGGCGGATTCCAGCCGTTCCTGATCGAGGGCGGCCCTGCGCCCAGTGTTCCGGGCATCCCACCCGGCGGGCGTTTTGTCTCCAGCTTTGTCGCCGATGGCACGTTCACCTCGCTCCCGGCGATCAAGGCCGCTGGCGACGATGTCCTGCTCTTCCATGCCCTGGTCGATACCGGCGATGCGCCAGACGAGCCAAAATTTCCAACGGTGTGGACCAACCGCTCGGGCGAGCTCGAACTCATCGCCAAGGGCTTCCGGCCCGTCCTCGGCTTCGTGCCCGGAGACCCGATGCCGGAGCTGGACAACAGCGCGTTCCTCGACTTCTCACCCATCGACATCAACGCCGCGGGCGATATCGCGCTGTTCGCGTTTGTCGCCCTCGACCCGGGCGGCGACCCCTTCAACAGTGTGCGCGCCATCATCGGCGACTTCGGCGATGGCCGACAGACGCTCGCCTATGACACCGGCCCGGTCGCCGGTGTTCCCGGTGCGATCTGGGTCGACCCGCGAGACTCCGTCGATGGGCTCCGCGAGATGAGGCAACTGCCCAGCGGAGACGTCCTCGTGCGCGGCGTCTACCGCACGGCATCCGGTGGTCTCGCGATGGGCTTGGTCAAGATCGATCCGTCCGGCGAGGGCGTCCTCGCGATCCAGACCGGCACGGGCGTCGACGTCTTCGGCGACGGCTCCGACATCCGAACGCTCTCGTCCTTCACCCTGGGCGAGGGCATGGCCGATGCTGGCAGCGTTACCCTCGAAGCCCGTTTCACCGACGGTTCGCGCGGCCTGTTCACACTCAACTTCGCCGACGCCTGCCCGGCCGACCTCGACGGCGACGGGCAACTCACCATCTTCGACTTCCTCGCCTTCCAGAACCTCTTCGACGCCGGCGACCCCCTGGCCGACTTCGACGGCGACGGCGACCTGACCCTTTTCGATTTCCTCGAGTTCCAGAACCAGTTCGACGCCGGCTGCGAGTAAGAGCACGATCGAGTGCAAAAAACGAACCCCCGCCGTGGGGCGGGGGGCATTCTTACAACCATATCGAATCCAGCCCTACGCCTCGAGCTTCTCGGCCAGCCAATCCCCAACCTTGTCGATCGCGATCCGATCCTGCGCCAGCGTGTCGCGATCGCGGAAGGTCACCGTCTGGTCGGTCATCGTGTCGCCGTCGATGGTGAAGCACACCGGGCAGCCCGCCTCGTCCATGCGGGCGTACCGCTTGCCGATGCTCTGCTTGGGGTCGTACTCGATCAGCCCCATGTGCCCGAACCGTCCACGCAGCTCGCGCACCAGCGTCTCGGCCACCTCGGGCATGCCGTCCTTGTTCACCAGCGGGTAGACGGCGGCCTTGATCGGCGCCATGCTGGGCTTGAACTTCATGACCACCTTGCTGGCCCGTGAGTCGTCGGGCGTGAACGCCTCGCACAGCAGCGCGAGAACGCCCCGCGTCAGCCCCGCCGCCGGCTCGATCACGTCGGGCAGGTACCGCTCGTTGCGTTCCTGGTCGAAGTAGTCCAACTTCTTGCCCGAGTGCTCCTTGTGCTGCGAGAGGTCGTAGTTGCTCCGGTGCGCCACGCCCTCGAGCTCGCCAAAGCCCGGGTGCGTGAACGGCCAGCGATACTCGATGTCGTACGTGCCCGCGCCGTTCTTGGAGTAATGCGCCAATTCGTCGTCATCATGCTTGCGGACGATCATGTTCTCGTCGCTCAAACCAACGCTGTTCCACCACCGCTTGCGCTCTTCGACCCAATAGTCGAGCCACTGCTGCGCCTCGTCCTTGTGGCAGAAGAACTCCATCTCCATCTGCTCGAACTCGCGAGACCGGAAGATGAAGTTCCGCGGCGTCACTTCATTGCGGAACGCCTTGCCCACCTGCGCGATGCCGAAGGGCACGCGCACCCGCGTGGTATCCACGATGTTCGCGAAGTTCAGGAAGATGCCCTGGGCGGTCTCGGGGCGGAGGTAGGCCTTGTCGTCCTCGCTGGCGGTGGCGCCGACGTAGGTCTGGAACATCAGGTTGAACGCACGCGGCTCGGTCAGCGTGCCCGGTGTCTTGGCGTGCGGGCCAACCGAAATCGCCCGCTCATCAGCGCCAAGCGACACGAACGGGCACGTATCGATCTCGTCATCGCCGAGCGACCGCTTCTTGTACTTGTCCAGCTTCTTGCGCGCCGCGGCGTAGGTCTCGTCGTCGTCCTCGATGTGGACATAGATCTGCCCCGACGTGTCGCCCTTCTCGCCGATGCAAATCAGATGATCGGCCCGATAGCGGAACTTGGTCTCGGTGCAATCCACCATTGGGTCGCTAAACCCACCAACGTGCCCACTCGCCTCCCACACCCTTGGATTCTGAATAATGCTCGAATCCACGCCCACGATCGACACCGGCTTGCCTTCGCGCAGCGGCGGCGTCAGCGTCATGTCGCGCCACCAGCGGTCGGCCAGGTTCTTCTTGAGTTGCACGCCCAGCGGGCCATAGTCCCAGAAGCCGTTCAGCCCGCCGTAGATCTCGCTAGCCGGAAAGATGAACCCGCGCCGCTTGCACAGGCTCACCAGTTCTTCCATCGACTTGCCTTGGACCGAACTGGCCCCGTCCGCCACCGCTTCGCTCATCAAAGTCTCCAACCGAGCCGCGTGCGTGAGCACGCGGACCATCGCCCGATTCCCGTTTCCTGCCGTTTAGCCGCCGAAGGCTTTCCGCAGTAGATCCCCAAACGATACCCGCTCGGCCTCCTCGCGCACCTTCGCCTCGATCACGTCGAACTCGACCACCTCGGGCGCCTCGATCAACGGCCGCCGCTGGCTCTCGTCCACGCGCATGAGCCCCAGCGCCCCCTGCCCGGTGACGCTCACCTGCCACACGCCCTCGCCCAGCGCCCGGTACACCGCCTTGCCCACCAGCGCGCCCGGCTGCTCCCAATCGACCTCGGCCACCTCGGGATCGATCACGATCCCATCCATCGGCGGGGTGACCTCGTCGAACACCCGGCGGATCCACAGCCGACCCCCGATAACCACGTAGTCGACGTAGATCTCGCGCTCCGGGTCGAACGGCGTTGGGATCACCGTCTCGACACCACGCCGGCTGCGCACCCGCACGCTCATCGCGCCGTCTTCCACAACTAACTCTGTGACAGCGGATTGCGCGACGGCAGTGTTAAACTGATCGACCAGGACCGTGTAATCCTTGGCGATCTCCTCGAGACGATCCCGATAGATATCGGCCCTTAGGTCGGCCCTCGCGCGGGACATCACCAAGTAACCACCTATCACGGCCAATAGTATGGTAATCAGGGCAAGCCCGGAGGTGAAAATTCGGCTTCGTGGGTGTTTCCCGCTTGACATCACAGCCATCTTGGGCCATTGTATGTACCAGAGAGATTCGTGGAGGACGGCGATATTTTCTGGATCCGCATCCATAAACCGAAACGCTGATCTAGCCCCATCGCTACGCCTCGTGAGCTGGCGTAGGGGCTTGTGTCGTTGTGACGTCCACGAGTTTTGCAGAGGCCGCCAGGGTTGATGGTTGGCGGCATGAGAGAGGGCAGGCCCCAATGACGGGGCCGGCCTGGCACCGACGGGGAGGGTCGGAGTCGGGTTCCACTGGGAGCAGAAGGGGGATGCACGGTGGAAAATCGCCGAGCGATCATTCCCAACCAGACTTGCTGATCCGGGGCCATTCGGACAATGGCTTCGGTTTATGTTTCGATGTGGTCGGCAGCGTGCCGGTCGCAGTACCCATGTAGTCCATATAAGATATGGGGTTTGTAGAGATGATGAACACTCAGAAGGTTTTTGCCGCCGCCGCGATCCTCGCTGCCGCCGGCTCCACGTTCGCCCAGGTCTCGCCTGGCGCGTTTACTCCCGACGCCACCGATGACATGGAGAGCTACCCCGGTGCTCGCACCTTCCTCTTCGATCTGTTTGGTGGTAGCGTTCCCGTCGCCGGCGATCTGAGCTTCGCCTCGATCGACTTCGGCGACTGGCAGGACTTCCGGGCCCCCGGCGGTCCCATCCAGCCGACGTCGGGTAACCGCTTCGGCACGATCTTCGGCTTCGGCTCGATCACCCTCGACTTCACCGGCATCGGTGGCGTCACCGGTTTCGGCTTCTCGGCTAGCGCTGCTGGCGTGGGTGCCGACACCATCGAGTTCTTCGACCTCGGTGGCGCTTCGATCGCCACCTTCACCGACGTCGACGGCTACGGCCCCGGCGACGGCACCATGGAAGACCTGAGCTGGACCTCGACGGTCGCCATCGGCTCGGTCCGCCTGGACGGCCCCGAGACCGCGTTCGACGATTTCGCCTACATCCAGGGCGACGTCCCCGCGCAGATCCTCGTCTTCTCGTCGTCCAACGACTTCCACGAGATGACCGCCGCCGACAACCTCGGCCTGAACTACGACTTCAACGACAGCGACTTCACCGCGCTGAACGCCGACCTGAACAACGGCTCGTACAACGCCGCTGTCATCCACAACCCCTGCTGCAACTTCGGCGCCGGCTTCGATGCCGAGCTCGACACCTTCGTCAGCGGCGGCGGCCGCGTCCACTTCTCGTTCTGGAACATGGACGCCGACGTGGCGCTCCAGGGCACCCTGGGCGTCGACAGCGCGGTCGACTTCACCGCTCCGCGTCCGGTCTTCGACAACGCCGGCCACCCCTCGTGGGGCGGCGCGGCCAGCCCGGTTGCCGTCGACGGCACCGACCCCTGGGCCGACAACGGCGACAGCATGACCGGTGACGAGGTCGTCTCGACCTTCGACAGCACCTCGGGCGATGGTGCGACCATCGTCAGCAACGAGAACCGCACGCTGACCAACGGCTTCGAGTACGACACGCTCGACGAGACCGGCGTCGTCGCCCTGCTCGAGGCCCAGATCGACTGGGTCCTCAACAGCGCTCCCCCGCCCCCGCCCCCGGGCAGCCTCATCGTCCAGTTCCAGTCTGGTAACGATGGCCACCTCGGCGCGGCTTCGGCCACCGCCGGCATCACGCCCGACCTGGACCTCTTCAGCGACTTCCCCGGCCTGACCGCGGCGCTGAGCGATCCGGACTACGGCGTTGCCCTGATCAGCAACCCCTGCTGCTTCTTCGACGCCGGCACCCCCGGTGCTCTTGACACCTTCATCGCCAACGGCAACGTCGCGCACATGTCCTTCTGGAACATGGACGCGGAAGTCGTGCTGCAGGGCGCCTTCGGCGTCGCTTCGGCCTTCGACTTCTTCATCCCGCGTTCGGTCTTCGACAACGCGGGCCACCCCTCGTGGGGCAGCGCGGCTAGCCCCGTCAACCCCGCCATCGATCCCAGCCCGTGGAACGACAACGGCGACGAGATGACCGCCGCCGGTGGCGCGTCGATCGTCGGTACCCACGACTCCGATGTCGGCCCCGGTGCCATCATCGTGGCCAACGGCGACCGCACGCTGTTCAACGGCTTCGACTACGACTCCCTCGAGGACGCCCAGATCCGCGACCTGCTGGCCGCCCAGCTCGGCTGGATCGGTGGCGACGTCTGCGTTGCCGACTGCGATGGCGACGGCAGCCTGACGCTGTTCGACTTCCTCTGCTTCCAGAACCTGTTCGATGCTGGTGACCTGGCCGCCGACCTCGACGGTGACGGCATCCTGACCCTCTTCGACTTCCTCGCGTTCCAGAACGCCTTCGACGCCGGCTGCGACTAAGCTAGCCCGGCTCGTTCTAGGATCTTCTGAGTAAGTTCAAGGCCCCGGATTCGTCCGGGGCTTTTTTTGTGCGCATCGTGATCGTGAGATACCCGGTCGCAACTCCCGGCCAGCTGGTGGCGTAATCCATATGGGCAAGCAGCATGCTCGCGGTGCGTATGGGAAACAGATCTCAAGGGGAGCAGAGGCGATGCCACAGCAATGACTCGATGGACACGCCCAACTGCTCGTTTCGCAGGTCACTGGCTCGCGGGGTTCGGCTCCATCTGTTATCCCGACTTGGATGAGGACGGCTAACTCAGCATCTTCGACTTCCTGGTCTTCCAGAACGCCTTCGACGCCGGCTGCCCCTGATCCCCGCAGCCCCGCTCACGGGTTCCAGCGGCGCACCACCACCGAATCGTTCTGCCCACCAAACCCGAAGCTGTTCGACAGGCACACACCTACGCCGCCCGCGTCGCGCACGTCGCGTGCAACATTGGGCACGTAGTCCAGGTCGCACGCCTCATCCGGCTGCTGATAATTGATCGTTGGCGGCAGCCACCCCGTTTGCATCGATCGGATACAGGCGATGAGCTCCACCGCACCCGCGGCTTGGATGAGATGCCCCAGCATGCTCTTCACGCTGCTCATCGGCACGTGCGGCGCATGCTCGCCGAACACTCGCTTCACGGCGCGTGTCTCGATGCCGTCGTTCTCGCGCGTGCCCGTGCCATGCGCCGAGATGTAATGCACGCCGGGCCTCCCATCCTCGCCAAGTGCGGCGGGATCAATCCCAGCCTGTTCTAACGCCTGGGCCATCGCCCGCCACGCGCCCTCGCCCTCGGGGTCGATGTCGGTGATGCGATACGCGTCGGCCGAAGAGCCGTACCCCGCGATCTCCACCAATGGTGTTGCCCCTCGCGCCAGCGCGTGGTCGAGGTCCTCGAGCACCAGCATCCCAGCGCCCTCGCCCATCACGAACCCGTCGCGCGTGCGATCAAACGGCCGCGACGCGCCAGTGGGATCATCTCCCCTGGTGCTCATCGCGGTGAGCCGCACGAACCCGGTCATGCCCAGGGGGTGGATCATCGAGTGGCAGCCGCCGCTGACCATCACGTCGGCATCACCGCGTGCGATCACCTCGGCGGCCTCTCCGATCGCTTGCGTGCTCGCCGCACAAGCCGTCATGCAATTCATCGAGGGACCACGCAGGCCCAGCGCCGCCGCAAGGTGGGCCAAGGCCATCTGCGGCTCCTGCTCCACCTCGCGCAGCAGGCCCAGCGCCCCGGCCCCCTCGGCCCACCGCCGATCATCGAGGCCCCGGGCGTCGGCGTCCCAAGCCCCGATGCACAGCCGCCCAAACACCTCGCTGTCCGGGCTGCTCTCTCCGGCCCCGAGATACAACCCCGCCCGCTCCGGCACGACTCCACCGGCCCCCAGCCCGGCCAGTTCCCAGGCTCGGGCCCCGGCGGCCAAGGCGAACTTGGTCGCTCGCCCAGCCGACGAATGCGAGCCGGCCAACGGACCAAGGGAATCCCGAAGGTCAAAACTACGCACCTCGGCCGCGAAGCTCGTGGCGAAGCCGCCCGCGTCGAACTGTTCTACCGGGCCAGCGGCGCTCTTGCCGCTCATCATGGCCTCCCACGCACCTTCCAAGCCGCAACCAACAGGTGTCACCCACCCCATCCCCGTGACTACAACCCGTCGCCCGCCGTGCATGCAATGGCCCCTTTCAGTGGCTCGCGCCATCCCATTGAGCCTAGCTCACAGGCGGCTTCTGGTGCGATCGGGCGGAGCGAAATTACGCAAAACTACCACCATCGTGTACAAAAAATACCATGCGGCCGCAAAATACTCTTGACAACTCCGCGCCGTTGCTTCATTACTACAAGGGGAAAAAGTTGGAAGGGCTCGTGGGAAGCTGGGGGCAGATTCTTCAATCCGATCGGTAGGCTTGCGTTCCTGAAGATCGGTTACCACCAGCAACACACGACACGCCACCGGCTCAATGCGAGTTGAAGTGCGTCGCCTCGTGAGCGTGCACGACGGATATCGCGTTGGCGTGTGGCATGCAGAGGAAAGAAGGTGGCGATTGGCAATATGTAAGTTGCTGCTCACCACAATTTGAAATTGTCTGCTTGCTGACTCGGGATTCCTCGTTGGGATCCGAATCGTTTGTTGCATCGAGTAGTGGCCGGTATCGTGCCAGCCGCAGAACATGTAGTTCCTAATTTTTGGGGGACTTGAAGAGATGAATACCCAGAAGGTTTTGGCCGCTGCCGCGATCCTCGCTGCCGCCGGCACCACGTTCGCCCAGGTTTCGCCTGGCGCGTTTGCTCCCGACGCCACCGATGACATGGAAAGCTATCCCGGTGCTCGCACCTTCCTCGGCACCTTGTTCGCTGGCGATGTCGCCGTTGGCGGTGCCCTGAGTTTTGCCTCGGTCGACTTCGGCGACTGGCTGGACTTCCGCACTCCGGGTGGCCCGATCACGCCCACCTCGGGCAGTAAGTTCGGCACCATCTTCGGCTTCGGTGAAGTCACCCTGGACTTCACCGGGATCGGCGGTGTCACCGGCTTCGGCTTCTCGGCTAGCGCCGCTGGCGTTGGCGCCGACACCATCGAGTTCTTCGACCTCGGTGGTGCCTCGATCGGTCTGTTCACCGACGCCGATGGCTACGGCCCCGGCGACGGCAGCATGATCGACCTGAGTTGGACCTCCACAGTCGCCATCGGCTCGGTCCGCCTGGACGGTCCCGAGACCGCGTTCGACGACTTTATCTACATCCAGGGCGACGTCCCGGCGCAGATCCTGCTGTTCGAGTCGGCCAACGACGGGCACGAGATCTCCGCCGCCGACAACCTCGGCCTGAACTACGACCTGATCGACGGCGACTTCGTCGCGCTGAATGCCGATCTGAACAACGGTCAGTACAACGCCGCCATCATCCACAACCCCTGCTGCTTCTTCGGCGCCGGCTTCGACGCCGAGCTCGACACCTTCGTCAGCGGCGGCGGTCGCGTCCACTTCTCCTACTGGAACATGGACGCCGACGTAGCGCTCCAGGGCACCCTGGGCGTCGACAGCGCGGTCGACTTCTTCGCCCCGCGTCCGGTCTTCGACAACGCCGGCCACCCCTCGTGGGGCGGCGCGGCCAGCCCGGTTGCCGTCGATGGCACCGATCCCTGGAACGACAACGGCGACAGCATGACCGGTGACGAGGTCGTCTCGACCTTCGACAGCACCTCGGGCGATGGCGCGACCATCGTCAGCAACGAGAACCGCACGCTGACCAACGGCTTCGAGTACGACACGCTCGACGAGACCGGCGTCGTCGCCCTGCTCGAGGCCCAGATCGACTGGGTCCTCAACAGCGCTCCCCCGCCCCCGCCTCCGGGCAGCCTCATCGTCCAGTTCCAGTCTGGCAACGACGGCCACCTCGGCGCAGCTTCGGCCACCGCCGGCATCACGCCCGACCTGGACCTCTTCAGCGACTTCCCCGGCCTGACCGCTGCGCTGAACGATCCGGACTACGGCATGGCCCTGGTCAGCAACCCCTGCTGCTTCTTCGACGCCGGCACCCCCGCCGCCTTCGATAGCTTCATCGCCAACGGCAACATCGCGCACCTGTCCTTCTGGAACATGGACGCGGACGTTGTGCTGCAGGGTGCCTTCGGCGTGGCTACGGCCATCGACTTCTTCACCCCCCGCTCGGTGCATGACAACGTTGGTCACCCGTCGTGGGGCGGTGCCGGCACGGTCAACCCCGATGCGGCTCCCAGCCCGTGGAACGACAACGGCGACAGCATGACCGCTGCCGCCGGTGGCGCGGTTGTGGGTACGCACGACTTCGCTGGTGGCGACGGCGCCATCATCGTGGCCAACGGCGACAACACCCTGTTCAACGGCTTCGACTATGACTCCATGGTTGATGCCGAAGTCCGAGCCCTCGTGGCCGCCCAGCTTGGCTGGATTCCCAAGCCCGGTGATGACTGCTTCGCCGACTGCGATGGCGACGGCAGCCTCACGCTGTTCGACTTCCTCTGCTTCCAGAACCAGTTCGATGCTGGTGACCTGGCCGCCGACTGCGACGGGGACGGCATCCTCACGTTGTTCGACTTCCTCTGCTTCCAGAACGAGTTCGACGCCGGCTGCGACTAAGCCGCGTTCTTCGATAGCCTGTTTTCCGGTCACAAGTAATACCTTCTGAGTGACCACAGGGGCCCCCGGAGTCCGCCGGGGGCCTTTTTCTGTGCGCACTCAGTCTTGTTAGTTTGTATGTTGGGACAATCCTGTGCCAGAGTCGAGCGTGAAGCCGCGCAAGAGCCCCGCCAGTTCTCGTTGCCCGAGTTCGAGCGACACCATCGCCCGCGTGTTGGCCTCCACCACACCCAGCACCACGCCCAGGGCTTCGCGCTCCTGCGAGAGCCGCCGGTGGGCTTCCTCGATCTGCTTCTCCCTCACGAGCCCGGCTCGCCGCTCGGTCAGCCACATCCACGCGATGAGCCCGGCCATGCCGAACTGCGCCAGCATCCCAACCGCATCCCCTTGCATATCTATTGCCCAACCTGGCGGAACACGGCCTCGTAGCCGATCGACCACTCGCGGCCGGCATCGACCGGACCGTGCTCTTCGTATCCCACCAGCCACATGTTGGTCCAGCTCTGGCCGTTGCCATCTTCGAGCGTGCCCTTCCCGGTGCTCGACGTCGCCGTGAGAGCGCCGGTGATCGCGTCACGCAGCGCCCACAGATCCGCCTCATTGGCCGCGACCAGACGGCCGCGCACGCTGACCGAGAGTTGCACAAGCCCGAGCTGCGACCACAAGGCCTGCGGCTGGGATTGCATCGTGGGCGACGTCCCTGGCTCGATCTCGGTTTGGCCACGCCGATGCATCACGAATCGGTGCGGGCCGCTGGCAAACAAGGGGGATCCATCGAACATGCTCGGCATGGCAGAAGTTCCTTTCTATGCTGGGGTCCTATCGCGACCCATCCTCGGCGTTGGAGACATCGATCGGGTCGGACACGCCGTCGCTCGAGAGCGCGGCCATCTTCACCCGCCGCTGCGCCTTGCCGCCCGGCTCGACCTCGTCGTGGACGGCGGTCACGACCACGCTCGCTTCGACCCTTCGCCGGCCGCCGCTGCCCGCTGTTGGTGACGTGAACAGCTCGAGCGTTCCTTCGTCGCCGGGCGTCGGCCCGTCGAGAGAGCCGCGCTCTAGGTCGGCCACAAGCTCGATCTCGACCCGCTGCTCGGGCACGTCGGCGAACGTGGCGAATGGCCCGAGGTTGCCCCACTCCAGCACCACGCGCTCGGGTGTGCGGTGGACGGCCACGCGTCGAACACGCTCGATCGTTTGCCCGAGCAGCCTCACAGATTGTGGATTCAGCACAAGCATCGTGGATCTCCTCTTAGCCTCGCACGAGGTGCATGAGCGCGGGCCGGCGCGTCGCGTCGATCACGCCATCGCCATCAAGGTCAAGGCCCACTGCCAGTGTCTGCCGAGCGCGCGAGAACATGTCGGCGTACATCGATGTCCGGGCGCCCAGAGCCGAGTTTGGCCCGCTAAGCGCCGAGGCCGCCGCGTACACCAGGTGCAGCGCACCGAGTGCCTCCGCGTGCGCAAGCGGCGCGTCATCGACAACAACTTCGGCGCCCGGGCCATCGGGCCGGTCGAGCCCCAGCATGCCCAGCAGCTGGCGGTGGACGATCACCAGTTGCGGCTCGAACGACACGAGCGTGAACGAAACGCCCGAGGCATCTCCCGGCGGGATCGCGTCATCATCGACCGAGGCGCGCAGCTTGGAGACCTCGAGGACGGTGCCGGAGGTAACCTCAGTGATCTCCAGCGGCACGCCGTTGAACACGATCACTTGGCCGGCTTGGGCCTGGGCTTCGGTGAACGTCGCGGACGCGCTCACGGTCGTGAGCGTCGTGCCGGTGATCCCCGCCGTGCCCGAAGCCAGGCGCCGCCCGGCCCAGAGCGCGTCGGTGAAGGCGTGCGGCTCGACGGCCAGCATGTCCCTGTCCTGTGCAAACATCGGCTGCTCCTTGCGCGCCACGCGCGCTTCGTTCCAATCGATCCGTTCGTCAAACCCGCGAGCCGGTGTGATCCGACCCGCGAGCCGGCGGCCGCCCCCACACGAAACCGCCGTGCCCTTCGCTGCGGGCCACAGAGGGAGAAAGAGCCGGCTAGCTGGTGGCCAGGCCGCTCAGCAGGCCGTGCGCGTTCTCGTTGCGCATCTCGAGCGTGTACTCGCCGATGACCTGGCCCATGGCCGCATCACCAGTCGCTGCCAGCGGCTTGTAGTGGAAGCTGCGCCCTTCGAGCGGCATCACCTCGATGCGGCTGGAATCCAGCAGCAGCAGGCTGTCGGACGGCATCCACCGCGAGACAACCACGCGGCAGACGCCGAAGTCGCTCTCGTACACGCTCACCAGGTCGCTGTAGCGATCATCGCTCGGCCCATAGCGGCGCGAGGACGTGAGGAACGCGTTGATGCGGCGCTTCTGCAAGCCGCCGCACACGATGGTGTCGATCGGGCCGGCCGACTGGTCCCAAACTTCGCGCAGAGCGGCGTTGAGGACTTCCTCGGTGAGCCCATCGGACCCACCACCCGATCCGCCGGGGATGGCGCCCACGCCCGGCTCGAACTGGTTGGTGGCGATGCTGTGGATGATGCCGTCCATCGAGCGGCGGACGGTGCCCGAGCCCTGCTGCGTAGCCGCGGGTGAGACGCCGTTGATGACGCAGTTTTCCAGGTCGCGCAGCAATTCTCGCATGCGCTCCTGCTTCTGGTAGTCGAGCTCGTCGGCGATGCCGTGGGCGCGGACGGCCTGCATCGACCCGCTGACCTCCACCGCGGAGGTGAAGATCTGCGTGTAGTTGGCCTTGCGCACGCGGTTGGTGAAGCGTGCGTCGGGCGCGTCGGCGCCCTCGAGGGCGGCGTTGCCCAGGATGGTGAGCACCATGTCTTCGGCCAGGGCGACCGGTGTGGTCGAGCCATACCCGCGGACGACGGTGAGGGTATCGGTCGCGATGCTGGTCACCAGCATGACCTCGGGCCCCTCGCCCGGGCGGACGAGGTCGCCGACGCGGAAGCGCGAGCCATCATCGACGTCGATGGTGGTATCGGTGAGGGCCGTGGGCGAGAAGGCCTGCGCATCGACGAGCGCGGTATTGGGCAGCAGGTCGTCCTCGATCCACTCGTGGACGGTGCTGGCCGCAGCGCGTCGCGCATCGCCCAGGTGGTCGAGCAGGGGGGTCTCGAAGGGGCTGACGATGCCGATGATGTCCGAGACGTCCTCGACCAGTTCGGGCAGGCCGTCGCCGGCCGAGAAGGTTGCCTTACCAGTGAATGCCATGCGATTCTCCTTTGGTCAAAATCGGGTGCTTGGCGAGCAGAGAAAGTGGGAGCAAAGGGCGTGTGACTAGTTGGCGCGTCGCAGGCGCAGGTACTTCATGAGGGCGCGCCGGTCGCCGGTGGCGCGTGCGTCGTCGTGCGCACGATCGACCACCGCGCGACCCGGCGCGCCCTGGGAGGGATGGCTCGGGCTCATGGCCGACGCGCGTGCCGAGCTGGCCCGGAAGAGCGCGGGCCGCTCGCGTTGGAGCTGGGCGATCACACGCTGGGGCGTGGCGTCATCGTCGCCCTCGAGGCGGCTCTCGACCAGCAGCGCGAGCGACTCGGTGTCGAGCGCGCCGGCCTGGGCCAATCCCCGTTCGATGGAGCCCCGGCGTTCGAGCCTGCTGGCGCGGTCGCGCAGGTCGTTGAGTTGCGCGTCGCGGGCGCGGAGCTGGTCGGCCAGGTCGTGCGCCATCTGGGTGCGTTCGGCCAGGGCCTCGCGCAGGTCGTTGTCGGTGTTGGTTGGCTCGTTGGGTGTGTTCTCAGGCATTGGTGTTCTCCTTTGCGGTTGTGGGGCGGGGGGCGGCGTAGCCCAGCTCGGCCAGCACGCGCTCGGGGTTGATGCCCAGCTCGTTCTTGCGCTGGGCGCTGGCGAGCCGGTCATCCTGATCGAGGTCGATGGCATCGGGCCAGTGGACGCTGACCTTGCGGTCCTGCGGCTCGGTGGCGAAGGTGCCCGCGCGGTCGAGGGCCTCAAGGATGAGGGCGCTCACTCGTGCGATTCCGGTGCCGTAGCCGACGCGCTTGCGGCGGGTCTTGCTGAGGAGTCCCAGCATGGTCACGCGGAGCGCGTTGCCGCTGGAGAGGTTGCCGATCTTGGCGCGGACGACGCCGGCGGCGATGGGCGGCACGCCTGAGGTCTTGTCCATCGCCTCGCGGATCTCCTCGACGTGGACGGTCTCGCTGGGCGAGTCGGCATCGCCACCAAACGCGGTGACCTGGGCGTCGGGGTTGTCGGTGCTCAGCACGCGGCCCGGGCCAATGCGGACTTGGTCGAACCCCTCGATGCCCTTGGCCAGATACATCTTGAACCAAGAAACACAGCCACAGATCAGCCACTATGGGCTCTCAGGGCGGTTCTCTGGATCGATCAGTCGACCTCGTCTGACCTCGATCAACCGTAATGTAGTGCAGGAATTATGGTGGGCGGGGTGTGTTTGCCTGAGCCAGCACTCGCTGAGGCCATCAATGCTAGAAAATTGGAGTGAGAGGATCGAGCTGATTTTTTGTAGTCAGATCAGCCTCTGGGGCTGGAATTACAGACTCTAGTTTGGGGTGAAAACCGCGAGCCTCCTCGCATACGCTCGGCTGTTAGCTCGCTCTACGACGGTTTCTGCAACTAGAACATTGTCAAACCCAACCCAGCGGCCAAGGCTGAGCGATCCAGAAGCAGCTCCGGACGGCCGGGTGCGGTGACACCCAACCTGGGGCAATTTCAGCCCAGGAAAAACAACGACACCGAGGCCGAGACCTGTCTTCACGGGCAATGTCGTCCCAATCAGGCAACTCACCAGAAGGTACTAGCTACGTTACCACAAGACGAAGCTCATGCCATGCAAGGCTCACCATTGACACGCGGCAGGGTCGACAGAGTCTCTGGATTTGGGATGATGTGACCGCCTGGGCGTGAGTGCCCGCTGAGGATGATCCGGGTTACCCATGATGACGCATTTGAACAATTTTACGAGCGACCTGCTAGATCAGCGGCCAAGGGCCCAATTCTTTGTGTGGGGCCCGCCCGGCACTGGTGCGGCTCGTCCCACGAATTCGATTTTTGGAAGGAGATCAAACATGCGTTCTACCCATATGCTGGCGGCCGCCGCGGGGTTGGCCGCCCTGGCGGGCACGGCTGCCGACAGATATCACCCAATGGCTGGATCATCGAGGTCCAAGACCCCGTCTTGGCTCTTCCCGGCCACAGCAGCGGGCTTCCGCAAATGACGACCGTCGAGGTGTACGCCAAATTCGACAGCGCAGTGGACTATGCATTCGCGGCAGGTATCTACGACTTCATTGCCAACGAGGCCGGTGGCTGGAGTGACAACACCCTGGTGGTGCCATTTGGACCAAACGAGACCAGCGCAAGCGTGTCATTGCCCGGCGATCCCGATGCCACTAGTGCAACACTCGGGCAAATCTACTTCCTGCCAGCGGGCATCTTCGCCGATCCCACTAACCCCGCCCTGGTGTGGACCATGAAGTTCACAGCCACCGAGTTCACGCCGCGGTTCATCGACCTGGAGACCATTACCAGCCGGTTCGCCCTGTACATCGACGGTGCGTTGCCGGATTCCAGGTCCCTCGATACCGCTCTCCTGATGGAGGGCAGCGGGCAGATCCAGATCATCCCCGTACCGAGCGCTCTCGCGTGCCTGGGCCTGGCGGGCCTGACACTGGTGCGCCGCCGGCGCTGATACGGTTCGTTTATCTTGTAGCTCTCTTCTCCACGCCCCGGCCCGCCGGGGCGTGGTTGTGCGCGCTCGGAGTGCGTCTCGCATCCACGTCGCTGCTGCAAAAATGTGTGAGTAGAACTGTTAGATCGCGGCGGCGGAAGCCAACTCCTTTCAGTGGGCAGCGCGATGTCTCGCGTACCCAACGGTGAACTGCGAAGGAGAATCCAGATGGAAACAGTAAAACAAACGGTGTCGGCAAGCCAGAACTTCCCACCCGCTGAGACCGGGGGCATGGCGAGCGCCTCTCGACCGGGACGAGGAACCCTTGGGGCATTGCTTGCCGCGGCAGGCACGGCGATGGTCGGTATTGGCGGCATGGCCAACCTTGTTGGAATGAGCAGTACCGTAGCGTTGGTGGGGTTGGTCACATCACCCCAGTGTGCGTTTGCACAGTGCGGCGACGAAGAGTTGTCGCAATCGACGGATCCCGACGTGATCCAGGCCTCCCGGGCGGCCTGGTGCGGCACGCTGGACTTCAACGAGCAGACGCAGATCGGCCGGGGCTTCACAGCCCCTTACGACCTGACGATCTCGTGCGTGACGTTCGGTGTCACACGCAACACCGGAGCCGACTGGCCGTGCCAAGTGCGCATCCTGGGCGGGGCCATCACCGATCCCTACGCGTCCCGGCCGGTGCTGGCCGAGGCAACGGTGGTAGTGCCCGCGGGGACGACCAGTGAGTTCTTCACGGCCGCGTTACCGGCGGCGTTCGTTCCGGAGGGACAGGCGTTCATCGTCGAGCTCGACACGCCCTCGCGCAACCCCGCGACCGGTGGTGATGGCGAGTTGCTCTCGTTGGGGTTCAACGCTCTGGGCCAGTCATCCCCGACCTACCTGCGTTCGGAGGCCTGCGGCCTGCCCGAGTTTACCGATGTATCGGGCTTGGGATTTCCCAACAGCCATGCCGCGATCTCGGTGGGCGTCACCGCCGGGTATGCCGTGCCGGTGCTCGGAGGGTTTCCGATCAGCCCGATCGGGCCTGTGGCGCTGGGTACGGTGGGTGGTGAAGTGGCCGCCTATGGCGATGGGAGTGCCGCACCCTTTGGCCTGTCGGTCGCTTACGGCGATCTGACAATGGGGGTCGACGCATCGTTCCGTGCGCTCTCGACGGACGATCAGATAGACCCGACGGTGACCATCGCCTTCAAAAGCGATCCCGGTGCGGCAGGTGATCGCATTGTGTTCCGGAACAACCCCGCGACGTCGGACGAGGCGGTGCTCGAACTCGATTTTGATTCAGCGGGGTTTGATCGGTTCAACGTCCACGTGTTCCGAGAGGGCGAACTGGTCGGGACACTCGAGGACCAGACCTCGGGCTCGGTGCGGTTCATGAACCCCGACGAGGCCTTCTGGAATTGGGTCAAGGGGCTCTTCGGCATCGGGGTGGAGGCCGGCTGCCAACGCGATATAGAGTATTTCGAGAGCGGCGCCGTAAAGAGGGATCGGTCCTTCTACGGCGTGCGGACCCCCCCCGCAGTCGTCGCGCCAACGACAGGGGGCGGACCGACACTCCTCGGCGACGAGATCTGGATCGAGCCATTTGAGCCGTCGATCAGCGTGTCGCCACCAGTGATGGTGGAGTTCACAGCGACGGGCATCGTGGGCATCGCGATTGACGTGAGCGCGAGCGCACCCGGCGTGGTCATCGGCGAGGCCGAGACCAGCCTCCGGCCCTTTGGCACCGGCACCGTGACCCAAGTTGGCGTCTCGATGAGGGCCATCGACGAGACGGGCGCGCATTCGTTGACCGCGACGGATGTCACCGGCGACGGGCTCGCCGACCTTCGCTATCGTAAGCGGGCCCCCCGTGATAGGGACGATGGGCGCCTTCGCATGGAGCTTGGCGGCGTGGTGTCGGCCTCGGTGGGCATCGATGTGCTGGCACCCGATCCGGCGGCGGCCTGCATGACGGTGTGCTCGTTCGAGGTTGGGTCCTTCATCATTCCCTCCGGCAAGATGAGTTTGGATCCCTGGCCGATCGATCCCGATCTTGTAGCGGTCGCGCCCGACTTCACGGGCGTGGGCGACGAGACGTACACCCTCCAGATCTTCGACCTGTCCGGCACGCTGGTGCACGAGGAGTCCGGGCTCCAGGGCATTGCTGGCGGATGCTCAAGTTGGCCCTCGGAGATTGGCAAACTCGGTGGGACCACGCCATGCTTTAAGACCTGCTACCCACCCGATTCGGTCTTCCGCACGGCGGGCGGTCTGGAGTTCGATGTGCATGAGCTGCGCGCGCTGGCCGAAGGAGCACCCGATGCGGGCCCGCTCGCGTCGCTGGACTTCAGCATTCTCAATATGGACGAGTTGGTGCTGTTCGACCCGGTCACCGAGTTGCCAGCGATCGCTAAGCCCTGCCGCGCCGACATCGATGGCGACGGCGCGCTCACGATCTTCGACTTCTTGGCCTTCCAGAACCTCTTCTCGGCCGGCGACCCGGCCGCCGACTTCGACGACGACGGCCAGTTGACCATCTTCGACTTCCTCTTGTTCCAGAACGAGTTTTCAGCCGGCTGCCCGTAACCTCGTGATCAGAGGGAACACATGTGCGCTCACCACGCTCCCGCCAAACGCGGGGGCGTGGCTATTTGATCCCTGGTAATCTGTGGAAAGGTTGTTATGAAACCACTGATTGCGTTCTTCGTGTTAGGTGGCGTGATGGTGCTGCTGGCGGCGGTGGCCATTGGGGCCATGATCAGCATTGGTAGCGGGCGGCCGAGCTGGCTGCTCATCGGCGTGTTCGTGCTGGATTCGCTCGCACTCTTGCTCTTGGCCGGCCATTCGGTGCTCCGGCGGCGCAAAAGCAACGAGCGGTGAGTGAGCGTGGCGCCTGTGGGCAGGGTTATTCGAGCGGCTCGGCCTCACGCCAGTAATTCTCGTTCCCTCGGATGTACCCGAGCAGCTCATTGAGGTCGGTGATGCCGATCCAGGGGTCCTGGCCAGAGGTGTAGAGCTTCGTGCCGTCGGGACTCAGAGCGATCGAGAAGATGGAGCGGTCATGCACCGGCAGCTGCGCCAGCTCGACGCCCGCGTGCGGGTCGATCACGACGATCGAGCCACCCGGGCCGACCGCGAAGAGCACGCTGCCCCGGGGATGGAAGACCAGGTCGTATGGCCCCCACGGCAGCCCCCTGATCGTGCGCAGCAAATCGCCGCTTTCGGCATCCCATACGCGCAGGGCGCGGTCGTCGCCGCCGGTGACGGCCAGCTCGCCGTCGGACGACCACGCAACGGCCCGGATGGTCGTACCGTGGCCGTAAAGCTCGTGAAGTTGCTCGCCGGTCTCCAGGTCGAGCACGGTGGCTTTGGCGGGCTCCCATGAACTAGAAACGGCCGCGCACAACAACCGGCGGCCATCGGGACTGAACCTGACCATCGGGAGGCGATGCATCCCAGTGTGGTACGCGAATGGCTCCACTGGCCCATCGTGTCCCGCTTCCCTCCACACCCGGATCACGCCGCCGAAGTCGCCAGCGGCGATCGATCGACCGTCGAGGCTGTATTGCACGCTCCAGAGCGGGGGCAGGCCCTCAGCGACGACGCGCAGCGGCCGGCCATCGGACTTCCACTCACGGATCGCGCCGTCGGCTCCAGTGGTCAGCAGAGTCGCGCCATCGGGCGACCAGCACACAGCGTTGATTTCGTCGTCGTGGGCCGGGATCGGGGTTGCGTCGTGCGGCTCCCGGATCGGCCGGATGTACAGCGTGCCCACATCGTCGCCCCAGGCCAGCGTGCCATGGAGAGAGGTGGTAATCGACATCTGCGTCTGCGGATTCGTCTTGATCCGCGTCAGCCACGGGCGGTCGGTTGTGGCATAGACAGCGACGCCGTCGGCCGCGGTCATCGCCGCCAGCGGCGGGTCCCCCGCGGATGCAATCCTGCCGAAGGCGCCGGTATCATCGTGCCGCAGGTCGAGCCCGGGCACCGCGAAGATCATGAGCACGCCGTCGGTGGTCCCCGTCACGATGAGCGAACGGTCCTGGCTGTCGAACACGATCTGCCCGATATTGACCGTTGGCGCATCAACGCGCGACAGCAGTTCCGGGGCCGCCGATACATCGAACAAGAGGAGTTGGTCACCGACTGCCGCAGCGAGCATTTGGCCATCATGGCTCAGGACCGGGGAGACCATCCGATCGTACTTGCCGGCCAAAACAGGCACATTGGGAATATCGACGGATCGGTGCACATCCCAGTTGGGCGGTCGCGCAATGGATACGCGGGCGGAGGACTGGTCTCGGGTGCCGACCAAGAGGAACAGTTCGCCTTGCGCGTCCCGGTCCAGGTGCACCCAGAAAATCTCCGGCCCGAACAGGGCGAGGGAAGTTCCGTCGTCAACGTTCCAGACCAGGGTCGAGCCCAGCTCCGGCTCGTTGAGACGCACCAAGACCCGGCCTTCGTCCTCGACCAGCATGGAATATGCCGATTGCTCGGAGGCGAACGATGGCCCGACCACGGTGCCTTGGTCCACATCCCAGACCTGCGCCGTCCTCTTGCCGTCCAACTCGCCATGCAGCACGACGTACCGCCCGTTCGGGCTGGCAACCGAGGTCGTGGGCCAGGACGCTAGCTCCGGCGTGGGCTTGATCGGCCGGCCGTCAAACGACCACGACCATCGCGAGCCGCTGTTGTCGATGGCCCACATCAACTCACGCTCGGGGTCGAGCCCCACGCTGCGGAAGAAGGTGTCGGCGCGGGCTCGCATCAGGCGCGGCAAGCCCGCGTAGAACTCGGCCAGCGACCACGCCGAACGCAACCGGCTGGCGGGGGCCTCCCACAACGCCAAGTCGCTCGTGGTGATGCCCGCAGCGATGGCTTCGTCCCACAAGAGCGCCTCGGCCTGCTGCGGATCGCCGGCCTTGGCCATGAACCGGGCCCGCTGCACAGTGCTGTCCGAGAGCGTGGCTTCGATTTCGCGGCGTGCCCGGTCGAGGTCGGTCGCCAGTAGGGCGAAGCCGATGGCCGCCAGCAGCACGGTCAGCGCGACGATCGCCACCGCGGCCGAGGCGGCACGGTTTCGCAGCACGAGCTTGCGTAGCACATATGTCGCACTGTCGCGGCGGGCGGCGATTGGGTTCCCGGCCAGGTAATCTTCAATGTCCTCGGCCAGGGCCGATGCGCTGGCGTACCGACGCTGGGGATCCTTGGTCAGGCATCGAAGCACGATGGTCTGGACATCCTTCGGCAAACGTGGCACGGAGCGCGACGGCGGCGCGGGCATAGTCTCGGCCGCGTGCCGAGCCACCGCGGCAATCGGGCCGTCGCACGGGTAGGGCGAAACACCGGTCAGCAGGCGGTAAAGCATCATGCCCATCGAATAGACATCGCTGCGCGCGTCGGTGTGCTCGTGCTGCTCGTTCAGCCGTTCCGGGGCGGCGTAGGCGGGCGTGCCAGCGAAGCTCTCGGTCATCGGCGCGTTGGAGCGCGCGTCGGGGGCCGTCTCGATCGAACGCGCCAGCCCGAAGTCGAGCACGCGGGGCACGCCGTGCTCGTCGACCAGGATGTTGCTTGGCTTGATGTCTCGGTGGATGATGCCGGCCGTGTGCGCGTGGCCCACGCCCATCGCGACCTGCACTATCAGCCGCATGACGGCGTCAGCGCGCGCCTTGCCGCCGCTGCTGGCCCGGCCGAGCGTGTCCTCGACGTAGTGGTCCAGCGGAACACCGGTCACGAACTCCATCGCGACGTACCGCCCTCCGTCGGTCGCCGCGCCCGACTGGAAGATGGTGACGATGTTGGGATGGCGCAGGCCCGCGGCTAGCTCAGTCTCGCGTTCGAAGCGGTACACCTGCCGGTCGCTGGCGAACGCCCCGGCCAGGAGCATCTTGATCGCCGCGGGCCGCTTTGTATCGCTCTGGATAGCCCGGTAGACCACACCCTGCCCGCCGCAGCTGATCTCCTCGACGATGCGATAGCCGGGGATGCTGTCGCGTTCGGGCAGGGGGCGAGATGATACCTGGGGATGCAACTCGCCCCGCAGGGCCTCGGCCAAGTCGCCCGCAGCGTGGATCAGGAAGCGATCGTTCGCGCGCACCGCTTCGAGCTGGGCCTTGCACGCCGGGCAGCGCGCCACGTGCCGGCGCACGGCCGGCGTCGCCTCGTCGCGCGAGGCCAGCGTTTCGAGATCCGAGGCACCTGGGCAATCGCGCATCAGCCGTTCTCGTCGTAGGCCACGGTCAGCTCCTGCACGATCTCACGCAAGCGGCCTGTGAGTCGATTCTTGACGACGTAGACCGCGTCGACCGAGATGCTGCACTGGGCGGCCACCTCCTCGGCCGGCACGCCACGGATGGCAAACAACTCAAAGGCCCGCAGCGTGTCCGCCTGCACCCGGCTGGTGTCGCGCAGGATCGACATGGCCTCGATCACGATGGCACGCTCGCGTTCGCGATCCCAAGCGTCCTGGAGCAGGCGTTGGTCGGCCCAGGCATCGTCCAGCAACTCATCACCGGTATTGGCCGGCCCCCGAGCGGCTCGTCGCCGCAGCCCAGAGCCCACGTTGCTGGCGATGCCGATGAGCCACGAGCTCAGCCGCCCCCGCCCGCGCTGGTATCGTCCCTGGGCGTACGCCCGCGCGAACTCGGCAAGGGTCTGCTGGGCCATTTCGGCCGCATCATCGCCGGCGAACCCAAGACGGTGGGCAAAGGCGGTCAAGATCGGTCGGTAGCGGGCATCGAAACTCTCCCATGCCAGCACATTATCCCTGTCATGCAATTCTTCCAGCAGCCGCGTCGTAGTGCGCGTATTGGATATTCCCAAGCTGGGAGGGAGTGGCGTGGACATGCCCGATGGTATGCGGGACAGCGTTCGGTCTTATCTATGAAGAACACTGACCCTCCCTAGATGGGGGTGTCACGATTTGTCCTGCGAGGCCCAGCCAGACTCGAATGACAGTCTTGGGCCTTGATCAAAAGGAGGGTCAGGCGATGGATGACCTGCTCCCCAAAATCTAGCAACCTGCGATGTGACCACTCGGCGAAATGGACTGGATTCAGGGGGAATGGTCACGGAATGGGTGTTTACAAATATGGGTGGGGCTCCGTGCCATTTGTAGTGCAATGGCTGTACATCGCAAGTGGTTTGTATGTGCGCAACACACGACCACGAATTGGCTTACGACATCAGAGAACAGCCTGCTTGTTTACGTCTTGAACCAAGAAACACACCCCAAAAAACAGCCTTCACGGCCATTGAAGGCTGTTTCAAGGGTCGATCAATCGACCTCATCTAACCTCGATTAACCGAAATGTAGTGCGCAACTTTGGATGCACAGAGTGCAGCTGCTGGTCCCGCTATCTGCTCAGGCCACTACTCGGGGTGAGAGGATTCGAACGTCCGACCTTCTGGCTCCTAGTCAGACGCGCTGCCCAAGCTGCGCTACACCCCGTATGTGCCCCCAGCCCTCCACTGGCCCCATCCAATACCATGGGCCATGCTCGATCACGCTGCACTGCTCGTCCGCTCAATTGAGGGCATGCTCGCCCGCCTCGGGCAGGTCGATGCTGATTGCGGCCCGATCGAAGAATTCCCGGGCGAGGGCACCCGCGAGCTCTATCTGGGCCCGCCGGGCCGGCCAGGCCGCCTCCTGCTCATCGAGCCTCTCGGTGAGGATGGCCCATACGCCCGAGCGCTCTGGAAGCGCGGTCCCGGGCTGCACCACGCGGCCTTCGCCACCGCCAGCATCGACGCGTTTCTCAGCGATAACCCCGGATGGCTGCTCCACCCGATCAGCCTTAAGACGCGTGACACATCGGCTCGTACGATCAATCGGGCAACAGGTCTGCGTTCAGGCTCTCGCCACGCTGATCCCGTGGGCAGCGTTCGCGGCGTACACCGCGATTAAGTCAAAATCGTCGCAGTGCGCGCCGGTCATTGCCGTGCTGTCTGCAGACATGATCGCCGTCGTGCTTCTCGGCATCGGCCTGTCGTATCTGGTCTATCGCCTCATCGTTTGGCAGGTCAACCGCACGAGACGCGAGACGAACGCTCACCGAAGCCAATCTCACACATTGGCGTGCCCAGCAAGATCTCGCGGGACTGTTCTGGCCCCGAGCCACCGGCGGCCGAGTCCCCAAGGATGAGACAGGTACAATTCTGACGAAGCAGGCAGCGGGTGCCAGAGTGGTCGATGCGAATGACGGCGTTTCGGATGCGTTGGCGGCGCTACAACCAGCCGTGCGTCGATGAGCCGCGACGACTTGCGTTTGCGCCGCGTGAGATCACTAAACGCCCGGCGAACCGCAGCGTGCCGATGCTGAACGGCCGCCGAGCACCCCTCCGGCTATCGAGATCCGCTCCATGACCATGCACGAACGCGACGGCCGCTACTTCGCCGATACCGCCCGGGTCGTAGGTGATGTCCGCCTCGGCCGAGAGGTCAACATCTGGTACGGCGCCACGATCCGAGGTGATGTCGCGCCGGTGGTCATCGGTGACCGTACCAATGTTCAGGACAACGCTGTCATCCACTGTGACCACCGCTACGCCAATGTCATCGGCGACGATGTCATCATCGGTCACGGTGCCATCGTGCACGGCGAGACGATCGGTTACAACACGCTCATCGGCATGGGCGCGGTCATCCTCGGGCGTACCAACATCGGCAGCGGTTGCATCATCGGAGCCGGCGCCGTCGTGCCGCCGGGGCTCGAAGTGCCCGATGGCTCGGTCGTGATGGGTGTCCCGGGCAAGATCATCCGCCGGGTCAACGATCCAGACCGGGCCTACCTGGCCAAGTTGCCAACGCACTATACCGCCCTGGCCCGCAAGCATGTGGCCGACCCAGATCAACCCGTGATCTTTGAGATGAGCGAGATCCTGAACGCAGACCTGTTGCCCGATTGATCGTACGGGCCGATCTGGAACGCAAGCTGCCAGCTTCTTAGTAATGCGGCCGCCACCGGTAGTACGGCTGCGCGGTGATCCCCAGCCGCCGCGTGACCTCGGGAACCTTCATCCCTAGGCCCAGCAGCACCTCCGCCTCGCGGAGCTTATTGATGATCTGTTCCACGCTGTGCTCGATCCGTGCCATGACAAGACCTGCCTTCTCAGGTGCGTCCGATCCCACCAAAGGACCGCATAGCAGATGGACTAGATTCTGGGGGGCGGGTCAGATGTCCTGAGCAACAAACAGGCATCGATCTCGTGCCAAGTGATGGTACGGCATCATGAGGTCGGGTATGACTGTGGTGACGATACTGTAAGGAGATGATCGACCCCCCAAATTGGGGGGAGTGCTTGTTGTCCAGCCGCCAAAGAGCCCAGAGCCCAGAGGCCAAGGTCGATTGTGATTGCTCCAAAGAGGTGGACAGGTGGCTGTACGTGTGGCAGGTGGTGAGTCATACGTTGGGACATGCACCGACGTATACTCTTGTATTACCCGTTGTGGCTGATGAACGCACTCAACAATCAAGGAAATACGCATGGCCTATCACTCGACGACGGACAAGGTTGCTGGTGGCGTCGTGGGCTCGGTTTGTGGTGCGAAGTCTGGGGCCGTTGTTGGAGGCATACTCGGTTGTGTCGGAGGGCCAGTGGGAGCGGTGGTTGGTGCGAAGCTCGGCGCGATTGCTGGCGGCGCAATCGGCGGGACTCTTGGTGCAAAGGATCCCAAGAATGCAGTGAATGCTGTGAGGCGGCAGCAACTCATGAATCGGATCAGATAGACTTGGAGTTCCATAGGCGTCGATTGCCAGGCGATGGAACATGTCGGTGAGCGAGTAGCCAACGCATTGCTAGTGGGTACCGCTGTGGCTGGACTCTAAGGTAAAGGTCACAGAACGGGTGTTTAGCTCACTCTGGGTGGGCTCCGTACCAATTGTAGTGCAATGGCTGTACATCACAAGTTAATTCTACGTGCGCAAGACACGATCACGAATTAGTTTACGACATCAAAGAACAGCCTCGCTATCGACCTCTTGAACCAAGGAACACACCTCAAAAGCAGCCGTCACGGCCTCTGAGGGCGACTCCATGGGTCGGTCAGTCAATCTGATCCGACCTCGATCGACCAATTTGTAGTGCAGAAATTACTGGTACACAGCGCGAGTGCCCGCCCGATTGCTCACGGTGCGATCGACCTTGGGACAAGCGCATCCTGCCAAGTTATCACATAGCGGATGGACTGGATTCTGGGGGGCAGGTCAAGACCTCCTTGCCCGGCGCGTCTCCTAAGTAGAAGTGATCCTGGCCGCAACACCACCAGTATGACGACAACACAGTACCGAGGACCCGAGGTTGAACGCAGACAATCCTGTGCAAGGCCTGAGCGACGTAGCAAACGTCTTCGTCAAGAGCATCACAAACAGCTGGCTCGTTGCGTCGCTATAATTGCATTGCACGATGACATGTCTCACGCAGGGCTTTGCGACCATTTGGAGAACATAGAATGAGAAGAGCCTTAAACTGTTGGCACGGCGCCCTGACGATGACGGTAGCTATGTGCGCAAGTGGATGCAGTTCAGCTGCACAGTTCAGGCCGGCGAGCAGTGCGCTGTCACGCATTGTATCGTCGCGCGGGTTTGAACCTACAGATTCGCCGCTATCTTATTATGCTCCTGGTGCCGTATTGAAACGTGACGAGAACGGGAAGTGGAGAGTAGCCTCCGTCGGACTTCCTACTGGCTCGCTAAGGCCGGTGATCCCAGAAGACGATGTTCCGCGCGCAGCTCTCGGTGACGAGACCTGGGACGAAGTTGTTGTTGCGTCGAGCGAATTCATTGGGGGCGACATCCACCTAGGTCTGATTCCGACCGTCTTGTCTGGGCCAGACCTTGAAGCGTCTTTGCAACGAGCCGGCATGTCATTCGTTAAGGTTGACCCCGGCACAGTGACTGTGCACAGTCTCGATGTTCGGCGACTCGAGCAGTTCATCAGAGATCTTAACGAAGCTGACGTTGAGTTCTTTCGAGATACGGTTATCTTGTGGCAGACAGTAACTTGGGCCGGCGCTAAAGTCGAATCGCTCGACTGGCAAGGCCGCAGACTCACGCTAGACGCCAATGTGATCCAACGCGAGATCGGTGAGATCGATGCCGGAGCCACCGGCGACCTGTCATGGCTTTCAGATGGCGTGGTGGTGATCGACGAGCCACGCGTAGTTGGCTACGTACCGTACAGGCCAGTCATACGAACCGGATATCAAGGTGGGGGCTACGCTGTCGAGTGGACACCCCTCACCGAGCCTGAGAAACGAGATCTCGAAGCCGCGTTATCCACCGGTGGATTGGAGCTTCTTTCGGAGGTTCGCTAGGCGATGCACTAACTCATCCTGTGCCTCGCGCTGCCTCTGGCCCTCGTAGGCAAGACGCACACTTGCCATAAGCATCTCTGCATCTGAATCTTGAACCACACCGATCGCGGCAAGTGCGGCACTATCACACTGCACTTCATCCTTAGTGAGTTCAGGAAAAACATGGGCCAGTTCATGAAGCAGTAGAAAATCAACTAGTAATAGGTAGCGACGGTAAACCTCGTCAGTAGCGTTCGTTGTGCGGGATGTGCGAGGAAGGCCAGGGACACCCACCCAGGTTTCCAAGGTCGAGTCAATAGTGCTTGCACCAGCGCTTACAAATGCCAATGTGAGAAGATCAAATAAGAACGCAGAGTTGGCACGAATGCGGATCTCGCTGCTAATGAACTCAATGTCGGCCGTCCCTCGGTCTATCAGATCGATCGAGACAGGTTGCTCAAGACCGAACGCATCGAGGATGGAGCCAACCCTCTCGCCCAGTATCTCCGAAGGAAAACCAGCCTGCTCCCAGTTCTCGCCTGCGAGTGTCCGCAGTGTGCTCGTAGCGCTCGCAAGGTCCATTTCCACGGGAGGGTGACCGGAGTAACTGCTCACGCGAAGCATCGCGTCTAAAACCTGCAGTCGTGCTTCAATGCGCTCACCGGGGGGCGTGCGCCGTTCGTCGCTTCGTGTGATCGCAGCGAACTCTGATCCAGCCGCGGTCTCCCGAGGCCGGGTTCTGATCGACCCCGTCGACACATCAGGGACAGCAATCAGATCGACAAACTGATCCGCGCGAGTTGACATAGGTGCGTAGATCTGGTTGTTAATCCAGCACGTCCACGCTCGCCTACGCCACTCGGGAAGACCTATTTCATGTGTGATCGCACTTAGATAGACCAACCGATAGGAGGTGGGAAAAGTCTGTTCGGGTAGAAAGTAGAGTCCTTCTGCGTCGTCAAAGGCCGGGGCAAAAATGTCCGTATGCTCCCAAAACAAATTGCGTTCTGACGGAGAAAGCGACTGGAACGAATTTGCGGTTGGCGGCCAGCTAACACGATTGCGGACTCGTTCATCGGAATAGTAGGGGTACACGATCATCCCCATGTTCGCGCCATCCCTTGTAACCCGAGTCAGACCTCGGTCGATCGCAGCCTGCTCGTCGGGAACTGTTGAACCAGCGCGAATTGAATGGGGTGCATCTGTGAAGTCGAAAAGCGTCTGATAGTCCTGCTCGAATTGATGCGTTGCACTGGCACCCGACTCGATGGCGGCAAGTGATTGCCAGATAGTAAGAAGAGGTGGCAGCATCCCAGAGATTATTGGTTGCTCGCCGTGATAGGTTGGACCCTGCTTGATCTCAGGAAGGGCACCAACCGCCTTCTCTGAGAAGTAGTCGATTAATCGCCGAATGTCGGTCTTTCTTGGAGAGTCATTCACTGTTGCGCGGGTGAGCGGCGTAACTCGCGAGAAGATCGTCGGTGGTGCGGGCGGATTATGAGCGAAGAGTGATTTGGGCTTGGGCTGAAACACGCAGCCGGACAGGGGCACCATGGCTGCAAGTACACCAATAGAGGAGAGCAGCAAGAAGCGCTGGCTGTGGCCCCACAGAGGAGATCCCGTATGCCAAGAAGAAGTTGTAAGACTGAGTCGTAGGAGCTTCATGGTGATGATCGCCTCTAGTGAATAAGCCCAGAGCCTAAGGGGGTGAGCGTGGGAGTGCACACGCCGCGGCGCCTGGCTGGTGCCGCGGCCGACACAGTGGGCGCGAGCATCATAGTCGGGCCGCTGATCAACCCGATCCTGTACTGGAACCTGTGAGCGACTTTTGCAAGCAGCTTAAGCACGTGCACGACAATACCGATCGCTACGCGATCGATCCAGGGTAAGCGCCGAGCATGGGAGCCGCGCGGGGCTGAGTCCGCCTCAGCACCCCGCGTCGAACGCATTCTGAAAGGCGAGGAAGTCGAATAGGGTGAGGCTGTCGTCATGGCCTAACACCCGTGCGCTCGTACCTGTTTCCTGATCCATCCGTAGGGTGAGGTTTCGCGCAAGAATCCGGCCTTTGTTTGCAGGCCAGGATCATGAAGAGGTCGAGATTTACCGAGGAGCAGATTGCGTTCGCGTTGCGGCAAGCCGAGGGCGGTGCCGCCGTCCGGGACGTCTGCCGGAAGATGGGCGTCAGCGAGCAGACCTTCTACCGCTGGAAGAAGAAGTTCGCCGGTATGGGCGTGGCCGAGGTGCGTCGGCTGAAGGCGCTCGAGGAAGAGAATCGGAAGCTGAAACAGCTCGTCGCGGATCTCAGTCTCGACAAGCACATTCTTCAGGACGCCCTCAAGGGAAAGCTCTGAGGCCTGGTCGTCGCCGGGAGATGGTGAAGAGGACGCAGTCGGCGTACGGCCTGAGCGAACGTCGTGCGTGCGAGGTGATACGCCATCCCCGGGCCACACAACGCTACGAGAGCGTGAAGGACGATCAGGCCGTGCTGAGATCACGAATCAAGGAGATCGTGGGTGTACGCGTGACGTGGGGCTACCAGCGGATCTGGATTAAGCTGCGCCGGGAGGGCTGGACGGTGAATCGCAAGCGTGTATACCGGTTGTACCGAGAAGAAGGGCTCTGTGTCGGCCGGCACAAGCCGCGTCGACATCGCAGCAGCGTGACGCGACCGGAGTTGACCAGGGCGACTCACACCAACGAGAGCTGGAGCATGGACTTCATGTCGGACCAGCTCTTCGATGGCCGCCGATTCCGGCTGCTGACGATCGTGGATGACTTCACACGCGAGAGCCTGGCGATCGAGGTGGCCAGCGGCTTGCGCGGCGACGACGTGGCGAGGGTGCTCGATCGGATCAAAGCCGAGCGCGGCTCGCTGCCACAGAAGATCCGCGTGGACAACGGCAGCGAGTTTACGAGCAAGCGTCTCGACCAGTGGGCGTACCTGAACGGGGTCCGCTTGGACTTCAGCCGGCCCGGGAAGCCCACGGATAACGGGCTGATTGAGGCGTTCAACGGGCGGATCCGTGCCGAATGCCTCAACGAGAACTGGTTTCTTTCGCTCGACGATGCCAGGGAGAAGATCGAAGGCTGGAAGCTGCATTACAATCAAGACAGACCACACAGCGCCTTGGGAAGCCTGGCCCCCGAGGAATTCGCTGCATCATCCGGCCGGGTCCGCCCGGCCGGATGATGCAGATCCCTAAACCCAGCACTGGTACAGGAACGGGGACAAGCGCACCCCGCCGCTTTGTCGCATACCAGGTGGACTAGGCTCTGGGGCCAGGTCAGCGTGATACCATCCACAGGCAGTTGATTTCAAAGAGCGCTTCCTGATCGAGGTGGTTCCAATTTGATGCCTGTCTTGTTGCGACCTAGTACCATGCCTCACCCCTGACGCAAAATCCAGTCTGCTACATCACCTCGCAGTAGAAAACCATTATGTACCTGTCTCGACTAGAGATTGAGAACTTCCGTATCTTCGGCTCCCGTGATGAGGACCGCCACCTTGAGCTCACTCTACACCCCGGCCTGAGCCTTCTCGTCGGAGAGAATGACTCTGGAAAGACGTCCGTTGTTGACGCTCTACGATTGCTCCTGGGTACACTGCCCGAAGAGTACTACCCTATCACCACAGATGATTTTCACTGCCGAGACGGCAATCGGCGGACATCCCTAGCAATCTCGGCTGAGTTCGCCGGTCTCTCCGAGACCGAAGCCGCGGCCTTTCTTGAGTACCTTGAGGTTGCTGAGGATGAGAAGGAGTCGCCCTACCGGTTGCGCGTCACGCTTTCGGCGACAATCGAAGAGGCGAACGCAACCTCTTCCAGGCGCAATCCCGTCAAGTGGGATCGCCGAGCCGGACCGGGAGATGACCCGCCTCGATTTGACGGCCCTTCACGCAATCTACTTCGGGCAACGTACTTGAAGCCGCTTCGCGACGCGGTGAGCGAATTGACTGCCAAAAAGGGATCTCGGCTCTCGCAGATTCTGCAGTCCTACCCGCAACTCCGGGGGCAGGAAGTCAGCGATTGGGACCCCGACAAACCGGAGTCAAGCCCGACTACTCTTATCGGCATCCTCCGCAAAGCCGAGCACGAGATTCGCAGCAGCGCCGCCATCGTCACCGCAGAGTCGAGTTTAAACAGCGACTACCTTGAACGCTTCAGCATTGGTCCTTCCCCTCTCAAAGGTCGGATCGGAATGCCGTCGCAGGAATTGCGACAACTCCTGGAGCGCATGGAGCTGACTCTTGCGGATCACGACCCCGGAGCGAGTCGAGGCCTTGGTCATCACAACGTTCTGTTTATGGCTGCAGAGCTGCTTGCTCTTGAACGCGATGACGAGCCTTGCTTGCCGTTGATTCTGATCGAGGAGCCCGAAGCGCACCTCCACCCCCAGCTCCAGGTTCGACTCCTTGAATTCTTCCGAAGTGAAACCGGCGCGGACACAAATGGCGGCCTGCAGATTCTCCTGACAAGCCATAGTCCCAACATCGCATGCAAGGTGCCGCTTCCAGACATCACTCTGATGCATGCCGGGAGGGCTTTCTCGCTTGCGCCGATCCATACCAAGCTCGATCCCTCCGACTATGAATTCCTGGAGCGTTTTCTCGACGTCACGCGCTCAGAACTGCTCTTTGCACGCGGCTTGCTGGTCGTCGAAGGGGACGCAGAGGCTATCGCGATCCCAATCATCTCCGACCTGATCGGTTGCTCTCTGTCCGAGCGTGGAGTCTCTATCATTAACGTTGGCTCCGTCGGCTTGTTCCGCTACTCACGCATTCTGCAGCGAACGGACGGACCGGACATTCCAGTGCGCGTGGCCTGTATCGCCGATCGGGATGTGCCTCCAGATGAAGCGAAAGAACATCTTACCCCAGAGCGGCTTACTGCTGGCGATCTCTCCGACGAACAAGTGCAAGCAAGGGTCACGGCCCTCACGTCCGATGATGGTGGCCCGATTCAGACATTCGTGTCCGACGCGTGGACATTCGAGTATGATCTGGCCCTTCATGGCCTCTCAAGAGAGATGCACGCCGCTGTCATGTTGGCGGTCAAGTCAAAGAGTCGTCGTCGCGCACTGACTCCTCCCGAGTACCGGCAAATACTGCGCGCGGCGTTTAGAGAGCACGCGGCTTGGGTTGCAGCCGGAGACACCGGAGAAGTGATCGCCGTCAGAGTCTATGCACCATTGCTGAACTCTCGGGCCTCCAAGGCCGAGGCCGCCCAGCAACTGGCCCGACTCCTTCGGAGGCTTGCCAGGAGACGGCTCCTTGACTTAGAGCCGAGACTTCCGCCGTATCTGGTGGCAGCTATCCGATACGCGTCGCGGAATGACGAGGTCGCAAACACGGCACCCGGATGATACGACTGCCTGCTTTTTCCAATGATGAGATTGACCGTGTTGTCGAGGCGCTTGGTCTCCAGTGTGATGAAGAGCGAAGAGCAATCCTCGCCCATCGCGACACCGCGGACATCCGTGCTTGCGCGGGGAGTGGAAAGACGACCCTTCTGGTCACCAAATTGGCACTCTTGACAGATGCGTGGGCAGATCGGTATCGCGGCATTGCGATTCTGTCACATACCAATGTCGCGCACCGCGAGATTCGCAAACGCTTCTCTCACGTGCCGGGGCTCAGGGCTCTCGAAGGGTATCCGCACTTTCTAGGCACTATCCAAGCCTTCGTAGACGTGTATCTCGGAATCCCGGGCGTCATCGCTAATTTCGGTATTCGGCCCGTCGTCATCGACGACGAGAGGTTCGGCACTGCCGCCATGCGAGCAATTGGCCATCAGAGCTACGCCACCGCGACGGGCTGGTTGAAGAGGCAACACAATGGCGAGGCGCTGGTCCGTGGGCTGCACTTCGCACTCGACGAATCAGACCAAGTGGTTCTGGCATCAGCCGGAGGATCGCTTCCGTCGATTGCGAGCGCAACCGGTAAAGCCCTTGTCCAACTCAAGGCTCAGTTGCTGAAGCAGGGCCTCTTCCGGTTTGATGATATGAACGCAATGGGTCTCTGGTACGCCCGCCACCGCAAGCGTGCTGCGGACGCGGTCGCGAGGCGGTTTCCCGTCGTCTTCATTGATGAAACGCAGGACACTGATCCTGAACAGGCTTCCCTGCTCGACCTGATCTTCCACAGACGTTCGGTTGTCCAGCGATTCGGCGATGATCGCCAAGCGATCTATCGCGGAGTCTCGCAGAGTGAACCCGGCGCCGGTTTTCCGCGGGCGGGCCACTTGTCCATGACATCGTCTAGGAGAGCCAGTCCCTCGATTGCGAAGCTCTCTGAGAATGTGTGCAACGGGACCGTTGAGGCAATGCAAGGGAATGCGAGCAATCCAGATCGCTGTCACACTGTGTTCGTCTTCTCGTTGGATAGAGTCACCGAAGTCATACCTGCATTTGCACGACACGCTGCCGCGGAGATTGGCCATGAGCTCAACGCCAATGAGATCAAGGCCATCGGCTTTCGAAGAGACGGCGCCTCAGTCGAAAACAAGATTCCGGGGATACTGGCAGACTACTGTGGGCCTCATGTGACCATTGGACAGGGCTCATCGAGGTCGCTATCAATGCTGTCTGAGTACGATCACGCGGCACGGTCGGAGGTGATTGCCGAGCGCGGCACTGGTGCCGGCAGCAACCAATTGCTCAACGCCGCCTGTCATATTCTCGAATTGCAGGGCGTGCGACTGGACGGACAGGTCTATACCCCGCGCCGGCTTCTTCGCAGGCTGCGAGAGCTCGATCATGCGCACAGTCCGAAGCTCTCGAGGGTGTTGGCTCACCGGCTGGGCCGCGATCTGGAGGCGGGAGACGGCGGACTGGGTGCCTTTTCCACCGACTTGCTGGAGAGCCTGAAGCCGTTGTGCGATGACGACTGGAATGCTCAAGTCATCGCGTTTTGTGCTGTGCCAGAAGACACGGTCATATCTGACGGTGGACTAGCACCGCCGGCGCGCCCTGCTAGTGATGGCGTAGAGGTGGCCACGGACATTGGAACCATGGAGGTTGGCATTGGGACTATTCACAGCGTGAAGGGTGAAACGCTCGAAGCTGTGTTGGTGCTGACTACGTACTTTCACGACCATGATCTCAAACAGCTGATTGCAGCGGGTTTTCTGAGCGGGCTGCGGCCAACCGCCGCGAAGGCTAGGCAAAAGCGCCTTCAGGAGAATGTCAAGCGGATACACGTTGCGATGACAAGGGCTCGGCAGCTTGTTTGCCTTGCCATACGAGATGATCATTTGTCCGCAGATCAACGCGCTGCCATGGAACGGATGGGTTGGACGTTTAAGTCCGTGGATTGACTCCGCGACGACATAGCAGATTCATATGATTGCACTCGATCTGCGGGAAGCGTATGCACGACCTTATTGCAGTACGTTCTGGTGTTCAGAGTGCCACAGCGAGCACGGAGGCCCAGGTGTTCTCTTGCTTCGTCCTTGGTCCTGTCCCGCATCGGAGCCCGGAACGGCAGCTCTCCTCTCATGCACGGCAGCCACAGGTGCTCGAGCGTGATGAGGTTTGGCTAGCGGCGGGAACATCAAGCCCAAGACCTCAAAGAGACTATGATGAAAACCGGGGGCAGGTCACGAGTGGTCTAGACTACGAGTCGGATCGGCGCGAACCTGTCGTGCGGAATCATGGGAATTGTCATGGCAGCAACTGTTCTCAACCCAGCGGTTCGAATCGCGATAAGCGCTCCATTGATCGCCGCCGCCTTTTCAATCGGTGTGTTCGTCGCCCGAAACGCCGGGTGGATTGAAACGCCGAGCTTTGCTGACGACGGCAATACCTTCATGGCGTGGAAGACTGGTGTCATCGGAGACGCCCAGACGATCTGGCGGATCGCTGTCCATGGGCTTATTCCAGCCGTGCTTATTGATTGGCTGTGGTGGCGAAAGAAGGAAGATTGGAAAGCATTCCTCTCTCTGCTCGCGTTGGTGCTCGCCGGAGCCATGATTATTATCGTGGCCAGTGCTATCTTCCCAAAGTCGCCGCTGCCTCGCATTCTTCAGAGACTGATGCCATCTGCGTTAATAGACAGCGCACGATTGCCGGCGCCGGATGTCTCCAAGACGGCCGGAACGTTCATCGACCTTGTCCGCGATGGGCACATCACAGCGGCGGACACGCTCACTTCGGATGAAGCGAGAACGAGTCCGCTTCAACTGGCGCTTCTAGCGCACGTACTCACCGATTACCCCGGCGAGGTCTCGTTCATCAATGCGTCTGGCGGCTACGCCCGTTGCCGAGTTACGCTTGGACTTGGCGATTGCGAACTAGATTTCGATCTTGAACGGCACGCACGGATGTGGCTCGTCCACGACTGGTACGCTCGATCTGAATTTGAATGAGAAGTATATGTGCATAGCTCACTCATATCACTGGCTCTTTGTCGCAACAGCTCTCATCATGGGCACCGGTACTTTCGCCGACGATGTTGTCATCAAGACATTTGCTGGACGGTGGACCTGGCCGGCGTACTACACCGAAGCGGAAGTGAAGCGATTCGCTCGCAATCAGTATCCTCCGAGGGAGGCGCACGAATACGCGGCAAGATCGGGGTCGACAATATTGAGTTGGAACATCACCGAGGTCAAAACTCGGAGGAAGCTGGGAGGGCACAACGATCTGTGGTGGGGTCGCCCGTGGTTTGAAGTCAAATTCTCGCGGCAGATCGAGGTGGAAGAAGAGAAACACGAAAATGATGGTTCGGAAGCTGAGCCAGATGTCCTTGATCGGCTGCTGGCCGTCTACACCCCGAATCACATTCCAAGCGGTGCCTGGACGCCGGAAGATGCTAAACGAATCGCGGACTCTGTCGCAGAGGAAGCCAGCGCCGCACTGTTCAGTTCCATCCACGACGTCGGTCGTGATTCTTCCTTCGATCCCGACCAACTGGAACGCGGGTTCCTCCGCACACACTCGACGTTGGTCGAAGAGTTTGGGCAGACCCTCGTCAAAGACCTCGGCGTAGGCGTCGACCCCGCCGAGCGAATGTTCACTGAAGCTCTGGCGACCGCGATCGCTGGCCGACAGGGTGCCTCTCCGACATCAAGAACGTGGGGCACCCCACACGACTCACTCGCCGACCGCATCAATGCCGCGTCCTCCGTAGCCAACGCAATCGAAACCAAGCCATCGATACGTGGTGACCTCACTGACCAGGTCTCTGATATGATCGCTCGCGCATCCCAACACCCCACACAACAACGGCCGAACCCCGCACGCGATTTTTGGACCAAACCCGAGCAGACCATCCTTCGACTCGCGAAAGGCGCCTCCGCTCACCTGACTTTGTCCAGGCAACGCAATCGCATCGGTCGAGAGATGTTCACGATCCGTAACAACCGTGACCAACAGCCGTCGGCCCCATCGCGAGCAAGCCTATCCGAAGCGCCAGAGCCCGCGAGGCGTCCAATAATGTTGCATACGGAAGCTCAACTGCTGATGGGAGCGACGCGAGTCGTGATCTACGTGACCGATGTTACGTGGAACGTCTCACCCGGTGACACGAGCAGGGATGCATGGATTCTGGTCGGTCGCGCCGCCAAGCGATACGACAAGCTCATTGTCTATGGCTATGCCGATGAGCCCACAACCTATCCCAGTGTGCCGGGGATGACCCGATTCTCCGGCGTCCCTTCCGGCCTTTTGCGCAAGCTGAACCACAAGATCACGTACTCAAAGACCTATTACGGTCGAGAGAAACTCGAGGAAATGATGGAATCCGACTACTACGACGACTACGACTGGCACCGCTTCGAGCCCACCAGTCGCTGACTACCAGTTCGATGAGCCACTCCCGGACAACTTCTGCGGTCAATTCGGAACCGTAATCATTCCAAATGTACTCCGAACTGCCGTGTGTGATAAACTATCACTCCGGACGATTGAGAACGTTCTCCGAGTTCAGTGTCCTCACCACATCGATCGCCATGCACTCGCCTGAGTATTTGTCGACGATCGTCAGCAGGCGGACGAACCGACCATTGTGCGTCCGGGCCAGTACTCCAAGGGTGAAATGCCCAGGAAGGGGGCTAGATCGTTAGTCGCATGTTGACATGCGATGGTCTCTCTTTCAACTGCGACAAACTGGCCGCTCGCTACAGTCGTCTTCAGAATTATAATAGAAAAGCGCTGGCTGTTGGGATCTAGGGTAACTCGACACGTGCAAGTCGGGTCACAAAGGAAACACAGACAATGGTAACTGAGCGTGACTGGGAGAGGATCGAGGAGATCGTGAAGCCGTTCGCCGAGCGCCGCAAACAGTGGTTCGAGTTGCCATTCGTCATCGCGCTCATCGGCGCGCTGATCGGCGCGGGCGCGTCACTTGGCGGCGTCGCGATCAACGACCATTTTGCCGCGAACCGGGCCGTCGTCGAGCGGGAAAAGGCATACGGCCGAGAGCAGCAAGCAGAGTTCGACTCCTTGGTCACGACAGGACTAAAGCTGGCTAACGATGCCGACGGTTTGGCCAAGGCGTTTTGGTACCTTGTCGACAAAAACAACCAACGGGTAGGTACTGCGGTTGCGCATTCTGGGGCGGCGACGCTCGACGAGCTCAGCAGTCGCGCCGCCGTGTTCCGCGACATGTACGCCGAGTGGAAGACGCAAGTCGAGGTCGTAATGGCGCGGATGCCGAATGACCCACGTACAAAGTGCCTTGAGGATGCGCAGAGCGCACTACATGAAGTGAACATCCTGCTTGCTGAGATGCTGGTCTTCCGTGAGCAACTTGTTCAAAGGGTGTGGCGCAACCTAGACAAAGATGCCCGCGCCCCGTACCTCGTCCGCCGACAAACAGGGCAGTCCCAAGACCCAAATGATCTGATCTCGGTCATTTCGAAGTTCTATCGGAGAAAGCCCAATGGAGCGCAACCTATCGAGTTTCCGGACGAGAACGGGGCGAGCTACATCGAGAACGCTCGGAAGGAACTGCAAGAGGCGGCCGGGTTGCTTCGGCCCAGCGAAACCGACGAGAAGGCCGACACCTAGCATCGACAAGGTCCGCTGCATTCGGGAGTCTCTGCACCACCACATGCTCGGCGAGAGGATGAAAGGGCACAATCAAACAATGCCGTAAACATAGATGGCCATGGCACCTGCTAGAGCCATCAGACATGTTGAATCGGGGTAATCGGATTTGAACTTCGTCGTTCTTGCAGAAAATCACTAGTCTTCGAAGGCATCGAGCACGCAATGCGACTCGCTAGTTGCCGTCCCGACTCTCAAGATCTCTGCGAAGCTTGAACCACGCAGGCCGGTGATCCGATACTGCTGAGAAGATCTCGTTGCGTAGTCAGCTGTGTTGATCCTACCATGGCCGGGTCCTGGTCAACCAGACCCTGACGAAGGATGCGCGATTCAATCGTGTCAGCCGGGGCGTCTGCACGGCCAAGTAGTCAGTAGATGCGCTCGAGATCTACGCTGTCACGAATTGAGTTCTGGATCATGAGTGGCACATAAGATAGTATGTTACTGGCCTGCAAATGAGTGACATAAATTGGCGCGGACTATTGTTGCTTAGAGCAGGTCCATCAGGTCGTTGCGTAGAGTCTGTTCTTGGCTATCGGCTGTACTGAGTCGTCGCTCTCCCCACTCGATGACATCGCTGAGCCGTGCATAGCGGACACGTCCGCGTCGCTCGAACGGCAGCTCATCGGCTTCCATCGCTTCGATGACGCGTTCGCGTCGCATGCGTTCGCGCTTGCGAATCTGCTCGACGCTGAGCCAGACCGGGCCATCGTGCGGCTGGCTGGTGGGCGGCGGCGGATTGGGCGGAATGCGGTGGGCCATCACCACGTGCCGTGGCCCATCCAGTCCGACCCCGACGCGGCAAACCGGACAACGCTCGATTGGACCGGCTTAGTATCGATCAGTTCCTGAAACGACCCATGCGATCGATGATCCTCGGTGCGATCACCGGCGTCGTGTCTGCTTGAGCGCCAGCAGCAGGAAGTCCGCGATGGCGTCCTCGTACTCGGCCATGCCGAGCCGGTCGCCGTAGGACGGCCGGTCGATCTTCGGCGCCTTGGCGGCGATCGTGGCCAGTTCGTCCTGGGCGCGGATCGCCAGCGTCCACAGGGCCCGGGTGACCTCGCTGCCCTTCACAGTGGATTGCATGTAGGACGACAGGGTCCTCGCGAGCCGCTCCACCTCTTTCGCCTCGCTGGCCGTCACCCTCGTCTTGATGTGGATGACTAGGTCGCTGCGTTCTCGCCGGCGGGTTCGTCCTCTCGCCCCCTCCTCCGCTCCGCGGTCTGTTTGTGGCGCAGGACCTTCCGGCACAGGCGGAGATGCCACGGGCCCAACGATCGCCGCCACGTGGTCCCTCACCAGCGGATTGACGGCGGGCCGGTCGCGACGCTTAGCCATCGGCCCCTGCCCTCCTCGCACCGCTCATGGCCAGCTGTCCACGCCGCTCCTGCTCGGCGGCCTCCAGCCGGTCCAGCACCTCACGGGCCAGCTTCCGGTACTCCTCGGCCACTTTGTGCTTCGGCTCGGTCTGGAAGATGGTCCGCCCGCTCATCTGGGCGGTCGGCACGGCCGTGGCCCGGCTGATCCGGTTCTTGAAGTCGCCATACAAGCCAGCATCGACGAACGTCTCGTCGACCCAGTCGATGATCTCACGGGCGATCTTGGTGCGTTTGTTCACGCAGGACAACGAGACGCCCAGCAGCTTCAGGTTCGGGTTGTTGGATCGGCGCACGGTGTCGATGTCGCTCATCGCGTCGTTGAGCCCCTCGATCGCCAGGCGTTCCGGGGTCGCGGTCAGGATGAACCACTCGGCCACCCGGTACGCCGCGGCGGTGGGCGTGCTGATGTTGGGTGCGGTATCCAGGAAGACGAAGTCCCACCGCCCCGTCGCCACGAGCTTTTCGATGGGCCGGCGCAGGCAGTCCCGGTAGTCGGTCAGCCTGTGGACCCTGGCCAGCTCGGCGTCCACGCACTCCAGGTCGCGATTCGCTGGGATCAGGGACACGCCCTCGGGGAACTCGATCCCCTCCTCCAGGTCCGTTTCGAGAGCAACGGTGACCGGATCCTCGTCGCCCAGCAGCACCTCGTAGCTGCCCTGGTAGCTGTCGGGCGGCACGCCCAGGCTGCGGGTCGCGCCGCAGTTCGCATCGAGATCGATGATGAGCGAGCGCTTCCCCATCGTGCCCAAGGCTGTCGCCAGATTGATCGTTGTGGTCGTCTTGCCGACGCCGCCTTTCTGGTTCCCGACGGCGATGACGGTGGTCGAGTGTGTGTGTCGCATGAGTTCTCCCCAGTTTTTGTTGTCGAGTTGGTGTGGGCGTCAGCGGCACCGTCCGGGGTCGAACGATCTGGACCGATCAATAGGGTCAATACGTTCTGGACCGGACGACATGCCCCGATGCCCACGACGACCACTCTGGCACGATCTCCCCGAAGCTGTCAACGGCTCTGGGCCGCGCGGATGGGAAGCCTGTGGATATGTCCTTGGATTCGAGATCGTTCGGCCCCGATCAACATGCCCCGGTCGTTCGGGGTACTTCGTCTGGACCCACACGTTCGGGGCACAACGGGTTTGGTGCGTGAGAAGTGGGAAGCTGGTGGCGGGTTGACGCGCGGTAGCGACTCGCTCACCGTGGGACTGAGCCACCACGGCTCCCCGGAACCGGTTCGATCCCCGAGCCGGCGGGCCCAACCACACACGGAGGCGCATGGCGTAGCGAGCGTTCGGCACGAAAAAGCCGCCCAATAGGGCGGCTCTCCTCGATCGGGTCGGTGGACCGCACACGATCGTCTTCAGATCTCACACTCCGAAGATACCGCGATCCGTGTTCACCGTCAACCCCAATCGGGAGGGCCGGGGGGACCGCTACGCCCGCGCGGAAGGAGGCCGCATGGCAGGACACAACGCAGTCGCACAATCGCGACGATCACACGAAACACAGTATGGCACATGGGAGGAGGGGATCGAGGGCTCGTTTCGCTCGATCAGCGCGCACCAGCTCTGCATGGCCTGGTGGCTGCACGTCGATGGCCACATCACCCGTAAGCAGCTGCGAGTGTACTTCGCGGCCCACGAGATGGCCGAGCGGCGCAGGGCGGCCAGTGCAAGCATGCGAAACAAGACAAGGCCGTTGTACACGATCGAGGAGGTCGCCGACATAATCGGTGGCCGGGGCACCAAGAGCGCGTTGGCAGAGCTGCGAGCAGATGTTCGCCAGCTGAAGGCTCTGGGGCTGGTTGCGATCGAGTCACACGAGATCGGATTCGCGAGCTCGATCAAGCAGATCGATATCGAGGACGCGTCGTCGTTCGGGGCCATGTACGAGCGCGTGCCCAATGGACGACGGACCGTGCCGGTCCCCAGGCGCACCCTGCGAGCACTCGCGGCAGGCTTGAGTCGTGGAGTCACGGGTGTGATGCTTGCGACCCTGATCCGCTCGCTGTTCTGGCACAAGAGCTCCGGCACGTACCGCGTCGATGGCAGGACCAAGGGCTCGTGGATCACCGAGGTCTTCGGCATCAGCCGCCGGGCGGTGACCGATGCGCGGGCGACGCTGATTGAGCTCGGCTGGCTCGAGCCGTGCGAGACGCCGCAGTGGGCGTTGAACCGGTGGGGCGCGCACGACAAGATCAACACCGACTGGTGTCCGGGCGATGCGACCCAAGCGAAGACAACCTCGAACGACAACCAACAGACCGGTAAATCTGCTAGCCCAAGGAGCGAATTCTCGGGCGGATCTGCCAGCCCTAATCTCACAGACTCGCTTCCCCTGAAGGGGAATCAAGAAACCAGAAGGCTCCGCCACGCGCGGAGCCGGTCTGGTGTCGAAACCGACCCGAGTGAGGGAGGGGGCTCGGCGCGCGTGGTGAAGCAAAGGCACTACAAGCGGCGTTCATCGAAGCAACCAAGGAAGCGGAGCAGGGCGAAGCCGAACATCCGCGATATCCAATCGATCGACCTCGCCAGCATAGATCGCCTGCTGGACCTGCACGGCCAGGCGACCAAGTTCGGGCTCTGGCCGGCCGGCGAGGCAGCCCGGCTCGATTTCGTCGCGCTCGCCGAGCGAGCAAGGGCCCGGGGTAGGCGGGCCGGAGCGATGTTCTACTGGCTGCTCCGTGAGCGCAAGACGGTATTCATCACCCAGCACGACGAGGATCGGGCAGCGCGGCGGATCAAGGCGCACCTGCACGGGCCACTGCGTGAAACGAGGTCCGAGGATCCTCCGAGCCAGGGTCATGGGGCCCGCTCGGAGGACCTCGGCCGCGACGAGTTGTTCGTCGTGGCGTGCGTACGCGTGGCCAAGCAGCAGCGGATCGATCCGGCAGACATAGCCCGCAAAGCCAAGGGCTGGACTCGGCAGGTCTGGGATGAGGCCTACGACGCGTTCCAGAGGGCCCAGTTCGAGCGGCAGAACCCGATGGCGGGGAACCCGGCTACTTGAAATAGCGGATTTTAGGATCTGTAGTGAATATACTTATGAGTTATGCTTGACATATATGTCAAGATATGCGATAATGTGCATATAGGCAGGAGGCCTGGGATGGTTGATACGGACGGATCGCTCGCGTTCAACGACGATGGGGTGCTGCCACCGGGCGAGTACCTCATGACTCTGGAAGAGCTCGAACGCTCGATGCTCGTTCTGGGGCCGACCGGGCCGAATCGGAGCGTGACATGGGACAGCCAGTGGCGACGGGACCTCGTCGCGAACCTAGCCATTCTCGTGAAGCAGCTCTGGGCGGCCGGGATCGAGGAGGTATTCATCGATGGCTCGTTCGTGGAGGACAAGGACCACCCCAACGACATCGACGGTTACTTCGTCTGCGATCCCATGCGTCTGGCGACGGGCGAACTCGAGCGGTCCCTCAACAAGCTCGACCCGTCCAAGTGCTGGACCTGGGACCACAACAAGAGGCGGTCCTACCGGGGCTATCCCAAGGGCCAATTGCCCATGTGGCATGCCTACCGCGTCGAGCTCTACCCGCACTACGCCGGGTCCATCGCTGGCAAGGACAGCCATGGGAACGAACTGGAATTTCCCGCCTTTTTTCGGACCTGCCGGCGGACCGATGCGCCCAAGGGGATTGTCCGGATTGTGAAGGCGGGGCAGTAGGAGGAAAGAGAATGTGAAGATCGACGGCAGGGAGAGAAACCGAGGGAGAGAAACAGTAACGGGAAGGTCGAGATGATCCGCAACGAGAGCGAGTACCAGAAGGCAGTTGAGCGTGCGGAAGCCGAACGACAACGATTCGCCGAACACGAGGCGGCGTGGAGGGAGCAGGGTTTTACCGACGAGCAGATCGTAAAGCTCCGTGAGCCCTTGGAATCCTTCCACCTCCAATTGGTGGAAGAGATCGAGAGCTACGAGCGGCTCAAGCAGGGGCAGATCGACGAGTTCGAGAACCTCGATGGCCTGCGTCAGGTGCTCATTGGGCTGCGCATCGCGCGCGGCATGAGCCAGCGTGACCTGGCCAAGCAACTGGGCGTCTCGGAGACCCAGGTCTCCCGGGACGAACGCAATGAGTACCACGGGGTCACCGTCGAGCGGGCCCACCGGGTGCTCGAAGCGCTCGGAGTCAAGCTGGTCACGCGCGTCGAAGTCCAGCCATTGCCCCCGGGAAGTGGGGGGGCGGCGGCGTAGTCCGCCGAGCACGAAGACACCTAGCCGGGATGGACCCGAGCACCACAACCACGGAGGTAGATCGACATGGCAGAGCACAAGACCGACGAATTGAACGAACTCGATATCGAGCAGTACACCAAGAGCAATCCGTCAGACCAGAAGCCCGATGCACGGGTCTACATCATCCGCATCGACCGCGAAGTCCAACGCGTCTCGCAGAAGGAGCTCTCCGGAGAAGAGATCCTCCAATTGGTCCAGAAGTCCGCGCAGACCCACAAGCTCTTCCAGAAGCTCAGGGGACGCGAGCCCGAAGAGATCGACGCGAACCAGACCGTGAGTTTTGTGGCTCCTGGAGTCGAGCGATTCATGACCATCCCGCTGGACACGACGGAGGGCTCCCGTGGCTAGTCCTCGGCGTGAATTCGTCCTTCGTTCCGAGGACGTTGCATATCTCGACGAATCCGGACGCCCGTGGGAGGCCATCCAGAGCGGGTCGGATCACTGGGTTCTCATCCATGAGTACCCGGTGCCCGATGCGTACCAGACCTCCACCGTTTCCGTGGCCCTCCAGTTGCCATCGAGCTACCCGGACGTGCAGATCGACATGGCCTACTTCAGCCCCGCGCTCTCGCGGGCCGATGGCGGGTTGATCAACACGATCACGTCGCACGAGATCGACGGCCAGGTGTGGCAGCGGTGGTCCCGACACCGTACGAATCAGAATCCGTGGCGCCCGGGCGTTGATTGCATCGAGACGCACATGCTCCTTGTGGGCGAGTGGCTCGCACGCGAGCTGAGAACGGCCTCATGAAAATCCGTATGACCGGGAGCCAGCACGCGGAGCTGAAGGGGCATCTATTTCCAGGAGACGGCGAGGAAGCCGTCGCGGTGGCTCTGTGTGGGCGATGCGGATCCGACGCCCTGATGGTCCACGAGATTCGGCTCATTCCGCACGAAGCGTGTGATCGCAGCCCCTTGCGTGTGACGTGGCCGCCGACGATGGTGGGGGACTTGCTATCTCGCGCAAACACCGGCGCGATGGCCGTGCTCAAGCTGCATTCCCATCCTAATGGTCTTGAGGAGTTCTCTGGGACGGATGATCACTCGGATCGTGTCTTCTTCGAATCCGTCTTCGGATGGGTGGATGATGACCGTCCCCACGCGAGTGCGGTCATGCTTCCCAACGGTCGCGTGTTCGCCCGAACGGTCCACACCGATGGGGCATTTGGGGTGGTTTCCAAGGTCAGCATCATCGGCGATGACATCGCCATCTGGGCGAATGACGTGGACGAAGCCGTGCCTGGCTTCGCGGTCCGCCACGCCCAACTCTTCGGCGCGGGGACGACGAATCTGCTCAGAAGGCTGACCATCGGTGTCGCAGGGTGCTCGGGAACCGGCAGCCCGCTCGTCGAGCAACTGGCCCGCCTGGGTGTCGGCGAGCTTGTGCTTGTCGACCCCGATCACGTCGAAGAGAAGAACCTCAACCGGATCGTCGGGGCAACCATGGAGGATGCCCGGAACGCCCGGCCCAAGGTCCAGGTGTTGGCGCGTTCGGTGGAGGCGATGGGCCTCGGCACCATCGTCCGGCCATACGCGTCCGAGTTACAGGACAGAGACGCCCTCGGGGCTCTGGCGAAGTGCGATGTGGTCTTTGGGTGCATGGACAGCTTGGCTGGCCGGAACGTGCTGAATCGCCTGGCCCGCTACTACACGATCGCGTACATCGATGTAGGGGTGAAGCTCGATGGTGATGGCAAGGGCGGCGTCGACCAGGTGGCCGGATCGGTGCACTACCTGCGCCCCGACGGGGCCGGGCTCATGCAGCGGGGTGTCTTCAGTTCCGAAGCTCTCAGGGCGGAGAACCTCCGCGACACGGACCCGGAGGACTACGCCGATCAGGTCCAGCGCGGCTACATCAGGGGTATTCGCGAGGACCGGCCCGCGGTGGTCAGCGTGAACAGCTACTTCGCGAGCCTCGCGGTCCTGGAGCTTCTCTCACGCTTGCACGAGTTTCGCTCCGATGACAACGCCGCGTTCGCGGCTCAGCGCATCAGCCTGACCAACACGCTCTGGCAGCGTGAAGCGGACCAAGGGGCGAGCAATAGAGAGCTGAAGATGGTGGGCAGGGGGGACGACTCCCCATTGCTGGGCATGCCGGCCCTGGGAGAGGTGGGAATTCGATGAGCTGGTTCCGTCGCCTCTGGTCGTGGTTCAAGAACCTCTTCGTCGAGCGTCCCTCAACCTTCGAGACAGCGCGAGTCGAGGAAGCGCCCGAGATCCTGCGGCCGCAAACGGTCTACCTCATCGGCGAAGACGGTGGCATCTGGAGCGTGGCGATGCGCTGCCCGTGTGGGTGTGGTGCGGACATCCATCTCAGCACGGTGGGGGGGCGGCCGAGATGGTCCGTGCGCACCGAAGAGGACGACACGGTGACGCTTTCGCCATCCGTATGGCGAAAAGCCGGGTGCAAGAGCCACTTCTTCTTGCGGCGAGGCATGATCCAATGGTGCGCGGAGAGTCCATGACTTCGACTGGCGTGATCTCATAGATCTGACGATGGATGAAAAGCCGAAGGAGTCAAAGCATGGCGAACGTTCGCATCCACTGGACCACCGAGCCCGATGACGATAACGAGCTTCTCGAATGCCGAGGGGCCTTGTACGCGTTGTGCGATCCGGAGACCGACAAGGTTCTGTACCTCGGCAAGGCCGACCGGCAGACCGTGCGTCAGCGTATCGCCTGTCGATCCAAGGATGGTGTGCTGGAGTACATTGATGTTGTACTCGACATACCAGAATATGTTGTCCGGGTGGGCGAGATCTCGACGGCGTGTCGGCTCACCGCCCAGCTACTGGGCGATATCGAGTCTCTCTTGATCCGTGAGCTCGCTCCGCCCGCCAATATCCAGTGTGTTTACGAGCGGATCAGCCGGCCAGGGATGCAAGTATCGTGTTCGGGGGATTGGCTGGCTCGGCATCGGAACTTTGTGGATGCCTGAAGCCTTGCTCCGTGGTCCCAACTGTGCTTCAAGCTGATCGAGGATCTGCTTCAGACAACCGTGTGGCTCGGGATGCCCGGGCATAAGCCTGTGGGCCCACGCGTACGCCCGGAGGGCCCGCTCGAGCTCGCGCTGATTCTCGAATACGACACCCAACTGGAGATACGCCGGCCCATGCGCGGGATCGGCCTCGATCGCTTTGCGGAGCAGCGCCTCACCCCGTTCGAGATCCGGCTCGGTTCCATCGATCAGCAAGATCGCTGACTCGGTTAGCCGATGCGCCTTCGCCCACTCACCACTGAGCGGCATCGAGCCATACAACCCCACCGGCGGCGGCGAGGCGCAGCCAGTTCCCATCACAACCACCAAAACCAGAGCGACCCTCGCGTGCGCGATGTTGATCACTCACGCCGGATCGAGCACGAGCTGCCACGCCGTGATGATGGCGCCGAGGTTGGTGTCGAAGCTTGTCTTGGCGGCGGCGACATCGATCTTGGCGAGCTCGTCGCCGATGATGGTCTGGTGGTGGTCTAAGGGATCCTGCCCGAGCTTGGCATCGATCCGCACGCCGTTGAGGGCGTCTCGGAGGGCGATGGCCTCGGCGTGGGTGCGATCGGCGACCTTGTAGTACTCGGGATAGCGGAGGTCGTTTTCGGAGCTGATGTCGGCCAGATCGGCGAGGATGTTCCCGCCCAGCCCATCGGTGGCGGCGTTGTACAGGTCGCCCTGTCGTGCTTCCATCGTGGCTCGTGTCGAGGCTTCCCGCGCGATGGCGTCGTCGAGGTCCTGCTGGGTAGCTTCGCCGGGTGTGCCGGCCCGGAAGGCGCGCTGGAGCCGCTGCATCTCGGCCTTGGCCGAACCGTGGGCGGTCATCGCCTGTCGGAGGCTGGTGTAGTTTGTGACGTCGAGGTGGGTGACGGCTCGGTTTGCGAGTGCCGTGGTCGCCGTGGCATCGAGGCCAACCGCCGCGAGTGCTTCTGGCGTGAGCCCCACGCGTCGCAGCTCACGATCGACGTCGTGCAATTCGGGCGTGACCATGCGCAGGATCGCCCGGGCGGTGATGGCCCCGGCGGCGGTTGGTTTTGGCGAGGAAGTGATGATGCCCGCGATGAGCATTGCGCCTGCGGCAGCGGTGACGCTGCCGATGGGAAGCCAGAGCTTGGTTGGATTGAGGGTCATGGCGATCTCCTATGGGCCCGCACGTGTCACATTGAGGCGGGCGTGATATCGGTTCCTCGAATCGGCGAATCGCGATGCCGCTCTTGGCATCGCTTCGCACATCTTGAACGCATCCGGGATCGGCTCGCTGCCAGAACATCGGCGGTGAACTTCTTTTGTTATACCGCAAACGATCTGTGATGCAAGCGCATTTGCGCGCGAAACGCATCAGGACTTCCGGCTGCGTTGGAATGCCTAGCCCCTTTGGGGGGGTGTGCAAGTTTTTCTTCAAAACTAGGGTTTGTCCGCTTGCATGGACTCGGATTCGGCGTTCCAATGGTGGGTGAGCGATCGCTGCCCCCCGTCGAGTTGTTCCGGTGCGTGCGCGTGGTCGTGACAATCCGAATCTGTTCGAATCAGCTTGTTCAGATGTGTACCGGATCGAGTTGTACCGGAAAACCCAGTGCGAACGAGAACCCCCCGCGAGCGAATGGCTCAAGGGGCGGGGCGCGATCCCCGCAAACTATCGTCGGAGGCGACAATGTGTATTTCACGTACCAACGGCTTGTCCAACGGTCTGCGAAGCATGCTGCGGATGGTGGGTGTGGCGAATGGCCCTCCCGCCGGCATCCGGGCGGGTGCCCGTGAAGGTGCTCGATGGAAGGGCTCTGGTGCGGTCGCTTGTGTGATGTGTGCGGGGCTCGCGCTCTCATCTTCTTCGCTGGCCGATGATGTGCTGAATTTGTACGACGCGCAATTGGTGACCTACCAAGCCTCGCCCACAAGCGTGCAGGATCTCGCTCCTCGCGCGGGCCAGCGCGGCGTTCACTTGGATGGCTCTGGGCGCGCGGGCGGCCTGATGGGCGGGGTCATTCCCGGCCACTCGGGCTCGGACCTTGGCTTCAACAGCAAACGGATGCTGGGCGGGTACGTGGACCTGTTCAATGGCGCGGTGCGGGTGACCGACGTGGATCTTGCATTCCCGGCTGATCCCGGTGGCAACTGGGTGATCGGCCGGACGTACAACACGCGTCAGGACGACTCGGGGCACCACGTGAGCCAGGGCCCCCAGGGCAACAACTGGGCGATGGCGAACCCCGAGATCGCGCTCTTCGAGGGCGCGACGGATGATCTGGATGTTTTGTATGTGGTCGCCGGTGCGGACCGCTACGCGGCGTTCAAGCGGATCGGGGTCAGCGACGACGAATTCCAGGGGATCAACGGGGCTACGGGCGTGGTGCAGTACGCGGCCGGTGCCGGCAGCGAGCCTGATACTTACACGCTGACGCAGCCCGATGGGACCCAGATGGTCTTCTTTGGGTTCGATGGCGATTCGGGCGTGGCCGCCGGCCAGCTGTGGAAAAAGATCGGCCCCGACGGGGACACGGCCTTCGTGGGCGATGCGACGACGGGGTCGACGGCGATCGAGGTCGGTTTCGACACGGTGGGCGTGAGCCCCGCCAACAAGCTCACCGTCGCGTACGACTCGATCGGCAATGGCGGGAGGCGGTACACGTACACCTACCTGGGCGGCCAGCTGACCAAGGTCGAGGCGGAGATCTGCTCGAGCGGCGATTGGTCGAGCCCGGGCACGGTGACGAAGGTCGGCCAGGTGGACTACGTCTACTACGGCTCGTCGGAGAGCTACGGCAGCGACGGCGATCTGAAGTCGGTCACGGTGACGATGCCGAGCAACGAGAGCGGCGAGGACCTGATCACGAAGAAGTACTACCGCTACTGGGTGGATCCCTTCAGCGACAGCACGAACCCCGGGCACGCGAGCGCGTTGCAGTACATCGTGGAGGCCGAGGGGTACCGGGCGGCGGACTACGACGATAGCACGTTTAATGACACCCCGCTGACGATGAGCGAGAGCGCGCTCAAGCTGTACGCGGCGGCGTACTTCGAGTACAACTCGTCGCGGCAGGTGGACAAGGCGTGGTTCAACGGGCGCTGCGGCTGCGCGGGCGGGCTGAATGGCGAGCACGAGATCACGTATGGGACCACTGGGAGCGAGGCGTCGCCGTACGACGACGCGTGGAAGCGTCGTGCGATCGTGGAGCAGCCCGATGGCTTGTACGTGAGCACGCTGTTTGATGAGGGCGGGCAGGTCTATGGGGAGGTGAAGACCCACGGCGATCCGTCCTCGGCTCCGGGGGACACCTGGGCGACGCTGGCGGTGCGCGGCAGCGACGCCTTGGTCGACGAGATCGCCACGCCGGCGAACGTGACGGCGTACACGCACTCGACCGGGGCGTTTACCCGGTCGAACACCGTGGGCCTGGTCCGGGTCGTGGACCGCGTGTCGAGCGGGTCGCTGACCGGTTTTGTCGAGGGCTACGAATTCAAGACCGGCGCGACCGGCACGGCGTACGTGGAACGCCAGATGGACTACGAGACGCGCGGGCTGACGATCGGCAGCGCGACGCTCAATGTGCCCTTCGTCGATGCGCAGCGGTCGGTCTTCGCCGATAGCGAGACCAGCGGGACGCTGGCGGCGGCGGACTACGACGAGACGACGGTGGGCCGGACCTGGTGGAGCGCGACAGCGACGGACATCGGCTCCATCCGACCCAAGGCGATCACGACGACGCTTCCGGCGGTGGTGACTGCCGAGAACGGCGAGAACACAACCCACACCCGGATCGCCTACGTGCGCCAGAACGGCCACACGGCCTTCGTGAAGGCCGAGGACGATATCTACGACTACATGGAGTACGACGACGGCCTCTTGGTCGAGTCGATCCGCGACGCGACGCTGGATGCGGCGAGCACGTACGACGCGGACCCCAATGGGGTCTTCGGCATCACCGAGAACGGCGACGGCTGGGGCGTCACGACGACCTACGCCTACGACGACCAGGGGCGGCGGACCCAGATGACCGCGCCCGATGGCGACGTGAGCGAGGTGTACCGGACGGTCCTGCTGGACCGCCGGTCGGTGACGGTGAGCATCCCGCTGGTGACCACCGGCCCGACGACCTATTACGGGCCGGCAAGCGTGTCGGTGTCCGACCACGCGGGCAACGGCGTGGCCTCGATGCAGGTCTCCCTGAGCGGCGGCAGCACGACGACGGCCTTGTCGAGTTGGATCGACGAGACCGATACGGATCCGCTGCTGGCGGTGGGCCACGGGACGGTGTCGCGGTACTCGACGGCGGTGTACACCGAGTCGGGGGCGCTGCTGGAAGAGAGCCGGAGCTATTTCGATATCCCCGCGAGCGGCGACGGCACCGAGGGGACCCACTACGACGCGACGACCTTTGCGTACGACGGCATGGGGCGTCGGATCCGGACCAAGGACGCCACGGGGACGATCAGCCGGGCGGTGTACGACAAGCTGGGGCGGATGACGTCCAGCGAGATCGGGACCAACGACGAGGGCGACGAGGGCGGTGACACCACCGGCACGAACAACATGGTGACGGTCTCTGCGACCGAGTACGACGGGACCAACGATGGCGGGAACAGCTACGTCACCAAGACGACGGCGTACACCCAGGGCTCGCTCGGCGGGCCCCGCGCCACCGAGTACAGCCACGACGTGCGTGGGCGGACTATCCTGACCGAGGGCGCGGCGGCCCCGCACTCCTTGGTCAAGCTGGACAACCTGGGCCGGACGCTGGCGGCGGGCCGGTACAGCTCGGTGAGCGGGCTGACGGTCTCGAGCGATCCGACGAGCGTGACGGGCAACCGGGTCGCTTTGAGCGAGATGGACTACGACTCGCGTGGGCGTGTGTGGCAGAGCGAGCGTCACGAGATCACCCAATCGACCGGGGCTAGCAATACCACCCTGGAAAGCCTGACTTGGTACGACGAGGTGGGCCGGACGATCAAGGTGCAGGGCGGGCAGCTGGCCAAGACCGAGTACGACCGGCTGGGCCGGGCGACCGACCGGTTTGTGCTGGGCAAGACCGACGATACCTTGTATGCGCACGCGGAGGGCGTGAGCGGCGACCACGTGATGGAGCAGATGGTCACAGCGTACGAGAGCAACGACTCGAATCTCGTGTTTGCCTCGGCGGCCATCCAGCGTGACCACGACGACACGAGCACGACCGGCGAGCTGGACAGCGGGGCCGATGGCGACCTGCTGGCCTTCACCGCGGCGAATATTACCGGGCGGATCCAGATCAGCGCGACGTGGTACGACGTGCTGGACCGGCCGGTGACCAGCGCCTTCTACGGCACCAACGGGGGCTCGACCTTCGATCGCGATGGCCTGGCCACGCCCGGTCAGGGCGTCGCCACGGTGATCGTGAGCGACACGACGTACAACGCCGACGGCGAGGTCTCCACGAGCATCGATCCTGAGAACGTGGCCACGGTGTTTGCCTACGACGACCTGGGCCGGCAGACCTCGGTGATCCGAAATTTCGTAGACGGCACGCCCGGCACGGTGACCGACGACGAGGATTTGTACACCTGGTTTGAGTACGAGGACGGGCTTCGGATCCGCATGATCGTCGACCAGGACGCCGACGGGGCCAAGGACGTGGCGGCGAACCCGAGCACGGCCGACGACCAGATCACCCGGTGGGTGTACGGCGTGGCCAAGGGGACGGTGAGCACCGGCAAGAGCGAGGTGGCGTCCGGTCGGATGCTGCGCGCGGTGGTGTACCCCGACTCGACCAACACGGCCGACGAGGGCTCGGACATCGATACGAGCGACGCCGACGTGGTGTCGTTTAGTTACAACGCTCTGGGCCAGGTGGTGCGCCGCGAGGACCAGGCGGGCAACGTGATCGAGACGGCCTACGACGATCTGGGCCGGTCGACCAGCTCGGCGGTGACGACGCTGGACGCCGACTTCGACGGCGCGGTGCGTCGCGTGGAGCAGGCGTATCTGGATCGAGGTCTGCTGGACACGGTGACCCAGTACGACGCGGCGACGAGCGGCACGGCGACCGATGAGGTCAAGTACAGCTACGACGGCTGGGGGAACGCGACCAAGATCGCGCAGGATCACGACTCGGTCATTAGCGCGAACGCGCACGACGTGGAGTTTACCTATGTGAAGGCCACGCCCACGGGCGGCCGCAAGACGATCCGCCGCAGCGAGATGGACTTCCCCACGGGGTACACGGTCCAGTACTCGGTGCCGGCTACCGGCATCGGCAACGCGCTGGTGCGCGTGGACTCGGTGAAGCTGGTCAACGGGCAGAGCTCGGTGACGGTGGCCACGTACGACTACCTGGGCACGAGCGGGCTGGTGGGCACGACGCTGCCCGAGCCGGACGTGTTTAGCGAGCGTTTTGATTCGTCTGGTGATTACACCCAGCTGGATCGGTTTAACCGGCCGGCGACGTGGACCTGGACGCGGGATCTGAACACAACTGACGTCGACTTCTATGACGTAGATATCACCTTCAACGAGCGTGGCGACATCGAGCGGACCATCGACAACGTGATGGTCGGCAGCGGTGGCACACACTACTTCGACCGTGTCTACGCGCTCGATGCGCTGGGCCGGGTGTTGGGCGAGGAACGTGGCGATTGGAATGGCTCGACGATCAGCACGACCCGCGAGGAACGCAACTGGTCGCTTACGGCCACGGGCAACTGGGCGACGCGTGACTATGACTTGGACGGGTCGGGCACGGATTTCGCCGAGGACAACACGACGCCGCTATCGACACACTTCACGAACGCCAACGAGTGGACCTATCGCAACATCACCACCGGTGGCAGCGACTTGGATCCCGACCACGACGGCAACGGGAACATGATCGACGACGGGGGCGACTACGACTACAAGTACGACGCCTGGAACCGGCTGACGACGATCTTCGTGCGCGACACCACAAACGTAGTGACCGAGTACCGCTACAACGGCCTGGGCCAGCGGATCGCCGAGTCCGATGGGACAGACACCGAATATCTGATCTACGACGACCGCTGGCGGCTGATCAGCCGTCACGACGGCACATCCGATTACCTGGAGGAGCTCCTCTACCACCAGGCCGGCCTGGACGGCTATGGCGGCGACAGCGACATAGACTCAGTGGTCATGCGCCGCACCTTTCTGTCAACTGGATCGCCGCAGACCGAGGATCAGCGGTGGTACGTGCTGCAGAACTGGCGGCAGGACGCCGTGGCGATCATCGACGAGGCGGCCGTGCAACGGGAGCGTCTCTTCTTCAGCCCGTATGGCCGCGCTTTCGGTATGGTGGCGGGCGACACGCCCGATACGGGCTTCGACGGCGAATACGACGGGACGGATGACACGGCCATCAGCAGCTGGAGCGGCTATGACGCCTACGTCGACGTAGACCTGGACGGTGACGTGGACAACGACGACGCCAGCTTCACCACCAATGCCAGCATGGGCTGGGACGTGCTCAGCCGGGATGGGTCGACCGTCGGGTATGCGGGGTACGTGCAGGACGATTACGTGCCAACGGTGAATCACGTGCGAAATCGCGTGCTGAAGACCGATCTGGGCCGGTGGATCCAGCGCGATTTGGCGGGGTACATAGATGGACCCAGCCTATATGAGTACTCAATGTCGCAACCGTTGGCCCTTCGTGATCCGCACGGACTTTCAAGTCGAGATTTCTTCACTTGGAGCGCAAAGCGACTTGTGTTGCATTACTTGGGAGGTTCGGGCAGCACATATGAATTAACTGGTGCCATGCAGCGCAACTACTTGAAATGCAGTAACGTTCAAGATGCAGTTAGTGAAATCAGGGATCGCGTCAGAGATGCAGGAAGACAAGCAGTATGGCTCGCCACATCGTTAATTGACTGCGATTGCCGCACACCCCTCCCGCGTGCCATTAGCTTTACTCTCAAGGGGAATGGTGACGTTCCTGTGAGACGTCCGTACAACCCACATGTTGTTGCGGCCAATCCTAGAGGAGCGATCATTGTTCCTCAGATCGATATATGTTTCGTAATCGGCGCCCATCAGATTCGATATTCATTTAGATGTGGAATTCATGCTGGTTGTACATCGTTTCCATGGTCGCTTCCTGGCGATGTGTCTGCAAACTATTCATGCGCAGTGTCATATCGTATGAACGATCGTTTTCAAGATCTCGCTGACATCATGGACCTCGCGCATCGATATGCACAAATGCCGTGGTTTCTTAAGGGCATCGGACCAGTGCTATTGCCTCCTGCAAAACCGATTAGCCAGTGGGCTGATCAGCAATTAGGGACGCCGTACTTGATTCTCGGGAAGTGGTCGGAAGGCTTGTACGAGATCTTTGAAACTAAGCGGCCATTTGGAGTATGCACCGGCGGTGATTGAATAGGGGCATTACTTGTTTCTTAATGATGGATTTGAATTGGTACCACGAAAACTGAGCAATGATTACTTTGTGGTCATTGAGCAAGGCTATGTCATTTTGTTTCATGGCATTGACAACTACCAACGAAGTTTTGAAATCAATGAGTGTTTGTGGTTTTCGTCCAATTCGGACATTTTTGTGATAGCGGAACATTCTTTACTTTCTGATACTCACATTGTTGTGCGTTCTTTTGATACCGCGGCCTCAGAATGGTCTGTGAGAAGACTGGATGACAGTACTGAGGCGATAAATGAGTATCTGGCGACACTTGGCGCGGATCTCCGGCCTCAGGATATCAGATTGGCGGGCGGCTATGGCTATGTAAAGCCCGCGATCCAGTTCACGATGCTAATATTTCTTGGCATAGTATTTTTAATCGCGGTGCTTTTTGCTTTACGTGTAGTATTGAGGCGCAGCCGGCGCGATCAGTCATCATAGAGTCGCTGTAGATTCCGAAAAAATATTAGCCTCGTTGATTGAAATGTATCCGTTGACACGTACTTCTGATTAAGTGTTAAACCCTGTACTGACTTTAGGTACCTATACGCAGCTGAGACGCTTCAACCGGCCGACGCCATGGCGACCATCGAAGAGGCGGCGGTCAATATCTCACCTTAAATGTAGGTGAATCTTCCGGCCTTGATCTTCTCCGGTCGTACAGCCTGGTCGTTGCGATCGAGGAGTGTCCGAGCCACATCTGGACGTAGGCGATGTCGGCTTGGTGCTCGAGGGCGTTGGTGGCGGCGGTTGCGCGCAGGGCGTGCAGGCACAGCCCATCCATGGTGATGCCGGCCGCGGCGCCGTACTTCTTGAGCAGCTTGTAGATCCCGTCACCGGTAATGGCCAGGTCCATGCGTCCAGTGCGGTTGTTGCGGACGGGGCGGAAGAGGGCGCCCGACCGGTCCTCGCGGTGCTTCGCCGCGGTGAGGTACTCCTGGATCGCCGAGAGGGCCGCCGGATGCACCGGCACGTAACGGGTCTTCGAGCCCTTGCCAAAGACGGTGAAGTGCATGACCCCACGCCGCTCGCGCATGTCGAGCACGCGCAGGTCGGCGACCTCGGATCGCCGGAGCGCATGGAACAGGTACGTGGCCAGGATGGCCCGGTCCCGCCTGGCCTTGATGGAGCCGGGGTCCTTGCCCTTCATGGGCGCCGCCAGCAGGTCCCGAGCCTGAGCGTCCGAGAGCGCGGGCGTCTTGCCCTCATTGGCGCCCTCGGTGGGCCGCTTGACGCCGGCCACGGGGTTGCTCTCGACGGCGTTCTCGTTGCAGAGGTAGTCATACAGCGAGCTGACGGCCGAGAGCTTGCGGCGGATCGTCGCCGGGGCCAGCGGCCGAGGCAGGCCATCAGGACCAGGGGCCGTGGGGGGGGCGGAGCTCTCGAGGACGCTCCGCCAGGCGATGACGTGGGCCCGTGTGACCTCCCGGAACTCCTCGGCCCGCTCGATGCCACAGAAGGCCACGAAGGCCTCGACGTCGGTCTTGTAGGCCCGCCTGGTGTTGGGGTTGGCGATGTTGGCCAGCCAGACGGCCGCCGCCGGCACGTCGGCCAGCCCCTGGAACTGCCCAGCCGTCAGGGCGCGTTCTGACGCGGGCCCAACCCGTACAATCTCTGAACTACTACCCGTACCTATTCCATCCATATCGGCCATTCTAGTATTGATAATGTATTTTATCAAGAATAAATAGTGGGGCCAATCTACCTCAATTTCCTTGACAAACCCGCAACACTATGCGACCCTAAACGTACAACCAAGCGTACAACTACACGAGGCACGCCATGACCCGCACCGACGACATCACCACGGCCAGCGACTACCGCAGCCACCAGGCCGACACCCACGCCAAGCTCCGTGAGACCGGGCGGCCCATCTTCATCACCAATCGCGGCCGGCCAGAGGCCGTGCTCCTGAGCCCCGAGGCCTACGACGAGCTGCTCGACCAGGCCCAGCTTCCCGAGATCCTGGCCGCGATCCGGCAGAGCGAGCAAGAGTTCGCGGATGGGAAGGGTGTCGACGCCTTCGAAGCGATCCAAGGGATCGCTGAACGGCATGGCCTCACGCTCGATCGATGAGCTATCGCATGGCCTTCAGTTCCGGGGTCCACGATGCCATCGCGGACCAAACGGAATACCTCCTCGAGAGCGGTGCCGGTGAAGCCGTCGTGACTGACTGGCTCGCGCGCCTGCATGACAAGCTCCAGGCCTTGAGAGAGTATCCGAGGCTGTATCCCAGGGCCGAGCTCGTTTCACGTGCTAAGGGGTATGGTGTCCACCGCCTGAACCACGGCGAACACGCGCTGTTCTACCGCATCGATGACGATCGGCGTGTGGTCGAGGTGCTCGACTTCCGGCACGGCCGGCGGAAGCCGACGACGGAGATCGGAGCTTGAGACTGCTTAGAACTGGGCCGATCAACAAGGGAGGTGCCCCATGAGCCGGTCCTTCAACCTCTCCCTCACCGATGAGTTGCGGTCATTCGTCGACCAGCAGTCCGGTCCGGGAACGACTTTCTCGACGCCCAGCGAGTTCATCCAGGCGTTGATTCGCGAGAAGAAGGACCGCTTGGAAGCGGCGTCCATACGGGCCGCTGTGCTCGAGGGCTACTCGGACATCCGAGCCGGCTGGTTCCGCCGCTACGAGGGCGATCTGCGGTCGATGCTGGTCAACGCCCGGCGTCGGCCGTGACGACCCCGTATCATGCGCAGGGCGGAGCTCGGCCTGATCAAAGTTGAGGACTACTCGATCGAGCGATCGCACGAGCTGGTCACGAAGACGGTGCTGGAGCAACCGTCCATCCTGGACGCAACGGTGGGAGCTTTCGAGTCGATTCAGATTGCAGGCTCTGACCGCTTAAGCTTCCGCTCACATCCAAAACATCGATCGCCGGCATTCGTTTCTGGAAGAGTCCTGTAAAGACGGGATCGTTCTGCTGCTGCCTTTGTTTCAGGCAGTTGGTCCGAATCCCCGCTGTTCGAGATACCGGCGGGCGTACTCGCGCACTTTTCCCATGGTCTCGTTTACTCGCCGGCGATCTTCAAAGCCGCACTCGCGACCGATGTCTGCGATGCATCGTGGACGCAGGGCCAGGAATGACCGAAGCAGGAGCCGCGTCATCCGGCGGGCGGCCTTGTCCGTTTGGCTCCGGGCGTCACGCTGCACTTGCTTCGCACCCCAAAGATGAGCCTTGAGGGTTGCAACACGGAGCTCCTGGTTAAGGATGCCGTGCCAGATTGGGAAAACGTCGGTACTCTCGCCGCCAGCAAGCGGCTCAACGGGCGTCCGGGGGCTCCGGCGCCAATGGTCGACGATCCTTCGCCGCACAATCGTGCTTACCTGTGGCCTGATGTTGTCCCAGCTTTGACCGCGGCGTCGCAGCATCCAAACGTCAAGACGGGCATTCTGCTCGACATCCTGGCGATCCGCCTCCAGGGCTCGTCCGGCCATTCCGTGATACACCTGAACACGGATGCGCCTGTCAATGTCACTTGGGAGCTGTTGCGGAAGGTTGGGGTCGTGGTGATCGGGAATGGCTGACATGGGGCGGCTCTCCAAGGCCGCCCTATCGCTCTATGGCTACCCCGGCGGCAAGGGAGCCCATTGAGCTGCGAGTTGGTCGAGAATCGCTGGCATTGCTTTTGGCCTCAACAAAGAAACACATCCCGGGGTCGCTAAACCAAGCCGGGATGTCGATGCGTGGTGTCTACCCACCAGAAAATGTTGTCGGTACTCCAAGATGTCTATGCGTCTGATCAGAATTCCGTTACATTCCCATGATGACCCGCATATCGTGGACCTGTTCGAGGATCAGACGGTCGACAAGAGGATCATCGGTCAAGTGTTCAGCGGTCACCTCCGTGATTCGCTCGGGTGTCAAGTCTGGTTCCCGAGCCAGCGTGCGTGCGATCAGGCAAACAGCGTCGTCTGCCCGCTCCTGAGCATCAGTCGTGCGGATGGGGCTTGCCGTGCTGGTCGTGGCTCGTCTTGCCATGCTGGCTGCCGTGCCCTGGCGTGTGCTGGTCGTCGCGATGATTGCCCTCCGAGTCCTGATGACCGGATCCGCGTTTCGCGACAGAATCACCCTGCATGTGCCGGCCGTGTGCGTCGTGAGGTTGGCCTAGAGCGGCCGGTTTGACGTTGTCCAAGGCGTTTGGTTGGGTGTTGTGAGTCATGGCGGATCTCCTATGTGTCTACGTGCTAGGCCCGCCCATCCGGGCGAGTTTTGCGTGTGCCTACACGAGTGAGATCGTCGCTGCTGCGGCCATGTCCGCCGTATTGCGAAAATTTTTTATGGAGACGGGTCTTCCGGTTGGATGCGATCCCGGATTGGATTGACTCGGAGGACCTGGGCCATATCCCGGGTGGTCCGAAGGATCTCTTCGTCTACCTGCGGATCGTCGGTCAGGTGCTCGGCGACCATATCGGCAAACCACGCCTGGAATGCCTCCTCCGAGGGCTTCTCTCCGCCAGGATCCAGCTGATCGGACCAGTCGGTCACGGCCTTCGAGATCGCTTCCAGCGCGTCCTGGGCCTGGTCCTGCTGTTTTGTAGTCAGGGGAGTTCGTGAGGAGGGTTGGAATGGGTGCATGCTGTCCACTTTACGGTTAGAGGCAGTTCGTCCACCCCTTCTATCTCGGTGGATGGTGCTACTCGATCGTCCCGCGTTCGGCAGCTCTGCCATGAGTTGTTCCCCCTTGATAGCACAAATCCCCCATCCCGTGCAAGAGGCACCGGAAAGGGACCGGGAAATCTCGGTCGAGAATTTGATTATGGGCCACGCTGGCCCTTATACGTCGAGGCTGTCTATCGGCCGCCTGCCCGTCGCCGACACACATTCTGCAGTGAGGGTCGCCTCGGGCGACAGCCGCTTGAGCCCCGCGGCGAGCTCCAGGGCCGCGGTTTCGACCAGCCGTTCTAGAACCGGATCCAGCCGGTCGAGGACGAAGTACGCGTTCGTGGTCTCGCGGCTGATCATGGTCCGGCGGCACTGGCGCCAGTTCCATCTCCGGCAGGTCACGCCCAGGCCATCGATCCAGATAACCTCGCCGGGAGTGGGACGCTCAATGGCCAACTCGCCTTGGGCGCTGATGGCGAATTCCTCGTCGCCGCGGGCGAAGCGCAAGGTGGGCGTGTCTAGGACCTGGTCGAGGTCCTCTCCGCCAATGGGGATGAGGTGCTTGAGGCTGATGGCGTTGTACAGGTCGACGATGGGGTTGATCGTGGGCAGCTCTCGACCGGCGATCACGCGCTTGAGCATGGCCTCGGGCGAGCAGTGGTGCCGGCTCGGCTTCGCTCCAAAGGCGCTGTAAGCACGACGCCATGCGGCCAGGCGGGGATCCAGGGCCTGGCCCTCGGCCGCGTGCTCGAGCCGCTGGCCGGACTCGGCCAACCGCAGCAGGGCCCCGCACCACGGGGCCGGGCCGCGATTATCGAGGCCCGCACCGTAGATCACGATGGCCTGGTAGCCGGGGTAGGCCCCATAGATCGCCTCGTCGACGCTAACACGAAGTCGAACGCTCATCCTGTTCTCCTTGCGCGCGAACGCGCGGGCCACACTTCGAGGCCGATTGGAACCTACTTCAGGCTGTGGACGCCGAGGCAGGGCGCCACGACCTTCTCCTGAAAGATGTGCCTGGAGGATGCGGGCACGTTGAAGTGCGTCGCGTACAGCCAGCTCAGGCCTGCCGGCTTCTTCAGGCCCAGCTCGCACTGGGTGACCCGGATGGCCAGGTCGCGTTGGGGCTTGAAGGCCCGCCACAGCGTGGGTGCATCGTGTCGCGCCAGCGTCAGGCGGCCGGTCGAGCCCTCGATCGCCAGTAGCCCCGATTCCAGGAGGTGGTGGAAGTGCAGCAGGGTGCACTGGGCGTCCGTGTCGGCATCCAGCCCGCCAAGGCGATGGGCGTCGAGCCCGAGGCGGACGATCGTGTTCGACGCGGCGATGCGGCCGGCACGCTCGGGTCCGAACATACGGCCCGCAACTTCAAGGGCCACGCCATCGGCCCGGAACTCCTCGAAGCCGCAGTACGTCGCGTTGGGCAGGTGGCCCCCTCCCAGCTTCTCCGAGAGATGGATGCCGTTGCCGTGGCCCGCCGCGTCGTGCAACCCGTACTCCATGGCGGCCGCCTCGACCATGCCGTCTACGCCACCGACGAGGCCGGTGAGCAGCGCGGCGGTCGGTTCGTCCAAGATCCGCTTGATGCACTCCATCGCGTCACCGAAGCGCTTGCGCTGCTCGGTCATGTCGTTGAACGCGGGCCCGCGGTGGGACTCGGTCCACCCCCAGCCGTCCGGCACCACGAAGGCCTCTCCGCCTGCGCCCCCCACGGCCCCTGCGGCATGCGAGACCTCGATACCGATCGCCTCCGGCGGGTTCTGGGGCGGATGGCCGAAGAGGTCCTCGCTGACCGCCGCCACGTGGCCAAGGTCCACGCGGGGCTTGAGCCGGCCGCAAAGCATGGATAGCACATCGTGGTCGACCCCGTCTCGCTGCTGGCGATACCGCCCCAGCAGCAGCACGTCACCCCGGGGCCCGATGAACTCCCGGGCGGCGAAGGCGGCGCTCAGCCCATCCCAGCGTCCCTCCCGAAGGGCGTCCCGCAGCAGCTCCAGCCATCGCTGGGGGAAGCGTTGGGTCGCGCGGCCCAGGTGGTCCACCAGCGCCGCGACATCGTGGAGGTCACCGTGGGCGATCGCGTCCTGGAGATCGGTGAGCACATGGTCGACATCCTCGCTCTCGTCAATCGACGCGACTTCTGGAGGGCGCGCGTCCGGGTCTCCCGCATGGTCGCTGTATCGCCAGGGCGTTGGGCGATCGTTCGATCCCGTGATGAGCCTGTCTTGGTGCGATTCCTGATGGGTCCGCACGCCGGGGTGGGTCCACATGCCGAAACTCCTTCGTTCACGCGGGCCACGGAAGCACCCTCGCACCGGGACCATCAATGGCTCAAGCCACGCACGTGTGGCCGCCCGCCGGAGGGTGCTTCCGTAACCTGCGTCCCCCAAATCACTTGGAGTGTTGAAAGCTGAATCGTCCGGCCGGGACCAATGTCCGGCCGCTTTGGACGACAGCAGTCGCCCAAGACCTCGGGTTCCGCTGGTTTGGCGCCGTGAAAACCACACTAATTAAGTCAATCGATTTTACTTGACTAAATAAACTAAGTCTTGTAGACTAATTCAATGGAAACCATCAACATCCATGAGGCCAAGACCCACCTCTCCCGGCTCCTCCAGCGGGCGGCCCGGGGCGAAGAGTTCATCATTGCGAAGGCCGGCAAGCCCATCGCGAAGCTCGTCGGCTTCCGCGAGAGCCACCAGCCCCGTACGGGGGGCCACTGGAAGGGGCTGGTCCGCATCGGCGAAGACTTCGACGCGCCCCTGCCCGACGAGGTCGACCAGGCGTTCCGGGGACCGGCGCAGTGACCGGGTTCCTGCTCGACACGCACGCCCTGCTGTGGTGGCTCAGCGATCCCGAGAAGCTCTCCGGAGAAGCCCGGACTGCGCTCACTGACGGTCAGAACTCGGTATACGTGAGCTCGGCGGCAGGGTGGGAGATGGCCATCAAGAAGCGGCTGGGACGGCTCGACTATCCGGCCAACCTGGCCGAGGTGCTCGACAAGGACCACATCGCCGTGCTGCCGATCACGCTCCCGCACGCGCTCGCCGTCTCGGATCTGCCGATGCACCACCAGGATCCGTTTGACCGGATGATGCTCGCCCAGGCGATGATCGAGGGCCTCGTGCTCGTCACCCGCGACGACGACATCCGCAAGTATGACATCAAGGTGCTCGTTGCCTGAATGTCGGCAGATATCACCTGAAATTCAGCGATCTTTGGCCTCAAGCATTCAGGCGTCTTTTGTATCGAGTGTCGTTCGAGTCAGCGACCACGCGACCGCAACGACGAGCAGGACGACGCTCAAGACGGCAACGATCTGGAACACGATCACATTGCTGCCCGGTGAGCCTTCCAGCTCTTGGGCGTGCAGTGGCATGTCGTCGACCGCGGCGAGTACGGTCGACCGGGCCGATTCGATCAGTCCCCAGAACAACGGGATCACGACCACGAAGAATCCGGGCACCATCCCGAGCGTCGGGAGCGAGCGTTGCTCCCGGGCCCGCTCGAGCGTCCACACGAACACGGCGATCCAGCAGAGGGTCGCGAGCACCCCGGCCGCCACCACGGTCAGGCTCGTGACGCCTTCGATGGTTTGGATCCACTTTGCCTGGGTGTCGTAGCCGCTTGGGTAGAAGAACGTCTGGCCCGCGTCTGCCATCCGGACCAGCAGGAGGTACATGCCTCCGACAACGGCGACGCCGAGCGAGCCGATGAGTCGCACGCTTTTGCCGGAAAGAGCTAGATCCAGCGTCCGCATTGCGAAGAACGACGTGACGAGCATGATCGCGATGAACCACAGCAGCCAGTGCGAGGGATCGCTCATGCGCCGCCCTACGCCCCACGCGAATTCCCAACGGTCGGTGAGGCCTATCTGCCAGGCCTTGAGAAAGTACCAGCCAAGCACGATTGGCAGGAGCAAGCACGCAACCCCCAGGTTGTGGCGGCCGAGCCTGACTGGTTCTCGCCCCAGGAGCCACCAAATCCCGATGCCATGGGCGGCAAGCACGATGAGCGCGATGGTCCAGTTGGCTGCTTCGTTCACAGGGTCTCCGCTTCATCTGACCGGCGCCTCGGTCCAAGTTTCTCGATGCGCTGCGTACCTAGTAGCATGCGCATGCTTTACGACGCCAGTTCTATCAGAGCCAACCACGCCAGGAGGATGGCCAGCACCCCAGCCAGCGTGGCCTCCACGAGCGTGCGAACGCGAAGCTCTGGCTCGATCGGATTCAGGTGCGGCTGGGACTCGGTGGGCGGGTGCGTCCGCTTCGGGGGCATTACGGCAAGGTCGAGTGGCTGATGTTGCTTGGTCATCGCGAAACGCCTTGTATCCGGTTATGCTGAACGATCGATTCAGAGCCAGATCGTAACGGCGCTGCCCATTGAGCCGAGCCCTCGCCCGTCGCAAGAAATGCTACGATCGGGCATGTCGACACATCCTCCCGAGATTGGGCCCGTCGTGCTTCCGATTCCGCTTTGGGACATCGTCCAGTGGGTGCTCGCCGGCCTCGCCATCCAGGCGGTCCTCCTTATCGTTGTGATCGCCATCAAGCTGGCTCTTGGCCGCGGTCGCCGTTGGTGATCCAGTCCGCCGCCTTCTGCCCCGCTCCCGCGGCGTGGACGACCAGCTTCTCATCGCCGGCAAGCCTCTTGCGCCACCCCTGGATGTACGCGGCCGATTGTTCGACGGTCTCCTGGCCGATGCCGGCGGCCGCGGCGAGGAACGCCGCTCCCATCTCGGCGACCAGCTCCTCCTTCGAGTAGTCCGGCGATCCGAACGGCGCAGAGTCGGTATCCAGGCCGCGATCCAGGCGTGAGCTGTGGCCGGTTGAATGCACCAACTCGTGGAAGAGCGTCGCGTAGTACCCCTCGCGATCAACGAACCGCTCCGGCTCTGCGATGCGGACCAGGTCCTCGCTTGGCCGGTAGAACGCCAGGTGTCCACCGTGCTCGATGCGGGGCCCGCCGGCGTAGCCGTCGACAATGGCCGCTGCGGCCTCGATGGGAATGAAGGGTTCGGGATCTTCCTCGACCTCGATCGCCCCGGGAACCTTGATCCCCTCGCATTGCTCGGCGTTGAAGACGGTGCATCGGCGCAGGACCGGGACGGTGATGTCCTCGCCGGTCTCCTTGTCCTGGGTGGCGTGCTGCTTCCAAAAGATGACCAGCGCGCCCTTTTCGCCCTTGCGAACGTGCCCGTTCCTGGCCTTAGCCTGGCGGAAGGTCAGCCAGTACGGCGAGCCGTAGCCTTGGAGCCAGCCGGTGACGGCCAGGAGGAAGACGTTGATGCCGCGGTACTCGCGGCTGGACTCGAGGTTCTTGGGATACCCACCAGATCCTCCACCACGGATCGGGTGGCGCCATGGCACGACGCCCCGGTCGAGCAGTTCGAGGATGCGATCGGTGACCGCCTGGTAGATCTCTCGCGACATGGCCGCTGTGTGCCACAGCCAGGACCGGCGGTCAAGGCTGGCTTCGGCAAACATACCATCGTGCTTATTCGGGCCTGCCTCGATGTCATATTGATTGAGGGAACAAGCACTGGACACCGAGCGAATATCCAAGTGGTGCCGCTGCGATCGTGTGGTACATTGAACACTGGCAGCCACTTTCCGTCATATTGGGAGAACCGCAATGCTTCATCATCAGAGCGCCACCGTGATTCTCTTCACCCTCGGTACTCTCGTGAGTTGTCCTGTTGTCGCCAGTGGTCAGGCTCTTTTCTTGGACGTTGGCGATCCCAGCCCAACTCGGCCGGGCGAGATCAACACCATGACCCTGGGGGCTAGCTTCGACCGCAGCGCCGACTACGCCGTTGCCGGTATCGCCACGAGCCTGGTTTACAACGAGGTCCGTGGCGAGTTCTTGTTCAGCAACCCCCGTCTCATCGCTCCGATGGCCGGCCCAGGAACGTCGGCCGGCGTCCTTGCGGCCTCCTCGATCGACGACATCATCGCGGGGCAGCTCAATTTCCCTCCCGCAGGAATCTACGCCGACCCAACGAATCCGATCTTCTTCTGGGCGGTCGACTACACGTTCGAGTTCGATCCCGCTGGTGGGCCGGCGGTCCTTGACCTCCAGACCGTTACCACGCGGTTCGACGTGTACGTGAGCATGGATTCGGCTACCAGCGAGAGCCGGCTCGGCGACCTCCGAGAGGTTGATCAGCAGCTTGTCATCTTCCCTACCCCCGCGAGCGGCTCGGCACTGTTCCTGGGGATCGCGATGGCGACACGCCGCCGACGCTAGAAGCTCCATCCATCCGGCCATATCCCGCTGACTGACAATCTCCCCTTCCTACAGCCCGCCAGACCTCACGAGTCTGCTAGGGCGTGCTCGTCTGGTGCCGACGGCCTTCTCCTTTCGTTGTGTGTTGCCAGAAGATGCGACGCTCGCACGGCGGGCCCGCTGCAAGCAAAATGACGGCTTCCACCCTGCGCTTCGCTTGTGCGGACCCTCCGCAATTTTGCTTTCCGCTCTACGCCCTCGATCCGTGCCATCCGCTGTGCATCGGCAACACAAACAGAAAGGAAAACCGATGACACAAGTACCAACCACCAACAAGCCAGCAGAGACGATCCGCGACGGCAGCCTGAAGGCGACGATCTGGAAGAACCCCCCGAAAACGGGTGACGACAAGGGCCCGTTCTACAGCGTCCAGATCACCCGGACCTGGCGTGACGAGCATGGCACCTACCACGACAGCGACCGCTTCAGCCGGTCCGAGCTGCTCCGCGTCGCCCGACTGGCGAACAGGGCTTACGACCGAGAGCTCGAGCTCCGGGCGGCCGAGCCCAAACCCAACGCCAGCAGGGCGTAGCACACTCCGCCCGCTCCGGTCCCAACTGGCCGGGGCGGGCTTCTTCAACCACCAACGAAAGGACTATCCACTATGTCAGAAGACCACCCCAGACCTGTTGCGTTGCTCCGGCTCGGCCGGCTCGAGGCCGCGATCAATGAGCGATTCACGAGGCCAGACCCGGAGCACCCGCACCGGCTCGACTTTGTGCTCACCATCCGGAGCCGCGACGGCAGCCGCTTCGACGGGCTCACGATTGATGACCTTCCGGTCGCCGAGAAGCTGATCGCTTGGGCGTACGACTGGTTGTTCGACGCCAACAGCTAATCAACCGCCTCTTGTCAAGGCCGGTTCTCCACACGGGGGGCCGGCCTTCTTCGTGTCTACGGGCGAACTCATCGGTATCCGCCCAGAATCGAGATCCCGCCAGCTCCCGCTCGTCTTCGGCGTGCGTTAGACTGATGGCATGGACGACACCCTTCGCCAGTCGATCGAGCGTTTCACCGCCGAGCTCGCATCATGGCTCGAGCAACCCGGCGAGGCCTCGAAGGAGCTCGCCGCCATCCGCTTCCGGATCGACACTCTGAAGGGCCAGCTCAGCGGCCCAGGGCTCAACGAGATGCTCAAGGGCCTGGCCGATGCCGAGCGTGCGGCCGAACGCCAACGCCAGCACGAGGCCGCCCTCGCCATCGCGGAGCTGTGCCGGCCTTTGGGCGTGGTATTGGAGCCCAAGGAGCCACCCAAGCGCAAGCCCAGGGCTCGGAGCCAGAACAAGCCCACGGCACAGCCCAGGGGCGAGTGACGGCGGGCCCCAAGCTTGCGGGGGCCCTCATTGGCGGGTCACTCACGGTTCACAGAGATGGTTCGGAGCAACCCGAAAACGCATCCATTTGCATGTGGAACAACCGACGCACTTGACCTGGTGCGGTGAGGGTGGCAAAAATCTGCTGCAATTGGATAGCCAGATATGTTTTTGCTATGCAAAAACTCACAATCTACCCACCTGGAGGGTGTGCAGAGGCATGATCTGGCCAACGTGTCCCCGTTGGATCGGGACCAAGGACCGGCCGTCCTTGGATGCGGCGTTCCGGTTCATGGACGGATCACTCTGCCCGTTCGTTGGCGGGTCGTAATCGTGCCATGAACCGGGGGGTCTCGCCCGGTGGTTGAGACCCCGGTCCGATTGCGAGGGCGTTAGGGAGAGCGTGGGCATGGCACAGACCCAAGCAGCACAGAAGGGGCCCGGCGGGAGGCCAAAGCTCGACGACGAAGAGCGTCGGTGCCGGCCGACACACATCCGCTGGACGATCGCCGAGTACAACAGCATCCACACGAACGCCGACCTGGCGGGGGTGAGCGTGAGCGAGTACGTCCGGCGGCGATCGCTCGGCCTTCCGGTGGTGGCTAAGCACGCCAGATCGGACGCCCGATTGGTGCACGAACTCAATGCGATCGGGGTGAACCTGAACCAGATCGCGCGCAACCTCAACACCGGCCGTAAGGGCGTGCGTGCGGTCGATCTCGACGACATTCTGGTCCAACTCCGTGACGCCCTCGGCCGGGCTATAGAGCAGCTTGATGATTAACGTTGTGACCGAACACGGATCGAGCTTCAAGGGCCTCATGGCCTATCTGTTGCATGACGTTGGTTCGCGCGATTCGTCCGAGCGCGTGGCCTTCACGCACACGCACAACCTGGCGACTGATGACGCGGAGCAGGCCTGGAAGGTGATGGTCGCGACGGCCAAGAGCCAGGCCGATCTGAAGGCCTCCGCCGGTATCAAGAACACCGGCCGCCGCTCCCACAAGACTGTCACGCACTACGTGCTGTCATGGCACCCGAGCGAGTACGAGACGCTCACCCGTGAAGAGATGATCAACGCCGCGACCCAGTCTTTGCGCTACCTCGGGGTCGATGAGGGCGAGCGGATCGGCAAGAAGGTGACCGCCAAGCGGACCCAGCGCGGCGACGAGCACCAGGCGATCTTCGTGGCCCACGACGAGGGGCCGGGCAAGCCGAAGCACATCCACGTCGCACTCAATCGTGTGCATCCAGAGCATGGGGTCATGCTGCCGGACACGAAGGACTACGAGAAGCTGAGTGCATGGAGTTTGGACTTCAGGCGAGCCCAGGGCAAGGAGCACCTGTGCCCCGAGCGTGTGAAGAACGCGGCGAAGCGGGCCCAGGGCGTGCTGACGTCTCATGTACGCAAGCCACGGAACGTGTACGAACAGGAGCAGGCGATCGAGGCCGCCCAAGATCCGAAGCACAAGACCGAGCTCGAGATGTTGGCCAAGAAGACCAAGGAGATCCGCGCCAAGGAAGCGATGATCAGAACCAGGAACGCCGAAGGCCTCCGCACGCTCGAGATGAAGCATATCGCGGCCATGACATCCGAACGCGATCGGGCGGCGAGGGTCATCAGGGCCAAGCGGTCTGAGATCCGTGCAGCCTACGCGACCAAGATCGACGCTCTGACCGAGAAGCAACGCGGTGAACGCGACGCGTTCTTCGAGGGCTACCGCACCGCCGCCGGCCACGCTCGCAACGCGTGGCAGGCATTCCAGACCAAGGAGTGGATGCGGGACATCCGGACCAAGCCCCTCCACTCCATCAAGCACGCCTTCACGCTGGCCTACGACGCGGGCTTGCAGCTCAACGACATCGAACACTTCCACAGGCGGGAGATTGCGGTACTCCGCGGTCAACGCAGAGCCGAGGAGCGCGAAGCGGGCCGAGAGGTTCGACAATCGCAGAAGGCCAGGATGGCCACGCTGCGGCAGGACTACACGCGGGACCGCCTGGGCTTCTTGCTCGAGCGGCAGATGGACCGGGCCAAGCTGCGGGCCGAGTGGCGGCAGCTCGAGAAAGACCGGCAGCGGACCGTGAGCCGTGGCGGACGCACGTGGGCCGCGTCACCCCAGGGTTCCAAAGAGGGTGTTTCGGATGAAGTCCTCGAGAAGGCCAGGCTAATGCGTGAGGCCCGTGAGCAACGCCGGCGTGATCGAGGCCGAGGGCTCGAGCGGTAGCAATCGGTTTAGATCCCCCAACGTTCCCGCCGGCGTCCATCCAGCCACGCGACAATCCCGCTGAAGGCCTCGTCGAAGCCGAGGTTCTGCAAGCGTGCCTCTTCGTCGGCGTACCCGGCGAGCTCGGCGTAGGAGAACCCGTTGAGCAGGACGAGCGAGTCGGCCTGCTCCCAGACCAGACGGAAAGCGGTGCACGAGCGCGTCGAGCCGTCGGGGAGCGAGATCTCTCTCGTTTCGCGCTCGATCCAGCGCTCGATCTTGTATTCGGTCCAGAAGCCCATGCACCATCATGCCATGAACCGGCCGCTCCGTGCAAGTTCTCGAGGCCTGCTACATCCCCTGTCCTCGGGTTGCCCGCTCGAACGCCTGCTTGGCCGCCTTGCGGCGCATCTCCAGCCGGGCCCGGATCGCCTCGATCTCCTTCAGGATCTTATGGTCCTGCTGCGTCCGAGCCTCGCGCGCGACCGAGCCCATCGGGGTGAGCGTCTGCTGGGGCTTCGGCTGGGAGAGCTGCTTGTGCAGCTCGTCGATCTGAGCCCTGTTCACCGGCCGTGCGACGGGGATGATGTCCCGATCGCGTGGTGTATTCGGTGACGCATGATCGTTGAATCCGGTATGGGTGTCATCGGGCATGGCGTGCTCCTTCGTGCGTGCTTACCTGGCCACTCGCCTGGGCGTCGGTGAGCCTTCCGATCAACTGTTTCAGCCGCTGGTGCACCGGTGGCTGCGGCCTCATGAACTTCACCACAGGCACGTCTTCGTGTGACAGCGGGCCCCCGAGCTTGGTCGGGCCCGTCAGGGTCCAGTACTCGGCGTACAGCACGGTGTTGATGCGGGGGTCTGCGCTGGTGCGTGACTCCCATCGCACGTGCGGCAGGCCAACAACGTCGGCGACGACCACCAGGCCCACCAGGAAGCCGACACACGCCAAGAGCCGTGACACGCTCGAGCGTGGCTTGAGTTCGTTCGCTGACCTTCCCATCTCAGCCTCCTTTCGACGGCTTGCGGTAATACGGGTTGGGTGCCGCCCGGCGGCGGAGCCTGGGGTTGCGGAAGTACGGCGTGGTCATGACCTTGAACGGCGGGCTGTTCTTGTAGAAGACCAGGGCCTTGTTCTCGGGCAGCTCGCGGACCTGCTCGGGCAGGATCAGCCGCTGGCCGTGTTGGCTGGTCGAGGTCGAGTAGTCTGGGCCCGAGCGGTTGCCGAAGCCGTCGGGCCGAACGCTGTGCGACGTTTGGTGGGCCGTCTTGCTGCCGGCCAGGTCGGCGAGCATCTTGCAGGTCTCACGGTCGCGAACGCCGAGACCAACGACCATCTCGCACATGGCGAGCAGCTCCCGCGCGCGTGAGTCGCCGTAGATTGCTCGCAGCTGCTCGTACGATTGCAGATAGATGATGGGCACCAGGCCGAGCTTCCGGCCGAGCGCGACACATTTAAAAATGGATGGCATGGCCAGGCCCGTGCTGGCGAATTCGTCAAGTAGCAGCAACACCTTGCGGTTCGTACGAATGCGCGACATCTGCTCGATGGCGGCCGTCAGGACGAGGTTCAGCCACACGCCGTGGCTCGAGGCGTACTCGGCCGGCAGCGTGACGTACACGGTCTTCGCGGCTCCGGTCTTGAGCGTGGCGAAGTCGAAGCCACCCTGGACCGACACCGAGCGACCGATCGGCCCAAAATCGTCGAAGCACTCCAGGCTCTGGATCGCGGTGTTAACCATGCCGGACCACTCGTTCTCGGAGGCCCGTGTGTCGTTCAGCCGCACGGCCAGCTCCCGCAGCGTGCCACCAAACGCGTCGCTCACCATCGCCTCGGCGAAGATGAGGTCCCACCCCTCGGCCGAGCTCATGCACAGCCGCCGCGCCTCGGCCGGGCTGGGGTTTCCTCGCAGAGTCATGTACAGGTTCAGGAACATGTGGAACCGCTGGGCGGCCGTGTTGAAGAATTTCGACGAGCCCGAGGCCTTCGGGTCGTCGGGTTGCACCGTGTGGGCGAGCTGGAACGCCAGGTCCTTGGTCTCCTCGCCGGCGTCGTTCAGGATCGTGTAGGGGTTGAAGCCGCAGTCGGTGATCTCGACACCCAGCTCGTCGCTCAGCCGCGCGGCGTGCGAAACGAGCGAGATCTGTTTGCGTTTCAATGAACGTTGGAATGGCGAAGCCACGCACTGAATTTCTGCGGTTGGGTCAAGGCACACGATCGACATCGGCTGGCCGTGTTCGTCGTACTGCTCTTGGGTCAGTTGGTTGATCACCAACCTGCTCGTCTTTCCGCCCCCCGGTGGTGAGATGACCACGCTGGCCCCTTCCCCGTTTTTTGCCATCCGCTTGCCCTCGATCGTGCCGAGCTCGAAGTAGCCGCGGCCGAGCATGCCGGCCCGCTTCGCATCACGTGCGGTGCCCCAACGGGCGGAACCGTGGGCCGTGCTGGGCTCCTTGATCTCCCGGTTGATCCGCCGCAGCTGCGCGTGCGCAAGCAAGGCCTGGAACCCTCGCACCAGCCAGACCAGGCCCATGAAGCTGGTGACCAGGGCGGCGACCCCGAACCACTGCGTGTTCACGGTCTGGTTCTCGAACAGCCAGTAGGTGCCCGCAAAGGCGACGCCGGCCATGATGAAGTGGAGCAGCGGGTACTCGGGTGGTTGGTTCGGCTGGGACGGCATGGCGTGTCTCCTTGATGGAGTCTGGATTGGGGATCTGGGTTTTGTGCCACTGCTTGCTGGCAGGTCGAGCGCGTACGACAGTGCTCCCGCTGTTTGCAGGTGTTCGTTCCTTCAAAGCTCGCGAATGCGGCGGACCAGCTCTCGCCGGCCAGCCACGGGTCCTTTTCGCACGCTCACTACGTCGTGTGCGAAGTTCACTCGGTCGGTGCGTCGGCAGCGGCGTCATGCTCCGGCTCTTCGGCCGGCACGATGTAGGGTTCCGCAGCGACCTGTTGGACCAGGTCCGCTGCGAGCATCCCCAGTGAATCCGTCTTCCGTTCTGCGTCGGCAAGCGCGCGGGCCGACGCCTCGATGAGTGCTGTTGCGTTGGCTAGCTCCATGAGCAGGACCTGGTTCTCTGCCTCGAGCGTGTCCAGCCTCGCATGCAGGTAAGACTCGATATCCATGCCCTCGCTCGACGCGTCATGCTCGGTCACCGCCCGCTGCCAACCATCCAGGGCTCCGGTGGCCGACGCCCTGATCCTCAACGGCAACTCGGGCTCCATCATGGCGAGCACGAACCCGGCGACCATGCACGCCAGGAAGGCGAACCCACAGAGCACCCATACCGGTGTGCGCAGGTTGATCACGGCCGTTCCTCCCTCGGCTTGATCGAATCCGCGACCAGGCTCGAATACTCGATGAGCTCATCCAGGCCATCAACGCTGATGCCCTGGGCTGTCAGTTCACGCTGGTGGCGTTCGAGGCTGCGGACCTTCATCCGAAGCGAGACCGCTGCCCGGGTGCGCTCGGTGCCCTTGAGAAGATCGGGGCCAGAGAGCACAGCAGGAAGCTCGCTGATGCGGTTCGGTCCAGACAGTCCAGAACTTGTGCCCTCGCGAAAAACCGAGGAACCCATGGAGAGTGCGCCGATCGCTAGGCCCGCGATGACCACGACGATGGCGACGAGAACACCTCGCTGCACGTCGCTCTCCTCACGGTACCGATTCCCTAAATCTGTCACCTTCATCTCAATCTCCCTTAATGTTGGAAGCCATCCGACGTGGCTACGCCGGCCTATCGACTGGTGATCCCCCGGAGCAATGGCTCGAGCATGTCCGATGGGTTTTCCGAGAACGTTGCCCTGCTACCGCCTTGACGTGAGACGCCCTGGAAGAACGCTCGGTCGCGACCATGCGTACCCGTGAAGATGTGCACGGTGCCGTTTCGGTCATCGCTCTTCACCCACTCGGCCAGATGAGCCTGCACCCGGCTTGCGGCCGCGGCCGATCGATCACCCGCCTCGAATGGGCCTACATCAGTGAGCGTGACCAGCCGCTTCGAAGCTAGTTGGTTGGACGAAGAATCCAGCATCGCGATGCCAGCCTCGACGGCGGCCGCGAGGTCGGTCGCGCTCGACTTGGTGTCGATCGCCCCGAGGAACGCCGCCAGCTGATTGAGGCTCTTGCCCTGATCGACGCTCGTCGGACGGATCTGGATTAGTCGGAAGACGCGCTGGTCCATCCGGTAGGCGATCACACCCACACGAAGCGTTGTCAGCGGCCCGAGCGTCTCTGAGAGCGTCCGTACCCGATCGACAAGCTGGGCGATACGTGCAGCCTGAGACTGGCTCGTGTCGATCAGAAACACCACATCCACGCTCTTGGTCGCCAGTTCGTTCTCGGCACGATCCGCCCGCGACGACTCCGAAGAGGCGAGCGCTTCGGCGACGTCAGCCCGTTTTTCTTCACGCCGCGCGAGGGCTTTGGCCTGCTCGGCTCTGTCCCTCTGCTGCTTGGCCAACTCTGATGCCTGCTGGGCCTTGCCCTGCCACGCCTCTGCCTCCGACACCGCCGCCTGCCGCGCATCCTCGGCATCGCTCGCGACGCCGATGGCCGACTGGAGTGATGCCAGTGTCGTCGCCAACTCGGCTTCGAGCTCCTCTGCATCGGCCGTGCTGCTCAGCGTCACTAGGGGCACCATGCTCGTGAAGAGGGACATGAACAACAGGGCCAGTAGGGCCCACACGTCGCCGTTGACGACGAGCCCGAGCGGCGTCGAGGATGAAGCACGACGGCGGCTCATGGCTGCCCATCCTTTTTCGAACCCTCGGCGCCGGAGGCGCAGATTGCTGGCACGATGTAGTTGGCCAGGAGCTCGCGGGAATGGGCCACATAGGCCCGGCCCGAGGCCTGCACGGCGGCCGCCAGGGCATTCAGAACGATGCTGGCCAGCACGCCCAGAACGGTCGAGCCGTAGGCCAAGCTCAACGAGGCGATGGGCCCGCCAAAGCCGAGTAACTCCTCGAACATCTTTGGTCCGCTGCCCACGTCGGCCGACGACGCGTAGGCCGACAGGCCACTGAGGGACTGCATGGCCCCCAGAGCGGTGCCGAACACGCCGATGAGCACGCAACTGCCCGATAACCACCGGGCCGGGCCTGCAAGGCGATCGAGTTGATCTTCCATGACCCCCACCCAGTCGTCACCGTGTATGGGTCGGCCATGGCGTCCGGCCTGTGCCATTCCGTTGATGGTCGCGCGGAATGGCGTTGTCGAGCCGGCCGTGTCGACGAGGAAGGTGCCCACATCCTCGATGCGTTCCAGATGCTCGACTTCTCGCTCGGTCTCTCGGGACCACTGCCGAGCACGCACAGCACCCGCCACGACGGTCCCGACGCCGCCCAGGAACAACATCCCGATGAGCAGGTAGACGGCGTGTTCGAGCCGCCCTTGGCTCACGGCTAGGGCGAGCAGGAAGATGCCGCCGCAGGCGAGAAGTCCCACGATCGCCACATCAAGCACCGGCCGGGCCTCTCCGAAGCCCGGGGTCATCGTCGTCATCGTGCTTCCATCGTTTCTGGGCATGGCTCTAGGTCTCCATTGCTAGCGTGTACAACTTGCGTACCGTCGAACTCATAGAGCATGTAAGTAAATCTGCACGCCAGGGTTTCACGTCTTTCAACTACTTTGAATTCGCAAGGGATGCGCGCATTTCAACGACTATGAATTCGCGTGTGTGAATACTCGATCTCCCGAATTATTAAAATGCCGATTGTGTTAGACTGAGTTCCAGATTGTGACTACAAGTCCGCATGGACAACACCACCACACCATCGCCGAGTAACAAGGACACCCATCGAGGCCTCCGATTTGGCGCGCTCGAACTCATCCGATGCACGGAGCAGACCGCTGTGCTGATGTCCGACGCAGAAGGTCGCGGCGTCCACCGGGACGAAATCGGCAAGTATGCGACCATGTCCATGGCCGGCTACCTCCGCCAGTCGACCTACAGAGCCCGGTTCGGTCTCTTCGACGAGATCTACGACCGCGAAGATGAGGCCAAGGGATCAACCCCATCGGTCCAGATCCTGAGGGCACTCGAGAGGGTCGGTGACGGCTACCGCGAAGCCTCCGGTCCTGACCGGGATGGTGATCTCGATCTTGACTTCTGCTGCGCACCGATCGATGGAAGGCACGCCCTGTCCATGGGCCATACCGGGGGCACGGTGTCGGCTATTGGCTTCGCCGCCCACCGCGCCGATAATCCGATCTTTGCTCCGCCACGGCAGCGTCTGAATATCAAGCGAGGGCGCGGCCAGCCGGCACACGCTGATCGAAGCCCGCCATGGCTCATCCTCGCGGGATCCGCCGAGTCGGCACTGCACCTTGGCGGAGTAGAGGCCATCCAGGACTTCCTCCGAAAGCTCGCCGGTCGGCAGCAAGGCGACCTTGTCGAGGATTTTGTCTCCAACGTCTTTGATACGCCTGGCTCTCGTGGGCCTTCCGACGCCAGGCTGCCCATCCGCATCGAGCGATCGCTCGCGGTGCTGGATCAGCCGCGGTTCTTGCTGACCTGGGATCGCAGGTCGACCCCTTCATGCAAAAAGAGGGTGTTTACGGGATCATCCCTTGCCATCAACCTGGCGGCGATGTTCGACACCCGTGGATTCGATTGCGCTCTTTCCATTACTCGGCACCTTCACGCGGTACAAGCCAGCATCGCGGCGAGAGCCCTTGGTGGCTTTGTCGTCGCCGTGCCCCTGTGCCGGGCCGAGGAGCCATCGGGACCTGCGGGCAACGTCCCGCTCTGTATCGAATCTGACGACATTTGGACACACACCAAATTCGTTCGATCCACCGATGCGGCCTTAGTCGTGAGTGGTATCAGCGAGAACGTCGTGCTGAGCCCGGTTCGTATCCGCGGTGACCAGGCACGGGTCAACACATTGAGCCTGAGCGCACGCACTAAGTCAATGCGCAAACTGGATCATCGAATCACACTGAGTGGCCCATCCGCAACCCGCTTTGCGTGCTTCGATGAAGGGGTATTTGATTCTCTAAAGCGTGGTGATCCCCTGCCAGAGGCTGAATGGGATAGCGCTGACGAGTGGCGCAAGCGGTTCGACAAGATGCTCAACCGACATCATCTTCGCTGATTCCGACACGATGTTGGCTCTAGGGGTGAGATGGTCTGTCCCCGAGCACCCAATCGGCGGCCTTCTGCGCCGCACCGGCGGCCTGGACCACCAGCTTGGTATCGCTGCTCAGCTTCTTCCGCCAGCCGTCGATGTAGGCCGCAGATTGATCGATCGTGGCTTGTCCGATGCCCGAAGCCGCCGCCAGGAACGCCGCCCCCATCTCGGCGACCAGCTCCTCCTTGGAGTAATCCGCCGAGCCGAACGGTGAGAGGTTCTCGTCCAGGCCCCGGTCCAGCCGTGAGCTGTGCCCGGTCGAGTGGACCAGCTCGTGGAAGAGCGTCGCGTAGTAGGACTCTGGATCGACGAACCGATCGGGATCGGCGATGCGCACCAGGTCCGCCTTGGGCTGGTAGAGCGCGCGAGATCCTTTGTGCTCGATGCGTGGCCCACCCTCGTAGTGCTCGACGATCGCCGCGGCGGCCTCGATGGGCGTGAACTCCGCCTTCTCGTCCTGATCTTCGGCCGTCGCCGGCGACGGGACCTCGATCCCCTCGCACTGCTCGGCGTTGAAGACGGTGTAGTGGCGCAGCACCGGCACGGTGATGTCCTCGCCGGTTTCCTTGTCCTGGGTCGCGTACTGCTTCCAGAGGATCACCAGCGAGCCCTTCTCGCCCTTGCGTACGTGCCCGCCCATCTTCCTGGCCTGCACGTATGTCAGCCAGTACGGCGACTCGTAGCCCTCCAGCCAGGCCGTGACGGCCAGCAGGAAGACGTTGATGCCGCGATACGCCCGCTGCGACGCGAGGCTCGTCGGAAGCGATTGTTCGCCCCCAGCGCCCCGGATCGGGTGTCGCCAGGGCACGGTGCCCCGGTCGAGCAACTCGATGATGCGGCCGGTCACCGCCGTGTACACATCCAACGCCATCGCCGCCCTACCTCGGGCGGCTGGTGATTCCCTTATAGTCTCCGGTCATGCCTGCCTCGTATGGTTGTTATGACAATCGGGTTCTGCCACGGGCCGGCTTCGTGTGTCAAGGACTTTCGGTGCTGCATTGCAGCACCTGATCAGCGGATTGTTGAGTCAGGGTGTGCCTTTCTTGGTTCGTGGTTTGCGGTAGTAGAGAGGGCACAAGTGTCGAACCGCCAATACCCCTTCCACAGGTAGGCAATATGCTGTATATCTTGAACTGCCGGGCGGCACTTCGCCCGGCCGGGAGTACAAGCCCGCCACATGTCTCGGCCTACGGGTCGGACCACGCCGGATAAGCCGCTCGCGGCCCAAGAAGGCGTGCCTTCGTGTGGAGGCTTGTACGGTCCGGCCCACCAGACGAAAGGAGACCAGGCCGATGGACAACAAGCTCATTATCGAGGAACTCGCGAGGATCGCGGACGACCTGCACGCGAACGTTTACGCACTCAACAAGATCAGGGAAGAGATGGGACGGAGGAGAAACGACGGCGAGGACTGACCGCGCATATGGTGGTATGTACGGTCGATTCCTCAGCCGCCGGCACGATAGCGACGCCATCCGACGATACACACGATGAGATGCAGGCCGATGGTCGCGATATACGCGTAGTAGGCCAACCAGAGCGATGACGAACCACTCAAGGCCGTGCTGGCGATCACGAGGCAGGCCAGTAGGACCAGGGCCGCGGCGAGAAGCACGGCTCCGACTGTTTCGACGCCGGTTCGTCCTCCGACGGCCACATGTCGGCTTGGATGGCTTGATTGGAACCCGAGTAAATCTTCACTCACCAATTCGTTAGCCTTCCCCTCAAGCCATTCGATCCGCCGGAGCACGTCCTCGAACGAACGCGCATGGCTGATCGTCGTGCGCACGAACCAGACCAACGACGCTGGCACTACGAAGAGCAGGATCCACTGGGATTGCTCGGGCATCAACGGCAGCACGCCAAGGAAGGCCACGATCGTTGCCCCGGCAGCGGGCACCCGGCGTTCGAGCGAAGCCATGCGGAACTCGGCAAGTTGGTACATTGCCCTGTACTCAGCCAGCAGCACCTCGATCGAGGCTTGTGGATTAAGATGGTTTGCCGAAGTGGGCTTGCTTGGGGATGGCTGGTCCATCAAGAATCGCTATCAGAGTCGGGTACCCTTGTAAAGCCCTGCATTACGGCTTGATGTCCGCGATCTCGTCCGCCGGGTCGGCCCCACAGGCGTGGCACCACTGGACGAACTCCACCGGGTCGATCCGGCGCTCGCCGTGCTCCACCTTGTAGACGTACGAGTGCGGCCGCTTCAGGATCTCGGCCAGCCCCCGCATGGTCAGATCGGCCTCCCGGCGCAGCTCGCCCAGCCGACGGCAAAGCTTTCGGTACGCCAGAGTGTGGTGCGGCCTTGTCCCCATGTTGGGCGCACACTACAGTGCCCAACGCCTGCGCCCAGTATGGGCGCAGGATTGGAGGAGGTAGGACCATGTATGAGTTCGGGATGCCTGACCTTGGCCGTGCTGATTCGAACTGCCAAGCCTGGCCGCCGCTTCGTCTCGGCCGTCAGCGCCGCAGGGGAGGCATCAGATCCGCAGGCTCGACACGGAGGGCTCGTGCGAGCTTCTCGACCGTCTCTAGGGTGGCCGAGCGCTCGGCCCGCTCGATGAACGAGATCGCCGTCCGGTGCAAGCCCGACCGGCGGGCGAGCTCTTCCTGGGAGAGATCGCGCTCGGTCCGAACGGCACGGACCCGATCACCGAAATCTTGCACGAAGGTTCGTCGGCTCACTGGATTGAGCGTGGATCCATGCGGACAATAAGTCTACATACAAAACGTCACATAGAAAGGGAGAATCCGATGGTTGCACACAGCGGTGCTCTGGCGTTCGAAGGGCTCAATCTGGACGTTGCCGGCGGAAAACCGTCCACCGGCTCAGACGTGCTGAGGGCCATCCTGGAGATGGCCAGCACGGCTCTTGAGCAACTCAGGGCTAGCACGGATCGTCCTACTGCCGTCCTCGGGCGCATCCGGGGCACGGGACGCGGGGTCTCCTTTGGGCGACTCGTCGATCGGCTGGAGGCGGAGCACCCCCTTGACCTCGTTTCACCGTTCGAGGGAAGCGATCGGGTTGCCGGGGCGGTCTGGGCACTGAGTGAGCCATACGCGGCCGCCCTGGCCAAGCTGCGCTGGGACGCCAGAGCGATCGATCTGCCGATGCATGTCCACGAGCACTCCGACCGCTTCATCATTGTACTGGAAGGCCGGGGCTACTACCACGTGGCGGGCCAGCCTCTCGATGGCTTCGACGGCTCGGCCGTTCGCACCGTGCCGGCCCGGGAGCGTGACGTCTTCGTCTTCACGCGCGGGGTGGTTCATACGTTCAGCACCGACGAATCACCGATGGTGCTGCTGTCATGCCAGTTGCCGCACCTGCCATTCGATGATCCGAGGCAGTACACGCTGCCCCGGGTTCGATGGACGGCCGCGAACCACAAAGATCGACAGCCCACGGTCGGGTGCGACCCGGCGTGGACAGTGCTGACATGATGATTGAGTTGGTATGTAAGACAAAATTGTCCAACACATCAGGCCGATTTATGACTATGTAGTACGGCTACTCACCTGATGCTTGTGCAACAACGGTTCAGAGAGGATAGTAGTGCTGATTGAGGCGGAGTACGTGGTGGTATCACCCGCCAGTATTGAGGCTAGTAATCAAGTACCGGCGAATCCAGTCGTTGTCGAACCCATTCGATGAGCAACCTGTTTTCAGGCGCCACTGGACGCATGTAGACATCTGCAACTGCAGAGCTGGCTGCATGTCCTAGCCAGCCGCGCATTTCACTGATCGAGCAGCCATCGCGTGAACCAAACTCGGTCGCACCCAGATGGCGTAGAACGTAGAAACCACTCATCGTGTCTTTGTTTTCATCTATGCGCTCTCGAAGCGCGTGCCACCAGCCTTGTACCCGATTCACATGGCCACTAACGAGGGGCAATCCAGACTGGGACTGGAATACGCGTTCCCCTTGCGGTCGTGCGGTCTCTTGGATGTAGCCATGAAGATACGCCCATACAAGACGCGGCGTACTCCCATATCGTTGGATGCCGGTTTTTGCACGCCTTAGGTCGTACCCAATCTTGTCAATTTGGCCAACACGCAACATGGAGAGATCTGAAGGTCCGAATCCAAGGCCAATGGCAGTCCAGATCATGGCTTGGCCACGCAGGTCTGTTGCAGCCAGTATTCGTTTCAATTGATCAAGTGTTGGGAGCAAACGCGGTTGTCTTGGGCGTCCAACAAACCGGTCACGCGACTCCCAATTCCACGAGAGCGTTTGTTGCCCATGCTCAGGTCGTCCTGCTCGGATAATTAGATGCCGTACTCCTTGCATGGCATGGGCGATGGCTGCCGAAGAGAGGTTATCCTCCATGAGCTTGCGGTTGTATCCTTCAACTTGCGGCATTGTCAGGTCATCTACTCGAATCTTGCCTACAGCTCCCTGCCCATGCTCTGTGTTGATGAACTTGAGGAACGCTCGAACGTAGTAGCACCGATATCGAAACACATCGGGATGGATGGTGCCACGAGCTCGGGGCGTATCAGCTTCCCTGACTCTGGATTGCTCGTAGTTGAGCAAGCCGTTCGCCACTTCCAACAAGCACCCCGGCTGCATAGTGACAGCCGTCTGTGTAGCCAATTCATGATTGATGCTGGATGGTGAACGCCGGTGACCGTGTCGAGGTGTTGGTCTTCCGTGGAGATATTCATCAAGCCAATTTGCGTAACGACGCTCAGCTTCGGCTTTATCTGAGGGATTGGCAAGATCGAATCGGTGCTTCTTCGGGCTGCCCGTCTGGGGGTCGCGGAATGACACATGCCAGCCGATGCCACGATTGGTGGTGAAGGACAACTTCGGGATTCTGGGCTTGCGCTGATGGGGCATGCTTGCAACTCTCACTCAGGGAGTTGGTCTATTGTAGTGCATGATCGGACAATAAGTAGTGCTAAAACCATGTAAAATACTCGAAATAGCGTATTTTGGTACATCTTGAAGGACTGCATGGTCACGCGGGCGGCGCGGTCGCTCAGGCGTGTGTTGAGCTGGTCTTGGAGTGGGGTGAGCGGCTCGACCTCGCCGATGCCGGCGTAGCAGAGCGGCTGGGGGATGTTCTGGATGTGCACCACCGGCACGCGGCCGGGCGAGGCGCGGTTGGGGCCCTCGGCGATGAGCTCGCCGTCGACGTAGACCTGCCGCCACGCGCCGCTGAGGACTTCGGTGACGCGCTCGGTGTTGAGGGTGCGGCCGTGGCGGTCGTCCTCGTCGGTTTGCGAGGTGCGCCGCGTGAAGTCGATGGCGTAGGCCTCGAGGCGTCGGTAGTCGCTCGGGTCGACGATGGGCACGCCGCGGCTTGGGTCGATCGCTTCGACGCGGATGGCCTCGGCCAGCACTTCGGCCGGGAGTTCGAGGAGCGCATCCAGGTCAGGCGCGAGGGCGGTGAGGCGTTCGATATCGCAGCGGAGCAGCAGGTCGACGTGGCCGTAGACGTGGCCAAGGAGGAGGGCGTCGTGCAGGAGCGAGAGCCCGCCCGAGGCTTCCCACACGGCGTCGAGGGCGGCTTCGATGCTGCGGCGGTGCTGGGGTTGGCCGGCGGTGCTGAGCAGCACGAGCGGCTCGGGCAGCATGAAGTCGACCATGGTGTGGATGCGCCAGGCGATGTCGTTCTCGATGACGACCTCGTTCGTGGCCGCGTCGACCATCCGATCGTCGGACCAGGGGTCCCACGCGCCGCGGAGGCGGGGCGGGAGGCCGGTGGCTTGGGGGAGTTCGCCGCCCGGGCGGGTTGGCTCGTTTCGGAAGTAGCCCCAGAGCCAGCGGAGGCGCGGCGCGATGTCGCGCTCGTGCTCGGCCAGGATGATCTCGAGGGCCTGGGGCGAGAGGGTGGTGTCGGTGAAGGGTGCGAGGTTGAACGCCACGGGTGACCTCCCTTGGGTAAGGGCGTTGGGTGTTGGCCCCGTGAACTCGGGGGCCTCTACCTCACGGGCGGTCGGACGGGTGGCGGCGCGCGGGAGTGGTGTTTGGAAGTGGGCACTATGCGAGAATCACCCCGGAATTGCCGGGGATTCTGCGAAATCAGAATTGTGCTGGAGCTTGGTGTGATCGCGGCGTGGCATGCGCGCGGGAGAGGGGATGAAGAGGGATAACCACAGAGGCACAGAGACCCAGAGGGGAAAGGAGAAGACTTGGGGGATGGGGGAGAAGAGTTGGGAAAGTAAAGGGGGTGTAGAAACCGAGCCGCGGGCGTGAGCACGCGGCCTCAATCACACCTTGATAGCCGAATAAAGGCCGCGTGCTCACGCCCGCGGCTCGGAAGGAGGGGCTCGGCGGTTAGCCGGTGGTTTCGGCTTTTGGCTCTTCGAGCACCTCGACGGCCGAGAAGCGGTCGAGGTTGAGGACGACGAGCTCGCCGTCCTTCTTGCGGAGCTCGACGCGGTCGATCCAGACCTTGTTGTCGCGGGTGTGGGCGAACCAGGAGCCGGATTTCTCTTGGCCGACGCGGACGACGACGCCCTGGACGGTGGAGACCATCGTGCCGCTTGCGCGGGGGAACTGCTGGGTGATACGCACGGTGGCGCCGGGGGTGAGGTTTTCCATGGCGGGCGATGGTAGGGGGGGAGGGAGAGAGAGGGCATCGGGCATCAGGCACTGGGCATCGGGGAAGAAGGGGGATGAAGAACCCTCACTCCGGCCCTCTCTCTGGGAGGGAGAGGGGGCAGAGGGGAAGGGGAGTCGGGCTGGGCGGCGTACGATTGGGTCTATGCCTATACCACGGATCGCGATCGTGGGCCGGCCCAATGTGGGCAAGAGCTCGCTGATGAACATGCTGGCCCATTCCAAGGTGTCGATCGTTGACGATCTGCCGGGGGTGACGCGCGATCGGGTGACGACGATCATCGATCTGCCCCATAGCGATGGGCGGCCCGAGCGGCCTGTCGAGATCACCGACACGGGTGGTTATGGGGTCTATGTGGCCGAGGGGCAGCGCTACGACGAGGTGGGGGCTGACCTCTCGACGCTGACCGATGATGTCGAAGGGCAGATCGAGGCGGCGGTGTCGGATGCCGATTTGATCCTGTTCTGCGTGGACGTGCAGGCGGGGCTGACGCCGCGGGACGAGGAGATCGCCCGGCTGCTGCGCGAGCAGAAGCTGGGGCGGCGCGATCGCGCCGAGATGGCGAAGCTCGACCCCAGCCTGGGCAAGCAGGCGCCGGTCTACATCGTGGCGACCAAGGTGGACGGGCCCAAGTGGGAGACCCACGCCTACGAGATGAGCGCGTTGGGCTTTGGCGAGCCCTTGATGTGCAGCGCGCGGAACAACTACATGCGGCGGGACATCAGCGACCGGCTGTACGACCTGCTGCCGGCCGAGGACGAGACGGCCAGCGTGCCGCCGGCGGACCTGTCGATCGCGGTGATCGGCAAGCGGAACGCGGGCAAGAGCACGCTGGTCAACGCGCTGGCGGGGGCCGAGCGGGTGATCGTGTCGGAGATCGCGGGAACGACGCGCGACGCGATCGACGTGCTGGTGGAGAAGGATGGCAAGCGGATCATCGTGATCGATACGGCCGGCATGCGGCGGAAGAAGAGCTTCCAGGGCAAGGTCGAGTGGTTCGCGTTCGACCGCGTGCAGCGGGCGATCGATCGGGCCGACGTGGTGATGCTGATGATCGACTCGACCGAGCCGACGAGCCAGGTGGACCAGCAGCTCGCGATGCTGTGCCAGAACGCGTTCAAGCCGACGATTCTGGCGGTGAACAAGTGGGACCTAGCCGAGGGACGGACCGATGACAAGGGCCGGCCTGTGACCCCCGAGCGGTACGAGAAGTACGTGCGTGAGGGGTTTAAGGGGCTGCCGTTCGCGCCGATTGCGCTCTTGAGCGCGAAGGCCGGGCTGAACATCGACGGCGTGCTGGAGCTGGCGTTCGACCTGAAGAAGCAGGCGCACGAGCGGGTGTCGACCGGGGCGTTGAACCGGCTGATTCGGTCGATCCTGGAGAAGCGCGGGCCGGCCACGAAGATCGGCACGATGGCGCGGATGTTCTATGTGGCGCAGGTGGGGACGGCCCCGCCGACGATCGCGATGGTGGTGAACGAGCCCAAGCTGTTCACGCCCAATTACATGCGGTATCTGATGAATCGGCTGCGCGAGCAGGCGCCATTTGATGAGATCCCGTTCCGGGTGTTCGTGCGGAGCCGCAAGCAGTTCGACAAGCGGCGTGAGCAGGCGGAACGTCGTGATAAGAAGGGGCTGATCGACACGAGCGCGTTCGATCGGGGTGAGGATCTTGAGCTGACGCCCGACGAGATCGAGAGCCTGTTCCGTATTCCGGGTGAGGGATCGGGCGAGGGTGGATCGTTCGTGGATGAGAGTGGCATCGAGGGCGAGGTGTTCGAGGATGCCGAGGTGTTTGTTTTTGGCGATGACGAAGCAGAGGACACCCGGTCGTAATCCCGACAAGAAGGCACGGCCAGGGGCCGGGGGATGAGTCCGGACGCTGGCCGTGCCTGGTGTGGCTTGTTTGCCCGATTTCCCTGTTGGGTGGCCTGAGTTGGCCCGGGCTTTGTCTTGCTCTGTCAACCTTCTATTCGTCGGGTGTTCGCCGCCGGTTTCATGGATTGGGGCGAATACCGATTCCGCGCGTTCTCGGGTCTAGCAGCCGGCGTCGAACTCGTTCTGGAAGGCCAGGAAGTCGAAGAGGGTTAGGATGCCGTCGCCATCGAGATCGGCCGCCAGATCGCCCGCGTCGAAGGCGTTCTGGAAGGCGAGGAAGTCGAAGAGGTCGAGCGTGCCATTGCCGTCGAAGTCGGCGATGCAGGGTGCCAGGCCCAGGCCCTGGGGGATGTCGGCGGTGACGGCCCGAAGGGTGGTCAGGCCGGAGACGATGTTGATCTCCCAGAGGCGGCGGCCATTCTCGGTCATGACCAGGTCGCCGTCGCGCTGGAAGGCGATGCTGCCCGGGGCACTGCCGACAATGGTGGTGCTCAGCGGGATGGTGGCGACCAGGGCGCCGGTGGAGGGGTTGATCTTGAGCAGCTCGGGGACGGAGCCCGGGCTGGCGCTGGTGATGCCGTAGAAGAAGCCGTCGCGGGTGTTGTAGTCGAGGCCGAAGAGGCGCGGGAGCCTCGAGCCGCCGAGCAGGCGGACATTGCCGGTCGACGAACTGACAGTGCCGAGGCGGCCGCCAAGGTCGGTGCCGTAGAGCACGCCGCCGGGGCCGATGGAGATGGATCCCCGCACGTCGCCGCCGATGTGGGTGGCCAGGCCGGTCGCGGGGTCGACGCGGCTGAGGCCCTCGTCGCCGGTGGGGGTGTTGTTGATGACGAAGATGAGGCCCGAGTCGGTGACGGCCATGCTGATGGGTGTGGTATAGCGGGCAGGATCGGGGTTGAGCGGGCCGATGGTGCGGATCGTCGCACCGGTGTCCGAATCGAAGATGTAGAGGCTGTCGACGCTGGCATCGACGGCGTACATGCGGTCGGCCCGGGCGGTGTTGGTCAGCATCGACACGCTGGTGGCGGCGACGGCGACGGCGGCGGCGAGGGTGAGGCGTTGCATCTGCGTTTCTCCTTGTGCTGCCGGGCGGGGTTTGCGACTGCCCGGCACTGTGGGAGAGCGGCAAGGAAATGCCCGAGTCACGCGGGATTTGTCGGAGAATCGCCGGAATTGTCGCCTGGGTACCTGATCCACTCGAGGCACAGGCCTGTGGGGGCGGCGGTGGGGCCGGCCTGGCGTCGATCGGCGCTGGCAAGGATGGCAGGCACGGCGCTCTGGGCAATCCGGCCGCGCCCCACTTCGTGCAGCGTGCCGGCGATGATGCGGACCATGTTGTAGAGGAAGCCGCTGCCGGTGACGGTGATGCGGACGCGGTGCTCGGCGGTTCGCTCGACGGCGAGGTCGTAGATCGTGCGCACGGTACTCTGGCGGTCGTGGTTGAGCTGGGTGAAGGCGGCGAAGTCGTGCTCGCCCACCAGGTGCTGGGCGGCGGCGTGCATGGCGGCGGCGTCGAGGGTGTGGTGGGTGTGCGTGACGAAGGCGCGATCGAAGAGCGGGCGCTGGTGGTGGTCGTGGAAGGTGTAGGTGTAGGCCTTGCGCTGGGCGTCGCCGATGGGGTTGAAGGCGTCGTGCGTGGGCTGGGCGTGGGTGAGGAGTACGTCTTGCGGCAGGCGGCCGTTGACGGCGCGGACGAGGGCGTCGAGGCCGCGCTCGACGGGCCAGCCGCCGCCGTGGCGGGCGGGGTCGCTGCCGTCCGAGCAGGTGAACGCGGCGGTCTGGCCCCTCGCGTGGACGCCGGCGTCGGTGCGGCTGGCGCCGGTCAGGATGATCGGCTCGCGGACGACCTGGCGGACGGCCTGCTCGGCCACGGCCTGCACGGTGCGGAGGGCGACGCGGCCGGGCGGGGCGGGTAATGAGGGGTCGGCGTGGTGGATGGCCGAGCCGGTGGCGACGGGCTCGCCGGGGACCGGAGCGGGTGGTTCCTGCTTCTGCCAGCCGCAGAAGGCGGTGCCGTCGTAGCGAAGAGTGAGGCGGTAGGTGGGCACGGGGTGGAGGGTACGGCGGTGACGGGGTAAATCCGCGGTGCAAATGGCCAGAGGGGGCCGCAATAGGCCGTGTGGCCTCACGTTCCACCGTGGGGGCCGGCCTCTGTGGGTCGACCGCGCCATCGGAGCGACTCGAAGAAAAGGAGCTTGAAGATGACCAGGAGTATCTCGATCATGGCGGCCGTGGTGGCCGTCCTTGTGTCGGCCGCCAGCACGTTCGGTCAGAGGAACCCGCCCGACCCCACGGACGTGGCCGCACGGTGCGTGGCGAGCATGGAGCAGGTGGCCGACCGCACGGTTGGAGCCATCGCGAGCACGACGGACGCCACGATTGATCGGATCGCCCGGCTCGACGCGGCGGGGGCGACCGACCGGGAGATCATCCGGGCCGGGCAGGCCGGGGCCGATCGCGTGCAGTTGATCGGCCGCTTCGGCGCGTCTCGCGTCGAGCGCATCGAGCGCCACTGCGTTCGGTTGCTGGTCCGCCTGAGTGCCGAGCGTGACCTGGTCATGCGTGTCCGCGGTGCTGGCGAGGGCTTCCGCACGGGCATCGGCGACGCCGTCCAGCGTGGCAGCATGGCGATCCGCCAGGCGGTGGCCGACGCGATCGGCTGATTCTTACCTCGGAGCCTCGAACACCGAGGGAGGGCACCCCGCGCCTGGGGAGGGCGGGGTGTTTTTTTATTGGACGGTTGAAGCGTAACGGGGTTGGCACCATTGGGTTTAGCCTGTATGTTTCATGTGGCGGGTAGCCCCATCAGGAGAGAGACATGATCAGGTTGAGCGGTGTTGTTGTTGCGTGTGTGGTGGCCGGTGCGTTGGGGCAGGATGGGACGATCATCGGAGGGAACCTGAACCCAAACCAGCTCGTGGAGATGAGCCGGACGAGCGGGAGCACGACGGCGCGGGCGCCCGTGGGCGTGCAGCCGCAGGGGCTGGCGTACGACGCGGGGCGGAACACGCTGTATGCTGTGGATGCTGGGTTCAACTCGGTGTACACGATCAACCCCGACACCGGCGCGACGGTGTTGCTGGCGGCGGTCACGGGCGCGAGCAACGCTAACGGGCTGGCCTATGACCCCGGGCGTGACGTGATCTACGTGAGCGACAACAACAACAATCGGCTGTATACCGTCGACCCGGTGACGGGCGCGTCGAGCATTGTCGGCGTGCTGACCGGTGCCAACGGCGTGGAGGGATTGGCGTACGACTGCGACAGCAACACGCTGTATGGCATCTCGGACCTTACCAGCCGGGTGATCGTCATCGACCCCGACACGGCAGGCGTGACGGAACTGCCGCTGGTGCTGCCGAGCGGCAACCTGCGCGGGCTGGCGTACGACCGGAGCGAGAACGCGCTGTACATCAGCATCTCGGTGAGCGGTAACTTCTTTCGCGTTGATCTCGATCCGTTGACGCTGACCGACCTGGGGCTCATCAACCCGTCGCGGGCTGTGCAGGGGTTGGCGGTGATCGAGACCTCGTGCGACACGTGCGCGGCCGACATCGACGGCGATGGTGAGCTGACGCTGTTCGACTTCCTGGCCTTCCAGAACCTGTTCAGTGCGGGCGATCTGGCGGCGGATTTTGATGGGGATGGCGAGCTAACGTTGTTTGATTTTCTGGCGTTTCAGAATGCGTTTGCGGCGGGGTGTGGGTGATGTACGCGACCTCTTCGCCCACAGCGCGTGGCACGAGCGGTTAGCCGTGCAGAAGCGGGTGGTGGTTCTCTCGCGTTACTCTACCACGACCCTTGAGAATAGGCTTTGAGAACTTCGGCCTTTGTCGGGAAATCTGATTCTATTGTTCCAAATTCATCTGAGAATCGACTTCGGAATGTGTTGGGTCTGCGCCAGCAATCAGTCCAGGCGCCATGATCTACAGGAGCGCGGAACAAACACCCCGTGCCATCAGGTTTGACATCTTTGTAAACTGCCAGTCTTAATGCTGACATAATATTTTGAATGGACATTGAAACGAGTTGGAGACGTTGAATTAACGCTCTCGGATCCCAAACAACAGAATCGTGGCGAACACGCTTGCAATGCTTAGGGCGACCATTAAATAGCTCAGTAGTGAGATAGGTTGTTCCATATTTGCCGCCGCTGATATGAGACGTGGCACTCTCATCTATGACCCCAAATGTTCTTTCGGGTGTTATTCTAAGAGTAAACCCTCCCGGTCGTACACGTACGCCGTGCTTAATACTGTTGTATTCGCGTTGTTGATGTTCGTCCATGAAGTCTGAGGAAACTCGTTGCCAAAAACTTGCAAATCCATCTGAAATTCTCGTTCGCTTGTCAGCATCCCATGCTTGACAATGGCTGTGAACCAGATTCGAGAGTTCGTTCCAGGTGAGTCTAGATTTGCCATCAGTTAACTGATTCTGTTTAGTAGTGAGTTTGAAGTACGCGGGGGTTGAATTTCTGACACAACTAACTACATGGCGCAGATCGCGAAGTGTATACTCGTTCAGCCAGAGGCCAACGCCGTGTGGGGCCTGTGTTGCTGCTCCAATAATCGCCATAAGTGATTCAATGGCATGCCCATATGTGCTGCGGATAGCCGTAGCACATTTGGATCTTTGGCCTTGATCTTCAGTATGTTCAAATTCGTCACAGAACAAAGCTGCAACAGAACTGAAATAGTCTACTTCGAAGGCGCGAAGGTAATTGAGATTGTCGTAGTCAGTGTTTGTTCCAAGTAGTACGAGTGGACGTTCGCCGACAACTATCGGAAGTCGCCAAGGGTTGTTGGACTCACTCAAGTCTTTGCTCATGCCGCACTCGTCTTCCTCGCATTCATCACCCGCTCCGCGTACTTGTTCATCGCGTCACGAAGCTGCTCGAAGCTCTCGAGCACGTACAGGATCGGCTGGTAGTGGTCGATCTCGAAGGGGGTGTCGCAGACGCGGTCCATGTCGAAGGGGCGGCGGTCGACGTGGGGGCTGCGCAGGGCGTGCTCGCTCTCGCCCAGGCTGCTGATCAGGCCGCTGCCGTAGAGCTTGGTCTGGCCCGCTTCCTTGATGAGGCCGAACTCGACGGTGAACCAGAAGAGGCGGCCCAGGCGCTCGATGTGGTAGGGGTCCTCGCAGTGCAGGGCGGCCTGGCCGTAGGTGCGCAGGAACTCGGCAAAGACCTTGTCGGCGTGCAGGGGCACGTGGCCGAAGATGTCGTGGAAGATGTCCGGCTCGGGCAGGTAGTGCAGCAGGTGGCGCGGGCGGATGGTGATGGTGGTGGGGAACTCGCCGCCCGCCAGGCAGGCGAAGAAGGCCTTGGCCGGCAGGTACCCCGGCACGGGTCGGCTCTGCCAGCCGGTGCGCTGGGCCAGATTGGCGTTGATGGCGGCGACCTCGGGCACGGCGTCGCTGGGCAGGCCGATGGCGCGCATGCCGTCGAGGAAGACGGTGGAGGCCTGCTGGTCGAGGGTCTTCATGCGTTCGCTGTAGAGGAGTCGCCAGACCTCGTGGTTTTCCTGGGTATAGCCCGCCATGTTCTGGGTGATGAAGAATTTCGAGGTATCGATGTCGGCCGAGGCCTGGAATGGGGCCTTGTCGGCGGCGGCCTGGGCGTTTCGCGCCTCGGTGCTGTCGATGACCGTGCTGCTCTCGAGATTGGCTTGCATGGGTTCTGGACCTCCGGCTGTATCTGGGTGCCAGAAGATGATACACGGGGTGTGTCGGGGGCTTGCATTGTCCGATAAGTATGGATGCCGGTATGACCCTTCGGGGGTTTGGGTTCGTTGTGCGGGCTGTCGGTAGGTAGGATTGGGGCCAGCCGATGGATGTTGGTGCTGGTTTGGCGGGAGCCGCCGGTGCGGCGCATCGCTGGGTGGTGGTGGGGCGGCCCGCCCGACGAGGCCCCGAATGGGGAGGGCCCCGGGCGATGGGCTTGATGTTGATGACTTGAAGGAGGCATGAGGATGCTCGGTCGAAGAGGTCAGTTTGTCCCGGCTGGTGGCTGGGTTTTGGGTACGGCCGGCGTCGTGTCGGCGATGGTGTGCATGGTCTCGCCGGCGTACGCCCAGGAGGGCGAGATCGCGCGGACCCGGCTGGAGGAGTGCCGCGAGGCGATCAAGGAGCTGAAGACGCTGCAGTACGTCGGCTCGGTCGACGCCGAGGGCGGCCTGTTCGGCACCATCGAGAAGCTCGACAGCAAGGTGTGGATGGAGCGCGTGGGCGAGGGTGAGGCTTCCGAGTGGAACCACCGCCGCCAGGGCGAGGTCGTGGTGCGCGACCCGACGTCGGAAGGCAACATGACGGTTGAGTTCAACGTGATCCGCAAGGGTCCGAACATCACCTACACCGCGCACGACCTGCGCACGGTGTACGAGCGGTACCACCGGGCGGCGCGGCACAAGAGCGTGACCGTCGCGCAGACGGGGTGGATCGCCGAGTTTGCCGACGACACCCCCTTCGAGCGCGAGCTGACACTGCCCGAGGTGAAGCTGAGCCTCGAGATTGGTGGCGATAAGGTGGGCGACGACGTGTGCGACGTGGTTCAGGTTGCCTTCGGCGACCAGCGCCAGGTGGTCCGCTGGTCGATCAGCCAGGACACCGACCTGCCCCGTCGCAAGGAGACGCGTCTGGCCGACAATCGGCAGACGTTCACGATCACGAACATCGCGGTGAACAAGGACCTGCCCGAGGACATCTTCAGCCCCGAGCGGCCCGAGGGGTACGCGTTCAACACGACCGTGCGCACGGGTCGTGATCGTCCCGCCGCGCAGAATCCTCGCGCACCGGTGTATCCGTCGGCCAAGCCGTTCGAGGTGACCATCGCCGAGGGCCCGGGCAAGGGCGAGACGGTGAGCCTGGAGAGCCTGCAAGGCAACGTGGTGGTGCTGGACTTCTGGACCGGTTGGTCCGGGACGTCGAAGGACTCGCGTGGTGACATCCAGGCGATCGCCGCCCAGTTCGAGGATGAGCCCGTGGAGGTGCTGAGCATGACCTGGCGCGAGCGCAATCGCGTGCAGGCTGGCATCGACGCGTGGAAGGCCAGCAACGCGACTTACCCGCTGGCGACCGGTGCCGACGCGGTCGCGATCGAGTACGCGGTGAGCAGCTTCCCGACGGTGTTCGTCGTGACCAAGGACGGCAAGCTGGTGTTCTCGCTGACCGAGTACAACGAGGACACGTTCCGCACGAGCATCACCGAGGCCGTGCAGAAGGCGCTCGACGGCGGCTTCGATGCCCCTGCCACGATGCAGGGTAGCGAGGGTGGCAACCAGACCACGACCGAGGCCGGCGGTAACCAGACCGGTGGCAACGGCAACCAGGGTGGAAACGGCAACCAGGGCGGCAACGGTAACAAGCCCGCTGGCAACCAGGGTGGCAACGGCAACCAGCCGAAGTAATCACCGCTGATTCTGATCGATCAAGAACGCCCGCGGCCATCGAGGTCGCGGGCGTTCTTTGTTGTGCTGGTTGCCGGCTTACTTCTTTTTCTTGTCGTGCATCAACGCGGCCTGGGCGGCGGCCAGGCGGGCGATGGGCACGCGGAAGGGCGAGCAACTCACGTAGTCGAGGCCCGCGGCGTGGCAGAAGTGCACGCTGACGGGGTCGCCGCCATGCTCGCCGCAGACGCCGATCTTGAGCTGGTCGTTGACGCCCCGGCCCTTCTCGATGGCCATCTTGACCAGCTCACCCACGCCCTCGGCGTCGAGCTGTTGGAAGGGGTCGGCCGGGAGGATTTCCTGGCCCACGTACTCGGGCAGGAAGGTGGCCGAGTCGTCTCGCGAGTAGCCGAAGGTCATCTGGGTGAGGTCGTTGGTGCCGAAGCTGAAGAAGTCGGCGTGCTCGGCGATCTTGTCGGCGGTGATGGCGGCGCGGGGCACCTCGATCATAGTGCCGATCTTGATGTTGAGGGCGCTCTTGATGTCGTTCTCGGCGCGGACGTCGTGGATGGTCTGCTCGACGAGCTTGCGGAGGATGTGCAGCTCCTTGGCGACGCCCACCAGCGGGATCATTATCTCGGGCATGGCCTTGATCTTGTTGTGCTGGCAGTTGATCATCGCCTCGACGATGGCGCGGACCTGCATCACGAGGATCTCGGGATAGGTGACCGCCAGGCGGCAGCCGCGGTGGCCGAGCATGGGGTTGCTCTCGTGGAGCTGGGTGACGCGCTGCTCGATCTTCTTGGCGGGCACGCCCAGCGTCTTGGCCAGGTCCTTGATGGTGTCGCTCTCGTGCGGCAGGAATTCGTGCAGGGGCGGGTCCAGCAAGCGGATGGTGACGGGCAGGCCCTTCATGGCGGTGAAGATGCCGATGAAGTCGTCGCGCTGGTAGGGCAGCAGCTTGTCGAGGGCGGCCTTGCGGGCGTCCTCGGTGTCGGCCAGGATCATCTCGCGCATCGCCATGATGCGCTCGCCCTCGAAGAACATGTGCTCGGTGCGGCAGAGGCCGATGCCCTGGGCACCGAAGTCTCGGGCGCGGCGTGAGTCTTCGGGGGTGTCGGCGTTGGTGCGCACCAGCAGGGTGCGGTACTTGTCGGCCCAGCGCATGATCTTGGCGAAGTCGCCGCTCAGCTTGGGCTCGACGGTGGGGATGGCGCCGGTCATGATCTCGCCGGTCGAGCCATCGATGGAGATGGTGTCGGTGCGCTTGAAGGTCTTGCTACCGATCGTGAAGGTGCCCTTCTTGGCATCGATATGGACGTCTCCTGCGCCGGCGACGCAGCACTTGCCCCAGCCGCGAGCGACGACCGCCGCGTGGCTGGTCATGCCGCCGGTGCTGGTGAGGATGCCCACGGCCGAGTGCATGCCATCGACGTCCTCGGGGCTGGTCTCTTTGCGTACGAGGATGACGTGCTCGCCGGCGTGGGTGCGCTCGACGGCTTCCTCGGCGGTGAAGGCAGGCTTGCCGACCGCCGCGCCGGGCGAGGCGGGCAGGCCGCGCGTGAGCACCGAACCCTTGGGCTTGGCACCCTCGTCGAAGCTGGGCAGCAGGAGCTGGATGAGGTCGGCCGCGGGGATGCGGAGGATCGCTTCCTCTTCGGTGATCAGGCGCTCACGGACCATATCGCAGGCGATGCGGACTGCGGCGGCGCCGGTGCGCTTGCCGGTACGCGTCTGGAGCATGAACAGCTTGTTCCGCTCGATGGTGAACTCGATGTCCTGCATGTCCTGGTAGTGTTCTTCGAGCGTGCCCTTGATCTTGATGAGCTGGTCGTAGACCTTGCTGTTCCACTTGGGCATCTCGTCGACGGGCTGGGGGGTGCGGATGCCCGCGACCACGTCCTCGCCCTGGGCGTTGATGAGGAACTCGCCGTAGAACTTGTTCTCGCCCGTGCTGGGGTTGCGCGTGAAGGCCACGCCCGTGCCCGAGTCCTCACCCATGTTGCCGTAGACCATGGCTTGGATGTTGACCGCCGTGCCCGTGAGCCCGGTGATACCGCTCAGGCGGCGATAGCTGATGGCGCGGTCGGCGTTCCAGCTCTTGAAGACGGCCTCGATGGCCAGCTCGAGCTGCTTGCTCGGGTTCTGGGGGAACTCGTCGCCGACCGACTTGCGGTAGACGGTCTTGTAGGCCTCGGCCAGCTCGACGATGCCGTGCTCGGGCACGTCGTTGTCGGTCTTGGCCTCGTACTTGAGCTTGATCTTGTCGAAGGCCTTCTCGAAAACTTCATGGCCGACGCCCATGACGACGTCGCCGAACATGTTGATGAGGCGGCGGTAGGCGTCGTAGGCGAAGCGGCGGTTGCCGGTGGTGTTGGCCAGGCCCTCGACGGCCTCGTCGTTCAGGCCCAGGTTGAGGATGGTGTCCATCATGCCCGGCATGCTGACGGCGGCGCCCGAGCGGACCGAGACGAGCAGGGGGTTGTCCTTGCTGCCGAACTCGCGGCCCATCTCCTTGGCGACCAGGGACATGTTCTGGTGGACCTCGTTCATGAGGCCGTGGGGCAGGCGCTTGCCGCCCTCGTAGTACTTGGCGCAGGTCTCGGTGGTGATGGTGAAGCCGGGGGGGACCGGGAGGCCAATGGAGGTCATCTCCGAGAGGTTGGCTCCCTTGCCGCCGACGAGGGCCTTCATGTCGCTGGTGGCCTCGGCCTTTGTTTTGCCGAAGTAGTACACCATCTTGGCGTCTCGTGGCCTGCCGCCTACGTTCGGCCTGGTCTTCTTGACCGTGGGGGCCTTCTTGGTGGTCTTGGCGGCGTGACGCTTGGAAGTCTTTGCGGGTGGTGCCATCGGCGGCGCGTCCTCTACTCGGCTTTTGGTTGGATACTCGCCAGTCCCCATCGCACGATGCGGGCCTGCCTAGCGTGAAGGTTCGCCGCTGGTCAGCCGGGCGGCAGGTTTTCGATCGCTTGGAAGTGAATCTTAGAGGACGTATTTGCTCGTGACGACCGCACCCAGCGAATCTGCCGACACGGAGCCGACAGGCGAGGCCGGGCCAGATGGTCCGATAGCCGCGATCGTGCGGGGTGGTCGGGTTTCGGTCCATTCCTGCGATGGGTGGCAGGAAGTTACATCGGGATCGCTGACGCCTCGGGGCAAGGGGGCGTTCGTGGGGTTTGTTTCGTACGAGATCGGGCATGCGTTGGAGCCAACGAGCACGGCGGAGCGGCCGGGTGGGATGCCCGCGGGAGCGCGGCCCGATCGTGCTTGGGGGCTTGGGGGGTGGATGGGACTCGGGGCGCGTGTTGATCGAACGAGCCCCGCGCGCGAGCGAGGGGAATGGGCGTGTTTGGACACGAAGTCCTCTCGCTCGCGCGAGGGGCTCGTTCAAGAGCCGGGGTATGGGTTGGGTGTGATGCGGAGTGTGTGGGGGTGTGAGCGGTACACGCGAGCCGTGGCTCGCGCGGTGGAGTTGATCCACGCTGGGGATATGTATCAGGTGAACCTGGCGCACGCGCTGGTGGGCCGGTTCGAGGGTTGCCCGCGGGCGTTGTTTGTCGATCTTGCACGGGCGTCGTCGCCGGCGATGGGGTGTTATCTTGAGCTGCCGGTGCTGCCCGATGGCCGGCGGCGCGCGGTGCTGAGCTTGAGTCCTGAGCTGCTGGTTCGGTACGACGCCACGACGCGGACGCTGACGAGCGAGCCGATGAAGGGCACGCGTCCGGGGACTGAACTCGGCTTGCACGAGCTGCGCGATGCTGAGAAGGACAAGGCCGAGCTGGCGATGATCGTTGACCTCATGCGCAACGATGTTGGGCGCGTGAGCGCCATTGGTACCGTGCGCGTTGAGGAGTCGCGGATGCTCGTGCATCATGGGCCGGCCGAGGGCGGCGTGTGGCAGGCGAGCGCCCGGGTGAGCGGGCGGCTGCGTGATGGGCTCACCCTCGACGACGCGCTGCGGGCGTTGCTGCCGGCGGGGTCGATCACGGGCGCGCCGAAGGTGCGGGCGATGCAGGTGATCCACGAGATGGAGCCGACGCCGCGCGGGCCGTATTGCGGGGCGATCGGTGTGATCGGTGAGGGGGGCAACGCCGAACTCGCCGTTGGCATCCGCACGGCCGTCATCGTGGGCGACGAGATCCGCTACTCGGTGGGTGCGGGCATCGTGGCCGAGAGCGATCCCGAGATGGAGTGGGCCGAGACGCTGGCCAAGGCCGGGCCGCTGCGGGCGGTTGGCGCGGTGATCGAGGACGATGGGTAGTGCCTGATATTCGTGCTGATCTGGTGGACGTGTACGTCATGCGCGAGCGTGATGGGGCTGTGGAGTTCTTGCAACTGCGTCGAACAGCCGAGCCCATGGCGGGCACGTGGCAGCCGGTAATGGGGCACGTCGAGGCGGGTGAGAGCGCGGTGCAGGCCGCGGTGCGTGAATTGGGTGAAGAGGTGGGCTTGCGTGGCGGCGATCCGGCGTGGCTTGGGTTCTGGCAGCTCGAGGAGGTGCATCCGTATTTCGTTGCGGCGATGGACGCGGTGGTGCTCTCGCCGAGGTTTGCGGTGCTGGCGGACGAGTTGTGGGAGCCGGACTTATCTGGAGATGATGCGCACAATGCGCATCGGTGGATTGATGCCGGCGGCGTGCGCGAGGCGTTCATGTGGCCCGGGCAGTGCCGGGCGTGCGACGAGGCGGCGGGGCTGCTGGCTACGCGCGGATCTTCTCTCGAGCGGGCGCTCCGGCTGCGGCCGGGTGGATAGCAGCGTCGAGCAGTCGCGGCGCTTCGGTCCATGGCGCGAGGGCCCGGTCGCCCTCCCCCGCGGCTCTCAACTCGGCCAGCGCGTCGAGCATCGGGCCCGGTGAGAGGGTGCCGATGACCAGGCGTTCGGCTTCGTTGGCGTCGACGAGTGTGATGCCGGCCTCGGCGAGCGCCCGGCGCACGGCCCAGGCGTGCTTGCCCTCGTGGACGAGGCAGGCCGTCTCGAATCGGGCGTGTTGGACGGCTCCGCGAGCGTGGTGGAGGCCGGTGAAGCGTTCGTAGTGAACATCACTGAGGGGCTCGCGTTTCAGGGTGTGGCGGAGCGTGCGCAGCTCGCTTAGGCCCTGGCGGAAGCCCTCGGTCGCGTTTTCTTTCTTGGCGATCCACGCGCAGCGACGGATGTGGTCGCGGCGGAGGAAGCTCCGGTCGTGCGCGGGCGTGGTGCGCTCGACGATCATGCCCTGGTTGCGTGTCAGCAGCCGGAGCATGCGGTTGAGGTCGCGGTTGGTCGGGGTCTTGTGGTGCAAGACGCGGAAATATGGGTTTGACTCGATACGCCAGCCGGCCGCGATAATGCGGGCGCACAGATCGGGCTCCTCGGCGGCGAAGAAGAAGCTGGGGTCGTAGCCGCCGGCGTCGAGGTAGGCTTGCTTGCGAATAGCCGCGCCGCAGCCGACGAGGACTTCCGGCAGCCCGCCGCGCTCGCGCGAGCCGTCGGGCAGGGTGATGTCGGCCATGACGACGGCGGTGTCTTCGTGCGTTGTGGCAAGCACATCCAGGTGGCCCGGGTCTCTGGGGGCGCTGTCGTCGTCGAGCATGACCAGCCAATCGTGCTCGGCTTCTTGGGCGGCATGGTTGCGCGCGGCAGCGCCGATGTTCTCGGGCAATCGAACAACACGCACGGGGATGGTGGTTTCGGGCAGGCACTCGAGCACGGGCGTGTCGGATCCGTTGTCGGCGATGACGAACTCGACGGGCTCGGGGCGATCGCGGTGCAGCGCATCGAGCGTGCGGATGGTGGCGGCCAGTTCGGCCGGGCGGTTGCGCGTGCAGGTAATGTAGCTGACGGGGGTCACGACGCGGCCTTGGCCGTGGGCGCCGCGGGCTCGCGGTACACGAGGTGTGCCCGGTGCAGGCGAGCGAGTGCGCCGGCGAGGTCCCCGTGGGGCACGGTCGCGTACCCGGGGCGCGAGACGGCGCTCGCTTCGGCGCAGGCGCCGAAGAGGGCCGCGATGGTTGGCGCGTGGGATTGATCGCGGCCCGAGGCCCGGACGCCAAGCAACGCGAGCGTGGCGGCGGCCAGCAGGGCCGCGTCGGCGCCGGCGGTGTCGAGTGCCAGCGGTGCGAGGCTGGGCACCGGTTGGGCCCGCACGCGCGCGGGCCAGCCGTCGCCGGTATCGATCGGCTCGGGTAGGCGGTCGAAGGCGAGCAGGCCCTCGGGCCCGAGCCCCACGATGGCCGCGGCGGCCTGGGCGGCGTCCATGGCCGACCACGCGGCGGCGGTCAGGCTGCCGCTGGGGTTGGCCACGGCGCGGCGGAGGTCTTGTTCGCCCAGGCACAGCATGTCGGCGTGGCGGATGGCCAGCGGGCTGGCGTTGCGCGCCTGGGCGCTGGCGGTGAGGACGCACGAGCGCTCGCGAAGAATCTCACTGATCGCGCGAGCGATCGGGCCGCCGAGCAGGCCCAGGCCCTGGTCGGCGATGCACACGGCGTCGAAGCTGCCTGCCAACTCGCGAACGCTCGAGGTGATGGCCGAGCGCAGGGTGGTGTCGGCGGCGATGGGCCGTGCGTGATCGACGGTCATCAGCTTCTGCGCACCGGCGATGTAGTGCTCGACAACCAGGGGCTCGGGCGTGGAAGGGAGGGACGCGAGTTCGACGCCGGCGTGGCGGAGGCGATCGGCGAGCCGCCCGCCGGCCTCACCGGCTGGCGGGCAGGTGAGCAGGGTTGGTGACAGGCCCATCGCCGCGAATTGCATGGCTACGCCCGCGGCCCCGGCGTCGAAGCGGCGCTCGCCGGCGGGGCGGAGGGTCATGACCGGCTCGCGTGCGCCGATCTGGGGCGATTGGCAGACGCGGTAGACCTCCTCGATGGCTTCGCCGACGACCAGCACGCTGCGGCCCTGGGCGGCGTCGAGCGTGGCGGTGAGATCCTCGGCGGCCATGCCCGGGCGGCGCAGGAGCTGGGCGAGTGCGCCGGTGGGCGCGTCCACGCCCGTGTCGCGGCCGCTCTCAAGGGCGGCGATGAGGGCCGAGGAGCTGAACACGATATCGCCCGAGGAGAACACCACGCGGCCGCCCGCGCCCTCGACGGCGGCGCGTTCGGCAGCGAAGCGGGGGTCGTTGTTCGATTCGTACTCGCGGCCCTTGACGTACACGTCGGGCTCGATGGCGTGCAGGATGCCCTCGGCGGTGGGCTCGTCGACGATGTGGACGGCGTCGACCATGTCGAGCGAGGCGAGGTTCTCGGCCCGTAGATCGTGTGGGATGAGCGGGCGGCCCGCGCCCTTGTTGATGCCCTTGTCGGCGGTGATGGTGACCAGCAGCACGTCGCCCTGGGCCCTGGCCCAGCGGAGGTGCCGTACGTGGCCGGGATGCACGATATCGAAGCAGCCGTGGCACTGGACCAGCCGGAGGCCGCGATCGCGCAAGTTCTGGCGCCAGGCCAGCAGGTCGCTGCGGCTACGGATGGCCGGATGGGAGGCGGTAGGGCTCACGCAAGGCTTATCGGCACCGCGGATGGGGGGAGTCAAGTGAAGGTCCGGGTAGATCTGACCGAATGTTGGGATGGAGCCGAATGGGCCGCTCGCTGGCTGCTTTTGGCGATTCGAGGCCGACCAGATCTGCAACGGGGAACCTCAGACATGGACCATATCTCAGACGCGCTCGTGTTGGTGCTCGACGAGGGATCGCCTTTGGTGCAACTCGACCGCAACGGCACGCTCGAGCAGCATCGTGCGCTGTGGACCGCCATGGGCCGCCAGTACGGGCGGATGGTCTTGGTTTCCCACGATCGGGGCGACGAGACGCACAAGGCGATCGAACTGGCCCAGAGCCTTGGTGCCGAGTGCGTGTGCGACGCCCAGGGCACCCAGGCCCACGAGCATCAGGATCGGGCGGCGGGCAAGGTGGCCGAGCTGCTCAAGGACTGCGAGACGGTGGTGGTGCAGGCGGTAGGGTTGATGGCCGCGCCGACGGCCCTGTCGGTGGCCAGCGCCCTGCGGCAGTCTGGCGTCAAGGCGGCGCTGCTGGCCGAGGGCGCCGATTTGTGGAGCCGTCAGTCGATCTGCGAGTTCGGGCCGACGTCGCGGGCGGCGCTCGAGGCGGCGTATCGCGAGCAGCTCGCGTGTACCTCGGCGCACGTCGTGCTGGCCGGGTGTGGGCCGGTGGCCGACGACCTAGTGTGGCGGTTCAACCTTCCGGCCGAGCGCGTGCGGGTGGTGCCCATGCCGGTGCTGGGAGACACGTGCTGCGTCCATGCCGAGCAGCGGGAAGACGATCTGATCCTGGCCTTTGGGCCCGCGACGAAGCGGGCTCGGTTGAACCTGGCTATCGACGCGGTGGCGTACCTGCGGAAGACCGACAACCCGAACGCCAAGCTTCGCATCCTGATGGCCGGGCCCGAGGCGCCCGCGCTCGAGGCGCAAGCCAGAGAGCTCGGCGTGCCCTTGGAGATCGTCGCCAGCCCGACGGCCGAAGAGGCCAAGCTGGCGTTGCACCGCTGCGCCCTGATGGTGTACACCGCCACGAGCGAGACCAACCCGCCGGCGGTGTTCGAGGCCATGGCCGTGGGCACGCCGCTGGTGCTGGCGGTCGATCCGCTGTGCGCGCTCGAGGTGGTCCACGGCGTGTCTGGACTGCGGATGCCGGCCGAGGCCGAGGCCCTGGCACGTGCGATCGGCGGGCTGCTCATGGATGCGCCGTGGCGTGACGCGCTGGGCAACGCGGCACGGGAGAGGGCCTACCTGGAGCACTCCAGCCCGGTGGTGGCCGAGGCGATGGCCAAGGCCCAGCACGCGGCCCTCGAAATTGCCAGCCGGGAGACCGAAGCGGCCAGCCCCACACTCATCCTGGCTGGTGAGGGCCTGGCCGAGCTTGCAGCCGAAGATGGTGCCAATGCGTGGGCGCGGGCCATTGGCGATTATCTGAGCCGCGTTGAGGGCGACCAGGCCGAGCACCTGGCAGCGATTACCCAGGCGCTGGCCGGGCTTGAGGGCCGCCAGCGGAAGGCACCGGCGGCATGATGCTGTTATCGGGCGGCAATTCCTGCTGTCCGGGCGGACATTATGTCGGTTTATGTCGGTTTTGACGATAACAAGGGTCTGGTTTTGGCATGGATGCCCGCCAGAGAATGGGGATGGTTCGCATGGACGAGCGACTTCAGAACGACATGGACCGCCGCCGCTTCCGCCGCTCGCCGGTGAATCGGACGGGCAAGGTCTACGTCCGCCGGGCCCTGCGGTACCTGCCGGTGCGGGCGGTGGACGTCTCGCTGGGCGGGCTGCTGCTGGAGATCAAGAGCGAGCGGCCGCTGATGATCGGCGAGCCGTTGGAGGTGGTCATCGGCGACGGCAGCAGCGCGGTGGTCGGCACCGACGACGTGGTCGAGGCGCGGATCGCGCACGTCCGCGTGGGTGACGACGGCACGCAGCACGTGGGCCTGGCCTTCGCGCACGAGGGTGCGATGGCGGCCGTCGCGGCCTGATTGGATCTGTTGAGGGATCACGAGCCCCTTGCGCGAGCGAGGGGTTATCGCGTTTCGTGCGTCCATTCCCCTCGCTCGCGCGAGGGGCTCGTTTCCAGAGTGCGTGGGATTTCCCAGTTGCCAACAATCTTTTTCCGCCGCGGGGCGCGTTGGCCGATGCCAAGGGCCGTACGCGATAGCCGCGTGCGTGCGGAGGGCCTGTGGCCTTGAGCAGCGTGGCTCTAGCCAAGACAAGTCGGTGGGCGATCTCGCCCCGGTTGGGGCTGGCGGCGGGCGCTATCGCGTTCCTGCTGGTGGCTGATGCCACCTTGGGCCAATCGCTCGGACAGGTCCAGAGCGGGCCGCCGATGGGCGAGGGCGTGAAGTCTCTCACCACCAGCGACTGGCTGGCGATCACGATCCGCATCGCCGCCCCCTTGGTGCTGGTGATCCTGTTCCTGGCCGACTTCATCCGGCCCGGCTCGTTCCAGCGTGCGGGCAGGCGCGACGTGGTGGCCTACCAGTGGCCCGTGTGGCTCTTCGGGGCGTTCGTGGTCGTGTCGGCCCAGATCTTCGGGGCCCAGGCCTTCGGGCACGTGACCCAGCTTTGGGAGTGGATGGCCGGCCAGGGCGGCCCGGTGCAATCCCTAGGGGAGAGCCCGACGCGCGACGAGGCGCTCACCCAGCTCGGCTCGGTGCTGTTCGGTGCCTTCGCGGGCGGCGTCATGGTGTACCTCCTCAACAAGCGTGAGCACGACGAGGGCATGCGATTCGGAGCCGGGGACATCCCGCTGGGGCTGTTGGCGGTGCTGATCGCCTTCCCGGTGGTGGTGTCGGCGGGCGAGGCCTCTCGGCTGCTGTTCGAGTACGCCAGCGGCGACGAGCAATCGACGGTGGCCCACGCCACGCTCGAGATGATCCGCCAGAACTCCGACGACCCGTGGACGTGGGTCATCATCTTCACGGCCATCTTCGGGGCGGCCATCATCGAGGAACTGATCTTCCGGGCCTTCGTGCAGACGGCCCTGCTGCGGATGATGGGCTCGGCCTGGCTGGCGGTGATCATCACCTCGATCGTGTTCGCCCTGATCCACCGCGTGGGCGACCAGGTGCCGTGGCACGCCATCCCGGCCCTGTTCGTGCTGGGGCTGGCCATCGGCGTGGCCTACGAGCGGTTCAAGGGTCTGGGCGTGCCCATCGCGATGCACGCGGGCTTTAACGCCATCAACATCGCCCTGGTGCTATGGCTTGCCGACCCGACGCCGCAGCCCACGCAATACGACGAGCAGGGCATGCCGATCACCGAGCAGGTGGAGCCGGGCGTCGCTGAGCCGGCCCCGCAGCAAGGCAGGCAACCGAGCCGCCCCGCCCAGCCCGGGTTCGAGGGCCAGCGGTAGGGCTTTGACCGGAGCACCCAGGATCGTCACCCGATTTGTTTGCGGCCGCCAACCCCGGTACTGTCCGGGGCTTTGGGTACGGCATGCACCGAGCGAGGTCGGAAGAACGGGCGTTGGGCCCGTGCTGTGGCTGTCGCTGCGCTGCTGGCGGCCGCCGGCGCGGCGTGCGCCCAGGCCCCGGCGGGCGGCCAGGAGGGGCTCGACGACATCACCGGCCCGGTTGCCGGCTACGCCGACCGTCTGGTCCGAGCGGTGGTGCTGCGCAAGCCGCTGGAGAACGGCATGTACGGCCAGCTCGACCCCACCCTGGAGACCATGGCCCGCCAGCAGGTCCGCACGGCACCGGGTTCGGCCCTCGACCCCCAGATTTTGTTGCAAGATCGCCGGACGCTCGACCGGCTGGGCCGCTTCCGGCGGATCGTGGTCGAGGCGGTTCCGCAGGACGACGGCTCGGTGGTCATCGTCTTCACGCTCGATCCGCAGCCGCTGGTGTACGTGGTGCAGCCGGTGGGCAACCGGGCGCTGAGCGACCAGAAGATCTCGGCGCTCACCGAGGTGCTGGTGCTCAACCCGGTCGATCCG